>CAMDOH010000009.1 GCA_945903605.1 Akkermansia muciniphila
ATTCTTTCCGACACGTTCGAGGAGTTCGCTCAACCGCTGATGCGCCAGCTCGACTGGCCGACGATCCTCTGCCACCGGCTCGTGATCGAGAACGGCCGTATCGTGAACTACAAGCTGCGCCAGAACGATCAGAAGCGGAAAGCCGTCGCCGCGCTGAAGGCGCTGGATTATCAAGTGATCTCCGCCGGGGATTCCTTCAACGACACCACGATGCTCGCCGAGGCGCATCACGGGTTTCTTTTCCACGCGCCCGAGGCGATCAAGAAGCAGTTCCCGGAATTTCCCGCGCTCGAGGAATACAACGATCTGCTCGCGCGCATCAAGAATCTGCTGTAGCGACTGCGACGCTCCTCATCAGCGCGAACTGGCTTCGGTCAATCCTCGGCCTTCGAATCGCGCGTGAGCAGGTTTTGAACCGCCTGAGCCGGTGGCTTGCCTTCGTAGAGCATTGCGTACACTTCGTTGATGATCGGCGTCTCCACGCCGAGTTGGCGCGCGAGTTGATGGGCTGATTGGGTGGTTGGGTAGCCTTCGGCCAAAGGCATGTCGTTTGGTGCCGGTAACGGTTGGCCTCGGCCAATTCTTTCGCCGAGTGCGCGGTTGCGGCTGAGCTTTGAGAAACAGGTCGCCGTCAGATCACCCAAGCCACTCAATCCGGCAAATGTCTCTGCTTGTGCGTTGCGAGCGATGCCGAGTCGGCGCATCTCGGCGATGGCGCGAGTGATGAGTGCGGCCTTTGAGTTATCACCCAATCCAAGTCCATCACAAACGCCCGCGGCGATTCCCATCACGTTTTTGAGTGCGCCAGCCAGTTCGACTCCGCGAATATCGGTGCTGGTGTAGACACGAAAGGTCGATCGATGGAATAATGCCTGCACCTCACGTGCTGTGGCTGAATTGTGCGATGCCACGACAACAGCCGTGGGCACGCCTCGGGCGACTTCGATGGCGAATGACGGGCCGGAGAGCACAGCGTTGTCGGCCAGTGGCATTGTTTGCGTGAGGATGTCGCTCATCGTCATGCCGGTGTCGAACTCGATGCCTTTGGTGACGCTGATGACTACGCCGGAGAATTGCGGCAGTTGAGATGTGATTGCGCGCACGAACTGCGACGGCACAGCAACGATGATGTAATCTGCAGTTGAGGCAGCGGTGGTCAGATGTTTCTCAATGCGTACTGGCTCTGGCAACTGGATGTTCGGCAATCGTTCGTTGCGTCCTGTGTTGGCGATTGTCTCTAATCGAGCGGTGTCATGTCCCCAAAGTGTGACGATGTGCCCATTCTCGGTGAGCAGCTTTGCAAGTGCCGTGCCCCACGCTCCGGCACCGAGTACAGTGATTCGCTTGGAGGCGCTTTGATTCTGTTCAACTATTTGCATCCCTGATTTGTATTCGGTCCCTTTCAATAATCGTCCGATGTTGGCTTTGTGTCGCCAGATTGCCAGCAGTCCAAGTATGGCAGCGAGAATGGTGATGATCGGATCTGACTTCGTGAGTCCGGCAGCAATCGGTAAAGTGACTGCGGCGATGATGGAGGCAAGTGAAACATAGCGGCTCAGAGTGTATACACAGATCCAGATTCCCAATGTGATTCCGATTGTCAAGGGTGAGAGGGAAAGGAATACGCCTGTAGATGTCGCAATGCCTTTGCCGCCTTTGAATTTCAACCAGCAGGTGAAGTTGTGGCCGAGAATCGCGCTGATGCCGGCGATGAGCGCGAGTAGGCGGTAGGTTGAGTGTTCACAACCGCAGTCCGGTATCCCCAATAAAAGTGCGGGAATGAAGGCTGCGGATATGAATCCTTTCAGCGCATCCACAAACAGCACGAAGATGCCCGGACCTTTGCCGAGGATGCGAATGACATTTGTCGCACCGATGTTGCCGCTGCCGACGGTGCGGATGTCGATACCTCTGGCTTTGGCAATGAGGAAGCCAGTTGGAATAGATCCAATCAGATAACCCACCGAAGCGCACAAGATGTAATGGAGCAGTTCCACGTGCGAATCTATTCTTAGAAACAGGCTTGGCTCAAGAGCGACTTCTCATTGTCGGCATCGATTGAGAATGGCAGACTGTGGCCGGAGTGATCGCACAACGGAAACACAAATTAATCCGAGTGAGTGTTGTCGGAACAGGCTCGCTTGGAAAAGAACATGCGCGCATTTACAAACAACTGCATGCCGATGGTCTGGTGCATTTCGCAGGGGTCTATGATTCCGATGGCGATCTGGCGCGTAAACACGCAGGGATCCACGGGGTGACGGCGTTCACTTCGCTCGCTGAAGCAGCGAATGCGAGCGACGCCTTCAGCATCGTCACGCCGACATCCACTCACTTTGAAATCGCGACGACTTTACTGGAGCAGGGGAAGCATGTGCTGGTGGAAAAACCGATGACAGAAACCGCTGCTCAGGCTGCGGCGTTGGTGCAGTTGGGTAAGAAACATTCCTGCATCATCCAAGTTGGCCATGTGGAGCGGTTCAATCCGGTGTTCAACAGGCTTCAAGAAGTGGCGAAGGTGCCTCGTTTCATTGAGGCTCATCGACTCTCTCCCTATCCGGGGCGCAGTACGGATATCGGAGTGGTGCTCGACTTGATGATTCACGATCTCGATGTCGTTCTCGCTTTTGTCCGGTCAAAGATTGTGAGCGTGGATGCGGTCGGCATTTCTGTCCTCAGCACTTCGGAGGATATCGCCAATGCGCGGCTCAAATTTGAAAACGGTTGTGTGGCGAACCTCACGGCCAGTCGCATCAGCCCGGAAAGGATGCGAAAGATTCGCGTGTTCAGCGGCGGTGAACATCCGAGTTACGTCTCGCTCGATTATCGGGAACAGAAAGGATTTCTCTTCCGTCTGGCGAAAGACGGAGAGAAAGAGACGCCGTTAATCCGCAAACTGCTCACTTCGGAGACATCGGCAGTCGTCAGTGAATTTGCCGGTAAACGAATCGTTCGAGAGCCTGTTCAAATCGAGCGAGAGGAACCATTGAAACTCGAGTTGATCCATTTCATCGAGTGTGTCGAGCTTCGCCAGATACCGATTGTTAGCGGCGAAGAAGCAGTGAAGACCATTGAGTTGGCTCTCGAAATTACGAGAATCATTCAATCTGAGGGGTCGCGTTGATGATCGAGGGGAAACGATTCATGGTGATTGCTGGGGAGTCGAGCGGCGATTTCTTGGCTGCAGAATTAATTCGTGCAATCCAAACGCGCTCGCCAAATTCTACATTCTTTGGAGCTGGTGGAGAACGAATGGCAAGTGTGGGTGCCGAGGTGATCGTGGACATGACCCGCCACTCGGTCATCGGAATCTGGGAGGCAATTTTGAACTACACAAAGTTCAAACGCCTGTTCAACCAACTGATTCGATTGGCATTTGAGCGTAAACCCGATTGCATCATCTGTGTCGATTTTTCCGGATTCAATCGGCGCTTCGCCAGAAAGATTCGGAAGGATCTCATTTTCTGCCGCGAGTTGTACCCCCACTGGACACCGAAGATTATCCAACTGGTCTCGCCGCAAGTCTGGGCATCAAGGCCGGGTCGCGCCAAGACTCTCGCTGAGGATTTGGATTTATTGCTCAGTATCATCCCGTTTGAAAAAACATGGTACGCGAAACACACCCCTCGATTGCATGTTGAGTTTGTCGGGAATCCATTGATTGATCGCCACGCCAATATCGCCGTATCGTCACTCCCATCCCCTCTGCCGCTCATCTCATTGTTGCCAGGAAGTCGGGAGGCTGAGTTTACTCGGCATTTGCCTGTGATGATCGGAGCGGTAAAGAAAATCAGAAACGTTCGCCCTGTGCAGTTCTCGCTTGTGCTTCAGAATGCGGCATGGATTGCCGAAGCGAAACGGCTTGGGGCAACGATCGAAAATGGAATCGATATTCAAACAGGGACTGTCGCCGAGTCGTTGAGCCATTCACAGCTTGCCATTGCGGCTACCGGGACTGTGACGCTCGAATGTGCGCTATTTGGTGTGCCGACCGTGTGCATGTACAAAACTTCTTGGACAACGTATCAGGTGGCCAAACGGATCATCAGTGTCCAATATCTGGCCATGCCGAATCTATTGGCGAAGGAAGAACTGTTTCCTGAATTCGTTCAGAATCGCGCCACAGCCGACAATATTTCCAGGGCGGCATTGGAATTATTGGCGGATGTGCAGCGTTGCGATCAAATCAGGACGAAATTGAAAGCAGTTGTCGAATCGCTTGGTTCGCCCGGAGCCAGTGTGCGAGCGGCCGATGCTGTTCTCAATCTTTTCAAGACTTCATGAAAGCGGCATTCATCGAAATGACCGGTGCTCCAGATGTGATTCAATTTGGAGATCGTCCAGAACCACGGCCCGCCACTCAACAACTGCTCATCCGTGTGGGCGCAGTCGCGGTGAATCCGATCGACACTTACATCCGATCTGGCTTGATCAAATTGCCTGCCCCTTTTCCGTATGTCATCGGTTGCGATTTTGCGGGTACCGTCGAATCACTCGGCAGTGATGTGAGCCGATTCAATGTTGGCGACCGTGTTTGGGGTTCCAATCAAGGATTGATGGGGCGACAAGGAACATTTGCGGAGCTGATTGTTGTTGATGAACAATGGGCGTATCCGATCCCGAAATTCATCACGGAAGAGACCGCCGCCGCAGTATCACTCGTTGGAATCACAGCGCATCTTGGCCTGGTTGGTCGCGCAGATTTGAAGCGAGGTGAAACGATATTTGTCAATGGAGGAGCAGGGGGAGTCGGCTCGATGGTAGTTCAAATTGCCAAGGCGATTGGCGCACGAGTCATTGCCACCGCCGGAAGTGATGAGCGAGTGGCGAAGTGCCTCTCATTCGGTGCCGATGTCGCCATCAATTATCAGTCACAAAATCTTTCCGACGAAATTCGGAAGAGCGCTCCCGATGGGATCAATGTCTACTGGGAAACTCGGAGGGATGCGGATTTTGATTTTGCCGTTCCCCTTCTTGCACAGGGTGGGCGGATGATTCTAATGGCCGGTCGGGATGCCCGTCCTGTTTTTCCTGCTGGACCATTCTATGTGAAAGACTGCGCCTTGCACGGATTTGCGATGTTCAATTCGCCTGCGCTTGCACAGCGACAAGCGGCTGAAGACATCAACCGTTTGTTGAGTGAAGGTAAGATTCGGGCGAATATCGACCGAGTCTTGCTCCTGTCCGATGCTGCCGAGGCGCACCGACTACAGGAAGAGAATACACTCGGTAAGGCGGGGACACTCGCCGGCAAAATTGTTCTTAGGTCATGAACTCGCCACGTAAACACGCCGCCCTGTTAGTTTGCTCAGCATTATTGCTGACGATGGAAACTGCGACGTCGGCGGACAGTGCAGGGATGGAACTTTTCGAGAAACAGATTCGCCCTGTGCTCGTCGAGCGTTGTTACGAATGTCATAGCGAAGCTGGAAAAGCAAAAGGCGGACTTAAATTGGACACTCGTGACTATCTTCGAAAGGGTGGTGTTTCTGGAGTTGTCATTGTACCGGGGCGCCCGGAACAAAGCCTCCTGATCAAAGCGATCAAGCAATCAGGCGCATTGAAAATGCCGGCGAAGGGAAAACCATTATTATCTCAACAGGTCGCCGCATTTGAAACTTGGATCCGAATGGGAGCGCCTGATCCGCGCGATAAATCTCTTACGATGGGACCACCGCTCTCTGATCCGGAAAAGGTTCGCAATCACTGGGCGTTTTTGACGGTCAAGAATCCGCCAATTCCAAAAACACGGACGGCCAAAAATGGGGCCTCTCCAATCGACGCTTTTATTCTTGCCAGATTGGAACTCAATCAACTCTCTCCATCACCTTCAGATGACAAGCGCACGTTGATTCGTCGCGCTGCATTTGATCTCACCGGATTGCCGCCGACGATGGCAGAGGTGGAATCTTTTCTTGCGGATAACGCCGCCGATTCTTTTTCTAGGTTGATCGATCGTTACCTCGCCTCGCCTCGCTATGGTGAGCGCTGGGCGCGCCATTGGTTGGATGTGGCGCGGTATGCGGACAACAAGGGTTACGTCGGCGTGAATGTCGAGCGACGTTTTCCGTATTCCTACACATATCGGGATTATGTCATCCGCTCCTTCAATGAAGATCTGCCGTACGACCGATTTATTTTGGAACAGATCGCCGCAGACCAGCTTCCTTTGGGCGATGACAAACGCGCACTCGCTGCGATGGGTTTCCTCACGCTTGGGCGCCGTTTCATCGGAAATACACATGACATCATCGATGACAGAATTGATGTTGTGACGCGCGGCTTCATGGGATTGACGGTCACGTGTGCTCGTTGCCATGACCACAAGTACGACCCTATCCCGACCGCCGATTACTATTCGCTTTATGGTGTATTTGCCAGTTCCACCGAGCCGACAGATTTGCCGCTCATTTCGACGCCGAAGGATTCCGCAACTTTTCTTGAATTCGAACGTGAACTCAAATCCCGCGAAGCTGCGTTGAAACAAGATCGTCAGCGCAACAAAGAGGCGATCATTCAGGAAATTCAAAAACCTGCCACGCTCGCAAACTATCTCCTCATTGGACAGAGCTTGATTGGAGCGAATGATGCAGCGGTTCGTGCATCGGCTGAAAAGAATGACCTTCGATTCTATTTCCTGACTCGTTGGAAGAATTATCTGAAGGACACAAAGAAAACGCCCCACCCGATTCTTCATCCGTGGCACACATTCGCCTCATTGCCAGAAAATCAGTTTGCTGAGAATGCCGCGAAGGTCATCGAATCGTTTAGCAATGGACAACTTGGACAGCAATTGAACCCAATTGTTATCAAAGCTGTTTCTGATCCCGCACCGCGTTCACTCAAGGAAGTGTCGGAACGATACGCACAATTGTTCGGCCGCTTCACTCAAAGCGCTGCGGTGCCCGATCCCGCGCAGGAATCATTACGGCAAGCGTTGCGCTCCATTGGCGCACCCTTGGAATTTCCAGATAATGATCTTGAGAACGCGCTCAATCGCGCCGAGAAAGACGCCCTTCGCAAATTTCAGACCAAAGTTGAGGAATGGAAAATCAACAGTCCAGCAGCTCCCCCGCGAGCACATGTCTTGAATGATCTTCCACAGCCTGTTGCGCCAGTCGTGTTCGTTCGCGGAAATCCGGGTAACCGGGGACCAACAATTCCGCTCCAATTTCCACAAATTGTTTCAGGTCGAGACCGCCCGTCATTCACGAATGGGAGTGGCCGTTTGGAAATGGCCAAATCGATTGCGAGCGCTGAGAACCCATTAACTGCTCGTGTGATCGTGAATCGTGTTTGGATGCATCATTTTGGACAGGGATTGGTTCCGACACCGAGTGATTTTGGTTTGCGCGCTGAGTCGCCCACGCATCCTGAGCTTCTCGATTACCTCGCATGGCGATTTATGGCAGAAGGTTGGTCGATCAAAAAACTTCATCGTTGGATCATGCTTTCGGCTACCTATCAGCAAACCAGTACCGACAGGCCTGATGCTCTTCTCAAAGACCCTAATAATCTCTTACTCGCGAAATACAATCGGCAGCGGCTCAGTTTTGAATCGTTGCGCGATTCTGTCCTTCAAGTCTCGGGTCGTTTGGATCTCACCATGGAAGGTCAACCAGTGGACATCGCCGGTGCGAACCCATCGCTGCGTCGCACCATTTATGGGTTCATTGACCGGCAGAATCTACCGGGACATTTCCGCACATTCGACTTCGCAAATCCTGACGCGCACAGCCCACAGCGCTTCGCCACCACGGTTCCACAACAGGCGCTCTACTTCATGAACAGTAGTTTCATTTTTGTTCAATCTTCTGCCATTGTTGAACGGCCAGAATTCAAGTCGTTGCCTGATTCCAAATCAAAGATCTATTGGCTCTACTCACTGATCTTCCAAAGAATTCCCAGTCATGAAGAATTGGCTGACTCCATCGGATTTGTTGGGGTTGCAAACGCCGATCCCATAGTTGTGTGGCGAGAACTGGCTCAAACTCTCATCCAATCCAACGAGTTTTATTTCATCGATTAGCTTCGCAGAGTTTTCTGTAGAATTGAAAAGAGTCGATCGATTTCAAGTTGGGTTTCGGAATCAAGTTCCCACAGATAAGGTTTGCGCCGTCGCACACTGCGAAAGATACCGCGTTTCACCATGAGATATTTTTCAATGGCTAAAAACCCATCCAAACCCGCTTGCATCTGCAAGGTGACAATCGCGCAGATGGGAAAGTAGATCTCGTATGCCAATTTCATTTTCTTAGATTGCAGCGCGTTCCACAGGCAAATAATTCCATCGAGCAAATCCATGCCGGGCATGGTGCCGACTACGCCACGCCGATGACAGTCAACCAACAATACTCCTCCTGATCCATCGAACATCCTCGCGCGACGATTACTTGCATCACGTAGCAGAGAAATATTGGGGCCGATGGGAGATGATTCAGGTTTGAAAAGTATTTTGGATGCACCGAATTGCTTCAGCAAAGCGATCTGAACGCTCAAGGGGATTGTTTTCCCGACATACCCGGATGCGTCCTGAACGATTAACGGACGATCAGTGGCGCGTGCAATAGCGCTGAAGTAATCGATCAATCCAGAATCCGATAACGCAGTTGTTGTCGGTGGGATTGCCATCACAGCCGAACAGGCTGCTTTGTCAGCTTCAGTCGCCCAAAAGACCGCCTGCTTCGTGCTTTCGGCGCCGACACTCATGACAAATGTTCCGCGATCTTTTATCAGTGTCGGTAACAGTTGTGTGAGATGAAGTCGCTCATCAGTCGTGAGCCGAATCAACTCGCTCACCATTCCTGTGCAACAGCCATCGGCTCCTAGCTCGAATGCCCAATCGATCTGGCGTTTCAAAATACGTTCATCGATCTCGTCGCGATCGTTAAACGGAGTGTGAAGAATGGGCAAAACGCCCTTGGGAGTATTCATATCACCAATCACCGACGCTTCCATCTTTGTAGAACACGCGTTGGGGCAGTTCTTGTTGGAATGGATGTTTGGCAACTTCTGCCTCGTTGATTTCAATGCCGAGTCCGGGCCTTTGGTTCGGGCGGACAATCCGACCATTTTTCTCCACCGTGAATCCTTCGGACACGACATCATTTCTCCACGGCACATCTGCATGAACTGTTTCGCAAATGATGTATCCCGGTTGTGAAAAACCAAATTCCAAGGATGCGGCTGTGCTGACAGGTCCTTGCGGATTATGTGGAGCCAGAGCAATCCGGTGCGCGTCGGCCAATGCAGCAATTCGTCTGGCCTCGGTAAATCCTCCGCAGTGTGTGATGTCGAGCTGGCAAATCTCGCAGGCGCGTTTTTCGAATAACTCGCGGAAGGCAGACAGATGAGTCACTCGCTCGCCAGTGGCGACGGGCGTTGTGATCGCCGCATTAATCATCGCCAGTCCATCGACAGATTCCGGCCAGCACGGCTCTTCAAAAAAGTAGAGACCAAATGGATCCAATGCCTTGCCAAATTTAAGGCCCATCGCCGGAGAAGGCCGAGCGTGGCAATCAACCATAATATCAATCGACTCACCGACCGCTTCGCGCATGGCTGACACCGCTGCCTCAGCAGTGCGGATTGGCTTCAATCCCTCAATCGGCATCGTGGGAGGAACAGCCATGCACTTGAATGCGGTGAAGCCTTCTGCGACGGCATTTCGCGCGAGATCTGCAAATCGCTTGGCATCGTCCTCGGCCGTCTCATAAAAATCCTCCAATCGGCCGCCACCCAAATGGCAGTAAGTGCGGATGTAGTCGCGCACCGGTCCGCCCCATAATTTATGGCATGGCAGATTGGAAACTTTGCCCGCAATATCCCAAAGAGCCAGATCGATTCCAGCGATTGCAGTGGAACGGATGATGCCGTGACCATGCCAGAAATGCTGGCGATACATCATCTGCCAGAGATGTTCAATCCGGGTGGGATCCTCGCCAACGACCAGCTCAGACAAGTCTTCAATGGCTCCGACGACGGCGCGTGTGTGCCATTCAAGCGTCGCCTCGCCCCATCCGTACAAGCCCGGTTGATCAGTGAGTACTTTTACGAATACCCAGTTTCGCATTCGCGCATGACAAACATGTGTTTCAATCTTTGTGATCTTCATCGGGGTTGCGCGGTTCGTAGATTTTGCCAAAGGTTGATCTCATCGCCAATCTCCTGGATCATTCGTTCGAGTCCACCAGCGGCAACAATGGCGATGCTTTCTTGATAGATGCCTCTGCCATAGATTTCCGCAGGGGGCAAGTAAGAGGCGCCCCAATCACTGGCGATCGTGGAGACAACGATGGGCGTCGCAGGGAATCTCTTTCGCAGGGAAGTTTGAAAAGTCTGATAATACTCGCCTTGGACAACGACCCAAAACGCAGGGCCAATTCGCATCAAGACAGTTTCGATTGGATAGTTGTCTCCGGGAGGAATCTGTTTGAGCCGGTGCAGCATTCGCCGCTTTCTTTCAGCCATCGCGCGAGCGTTTTGTGATTCTTCAATCAGCCCCTGACTCGTCAATCGGACTTCTTCATCCTGCCAATGTTTCAAATCGGCTTGCACTTGATTCTGTGTGGGAGTGTCAGACTTGATCGGCAATGGAATTGTGTACCGCCGAATCTGCCAGTGCGCATTTGAATCGATTTCCGATTCCGACAACGGCGTGTGTCTCCAAGTCCCGATAGTAGCGCCGGAAACTACGGCACCGGTGTACTCAAAATGAGTTCCTGCTGGCGGCATGGATTCGAATGCAGACAGTGCTGCGTGCGCCAACTGACGGCCGTTCCGATCGGCAACCGAACAATCGCCCACAAATCCTTCACGCGGCCCAAGCTCGCCGGAAGCACCTTGAAGAAATAGGCACGGCGCTTGAGTCACCGATTCGATTGTCTCGCGCATGGCTCCAGGAAAATCGGGACTGATCAATGTATTATCCCAGGCAAGCGTTGTGGGATGACAGGCATAATTGACAATGACAGCAATGGGTTTCCCGTCATCTGCTGTTGCGCGGATGACGAGAACTGTGTCATCCGCTTCGCCCGTCGGGTTGTAACCCACAACAACCTGCTGGATCTTTTCATCCCAGAAATCCCGATGCGCCGCCAAATTGCATCTGCCAAAACCATAGGTGAGAGTAACAGGAATCAAGCGCCCGAGTGCTTCGTTGATGATGGCGGCAGCAACGGCGGCAAGTTGAGCGAGATACGGCGCAATCAAATCCCCACCCGGCAATTCCGCTCGTTCCATACTCATCAAACCAGCTGCATGAGTGTGAGAAAAGACGACCACCATTTCTGATGCAGCAACTCCACTTGCGGTTGAAACGCGCTTCAGAAAAGTCTGCAACTCTTCTCGTCCGAGCACGCAGTGGTCGAGTGCGAGCACAATTTGTTTTTGCTCGCCGGAGAGCGGGGCGAAAATAGCCGCGCTCGCTCGGAGCGGTCTATGGATTCCTGTTGCCCGTTCATGTTTCGCCGCGCCCCACATCCGGTGATAAATGTCTTTTGGCGGAGTGATGTCACTCGTGGCAATGGCAAATCGACAACGGCTTTGAGGTGTGGAATGCGTGGTCATCGCGGTGCGCGTTTTATCCGGGATTGTTCAAAGACTGTGCCATCGGGATCCAGTAACAGCCAGCAAATCGCAGCGACCAAAAACAAACCTGCGAACATGACGAGCACAACATCCCAGTTTTGGTTGGTGACCTGAAGAATCTTTGGGACGAGCACGGGAAATGTCATCGCGCCGAGGTTGGCGAACATGTTCATGGCACTGAAGAGAGAGGCGACGTGACGGCCACCCATATCAATGGTGATCGTGTAACCACAAGGTCCAGCCAGTCCGGCAAAAAATCCACTCACCGTGATGAGAGCAATTGCGCCATTGGTTTCCTTGATGAAATAGGAGGCGAGTACGGCAAGTGAACAGAGAGTGAGGGAAAGCGTGGCCACAGCACTTCGGGAGAGCCGCTTGCTGCCTGTTCGCTTGAAAATGGAATCCACAATCAATCCGCCGATCAAACCGCCTGCAACCAATCCCAACTGAGGCAGCATCGTGTAGATGCCTGATTTCACGACGGACACGTTTCGTGTCTCCTGCAGAAATGTCGGGAACCAACTGAAAAAAAACATTTGCGCGGCGGCTCGGCATGTCTGTTGTCCGAAGATCAACCAAGTTGCGGGACTGGTGAATAGCCTCAGCCACGGAGTGGGTTCGTTCGGATTGGGATCCGATTGGTCACTGTGGGCTGCGATCTTTTCAAGTTCTTCTCTGCTGACGGAATGATGATTGGCAGGTTCATTTCTGAACCACTGATAAAAACAAGCCGCCCAAAGAAAACCCGGCGCTGCAAAAATGAAGAACATCCATCGCCAGCCGAATTTCACGACGATGTAACCGCCGAGTGCGGTTCCAAACGCGGCACCCAGTGCCATGGAGCTTCCGAGTGCGCCACTGGCAAAGGCTCTGCCGGTGATGGGAAACCATTTTGCGATCGTCATGGTGGAGCAGGGGAACAAACCTGCCTGCGAAAGGCCTTCCAACATGCGGCAGAAAATCAACGATGGCGCACTTGTCACCCATCCCATGAGAGCGGTCGCGATGGACCAGATAATCGAAAAGGTTGGCAGACAATATCGCGTCCCCCATTTCTCACCCAGCCGCGCACTCGGTATCTGTCCCAGCGCATATGGAAGCATGAAAGCGCTCATGATCCAGCCCATCTGTTCTTTCGTCAGGTCGAGATCATGACGGATCGTGCTTTCGGCAACGCCGATGGTGTTCCTGCAAAGATAGGCCAGCATCGCTGCGATGCAGAGCATCAACAGTACGCGGAATCGGACAATTCTAGCGCTCTGATCCGAGTGGGTCTTGGCGGACATGATCGCAGCCGGTCACTGCTCAATCCTGTAAAGTGCCGACTTCGTCCGCAGTATGAGGGCATTCCCATCGACGGCGGGTGAAGCCATGAATCCATCGGGCATCGTTGATTCAGCGACTTTTTCAAACTTGCGCCCGGACTTGATCACGGTCGCTTTGCCTTCTTCGCTGAACGTGTAGATGTGACCGTTCGCGTAAATGGGCGATGCGGAATAATTGCCGCCGATGCGCTCGGACCAGATTTCGTTTCCAGTCTTTGCCTCGATGCAGGTGGCGACTCCGCCGTCATCGATCATGTGAAGGTCCTCGCCGACGAGGAGCAACGACGGCTTTTCTGGAACGGATGAGCGTTTGTATTTCCAGATCACGTTGCTCGCCGTCACGTCGCCTTTGCCATCGGGTTTGATCGCGAAGAGCTGGCCTTGAGAAAATCCTGTTGGAAAATAAATCATGCCGTGTCCGATGACTGGCCTGGTGCCGGCAGAATGTTGGCCGCGTTCTTCGATGCGCCAAAGTTCTTCACCCGTGAGTGGGTTGAATCCATAAATGCACTTCGCCGCCTGGCTGATGAGCAATTGTTTTCCGCCGAATGTGGCTATATGAGGAGTGGCGTAGGCTTTGCGCCAGTCACCGTCGGCCTCGATTTTGCCATCGGGCTTGGTGTCTTTGTAATCCATCGATCGTTCTTTGCGCCACACAGTGACGCCTGTCTTCTTGTTGAGCGCGACCATGAATTGATTGTCGCTGCCATCATAATTCATGATGAGCAAATCGCCATGGATGATGGGAGAGGAACCTGCGCCACGGAAATGATTGCAGACAAAATCGCGCCTTTCCCAAATGACATTGCCTGTTTTCGTATCCAGGCAGGCTGTGCCGGGGGAACCGAACGTGACATAGATGCGACCGGCTTCAATGACCGGAGTAGATGAGGCGTAGGAATTGAACTTGTGGCAAAACTGCGGTTTCTCGACCTCAAAAATCTTTTTATCGTGGATGACTTTTCCATCTTTGAGATCCACGCAGAGAACGGAAAGATTCCTGCCATCCTCAGTGGCAGTCGTGACCCAAATCTGATTGCCGAGAATCACTGGTGATGACCAGCCCTTGCCGTGAATCGGTGTCTTCCATTTGACATTCTTCGTATCACTCCACTCGGTCGGCAGCATTTTTGAAGCGGAGTGGCCATCTCCCGTCGGTCCTCTGAATTGCGGCCAATCGGCGTGAAGAGTGGCAGCGAGGATGAGTGCAGCGAAGAATCCAATTCTTATCATAGTGGGTTTGTTTGCAGGATTAAACGCGAAGGCATCGCGTTTGTTCAATTCATTTTAATGTGCTTGACCCCTGCACGAGTGGCTCTGAGTCTTTCGTTGTCCTTTGAAAAAACTCCAGGTCAACATCCCGCGCAAGACAATCTACAGGATGTCGCTGTATCTTCGTTGCCTGCATCGCCTGAAAACCAACGGCATTCAGACAGTGTCGAGCGATGCGCTGGCCTTGGCTGCGGGCGTCAAATCGCCTCAACTTCGCAAGGATCTGACCTACTTCGGACAGTTCGGCACGCGCGGTCTGGGTTATGACGTCGAGCAGCTCATCGAGATGATTGCCAATACACTCGGTACAAATTCCCTGCAGCCGGTCATTCTTATTGGCGTTGGCAATCTCGGGACTGCGTTGCTTTCTTACGATGGATTCCAGCGCGAAGGTTTTGAAATCATCGCGGCCTTCGACAAGGAACCCAAAAAACATCGGGAGCGAATCGTGCGCCATCCATTGTTGGGAATGGATCAGCTCGATTCATTCGTGAAAACCAAGCATGTGAAAATGGCGATCCTCGCCGTGCCACCCGCCTCTGCGCAGGAAGTGGCCAATCTTCTTGTCGCTTCCGGTGTGACGGGCATCCTCAATTTCGCGCCACAAGTTCTGCATGTGCCGGAGGACATCATCGTCAACAACGTCAACCTCGCCATCGAGCTGGAAAATCTCAGTTACTTCGTCCAGCATTGACGGATGGTTTTGAATATCCAAACCGCCGTCGCGTCACTCCATTTGCGGAGCTGAAGTCACATGAGCCATCATCCATTCAACTGGGATCATCTGGGGCTGACCCGACGCGAATTCCTGAATCGTTGCGGCATGGGATTGGGGTCGCTCGGACTGGCGAGTCTCTTTGCGGAGGAACAGCGAAATGGCCAGCGTCGATCGCCGCTCACGCCCAAGCCATCCCATTTCAAAGCGAAGGCCAAGCACGTCATCCATCTCTTCATGAATGGCGGGCCGAGCCAGGTAGATACATTTGATCCGAAGCCCGCACTGGCGCGACATGCCGGCAAGATGCTTCCCATGCAGAATCCCAGAACCGAGCGCAAGACTGGCGCCGCTTTCCCAACGCCCTTCACGTTTAGCCAGCACGGCCAGAGCGGCATCGAGGTCAGCGATATTTTCCCGAACGTCGCCAGGCATGTGGACGATATCGCCGTCATCCGTTCCATGTATGCGGACATTCCCAATCATGAACCCTCGCTGTTATTGATGAACTGCGGCGATGCGCGCCAGAGCCGGCCGAGCTTTGGTTCATGGGTCAATTACGGTCTGGGAACGGGAAATCAGAACCTGCCTGGATTTGTCGCCATGTGTCCGGGCTATCCCATTCAAGAATCGCAAAACTGGCAATGCGGTTTTCTCCCCGGCATTTATCAAGGCACCTATCTGGACACACGAAAGACGCGCGTGGATCAGCTCATCGAAAACATCGAGAACAAACAGATCGCGCTGCCCGAACAACGCCGCCAACTCGACTTGCTCCAACGAATCAACGAGCGCCACGCCCAAGCGCGACAAAACGAATCGCAACTCGAATCCCGCATCGAATCCTTCGAGCTGGCCTATCGGATGCAAATGGAGGCGGCTGATGCCTTCGACATCAGCAAGGAACCTGAGCACATACGAAAAATGTATGGCGAAGGATTGCAGGCGCGACAGATTCTGATCGCTCGACGGCTTGTCGAACGCGGCGTCCGTTATGTTCAAGTGTGGCATGGCGACGGCCAGCCTTGGGATCATCACGATGACATTGCCATCGGGCATCGCACACTTGCCAAACAATGTGATCAGGCGATCGGCGCACTGATCGCCGATCTGAAACAGCGCGGATTGTTCGATGACACGCTCATCGTTTGGGGTGGCGAATTTGGGCGCACACCCACGGTCGAATTACCCACGCCCGGTTCCAACGCCGGCAAGATCAACGGGCGTGATCACAATCATCATGGATTCACGATGTGGTTGGCTGGCGGTGGGGTGCGTGGCGGCTATGTGCACGGTGCGACGGATGAATTTGGATTTCGCGCAGAAGAAAAACGGATGCACGTGCACGATCTGCACGCGACGCTGCTTCACCTGCTGGGCTTCGATCATGAGCGATTCACTTTCCGACATGCCGGCCGCGATTTCCGACTCACGGATGTCCACGGCAACGTCGTCAAAGAACTCATCGCTTAATGAGGGGTGGTTTTTTCCTTTGCGAATCGTGCTTCGGCCTTAATGTGCGCCCATGAGCTACGACGATCCCAAAGAGCTGTTGCGCGATTGCGAGGCGGTGCAAATCCCCAGTGGCCACGGAATCACCCTTCCTCGTGGAACCGCCGTGGACATCACTCAAACTCTCGGCGGCAGCATCACCATCCGTACCGGAGGCGGATTATTTCGGATTGCCCCACAGGATGCGGATGCACTCGGTCTGGAAATTCCCACGGCGCCTCATACACCGGCGTCGGCTTCCGGCACCGTTGACTCAGTAGATATCCTGGGAATCTTGAAGACGTGTTTTGATCCGGAGATTCCCGTGAACATCGTCGACCTCGGTTTAGTGTACGATACCGCTGTGGAGACAGGTTCCGGCGGAGGTAAAAAAGTATCTGTAAAAATGACCCTCACTGCGCCCGGTTGCGGTATGGGGCCGAGCATCGCCGCCGATGCGCAACAGAAGATACTCGCATTGCCGAGCGTGGAGGAGGCGACCGTTGAGATCGTCTGGGACCCTCCCTGGCACCAATCCATGATCACTGCCGAAGGTCGCAAACTTCTAGGATTAGAATGAGAAAAACTTTGACTCCATCAGGAAGCTGACCTGATACTCCCGCCCTTGGTTGGGGTCGTAGCTCAGTTGGTAGAGCACCACAATGGCATTGTGGGGGTCAGGAGTTCGAGCCTCCTCGGCTCCACCAAATTTCTTCCATCCGTTTTTTTGACCTAAGATTCTTCTCAATTCTCATTCACTTTAGTTAGAAGCCTTGACTCAGGCTATGCGGTGGCAATGATGAGTCAATGATTCCTCGCATGGCTGGTTTATTGTTTGCGTTGATGTGTTCGGCGTTGTTGATGGGAGCCGAGCAGCCGTTGAAACCGGTTTTGACGGAGGCGCAGCAGCAATTCCAAAAGACCTTAACAAAGGTCAAGTTCATCGGTCATTTCACACTGACGGGAGATAAGAAACCGCCTGCAGAGGAGGAGTACACCATTCTGAGTGTGGAGAAACTGGCCAAGGATGACCTGTGGCTTTTCCGTGCGCGGGTGAAGTATGGCAAGACGGATCTGACTTTGCCGATGCCGTTGCCAGTGAAGTGGGCTGGGAACACGCCGGTAATCACATTGGAGAATGTCACGCTGCCGGGTTTGGGCACATTTAGCGCCAGAGTGGTTGTCGATGGCGATAAATATGCGGGCACATGGTCGCACGGCAAAGTTGGCGGGCATCTGTTCGGCATCATCGAGAAGCTGGATCCGAAGTAGCCATCGTCGCTCGCGACGACACAAGTGATGAATCTTTTCCCCAATGTATTTGTCTATATGAATCGCATGATGACCCGTTGCATTATCCTCACGCTGCTGATCTGTTCGGCAGGACTCCAGGCCCAATCAACAAACAACGAAGAGGTCTTTCTCACCAACACGCGCCAGCTCACGCTGGAAGGCAAACGCAGCGGAGAGGGCTATTATTCGAGCGATGGCAAGCAGATCATTTTTCAAAGCGAACGGCAGCAGGACAATCCGTTCTACCAGATTTACATCCTCGACTTGCGCAGTGGCGATACTCACCGCGTCTCCACTGGCATCGGCAAAACCACTTGCGCTTTCTTCCGCCCCAAATCCGATGAAGTGCTCTTTGCCTCCACGCATCAAGACACCGAATCGAAAGCGAAACAGAAAGCCGAATTCGAATTGCGAGCCAGTGGCCAGACCCGGCGATATGCCTGGGACTACGATGAGCGCATGGATTTGTTCACCTGCCGGCGAGATGGGAGCAAGCTGAAGCGGTTGACCGAGTCGCCCGGCTATGATGCCGAAGCCTCCTATTCGCCAGATGGTTCAAAGATTGTTCTCTGCTCCATCCGCGATGCCTACCCTGAAGACAAACTTTCCACAGCCGACCGGCAGAAACTCAAGCTCGACCCATCCTACTTCGCCGAGATTTACCTGATGAACGCCGATGGATCCGGAATCAAGCGGCTCACGCGCACGCCCGGCTACGATGGGGGGCCGTTCTTCTCGCCCGATGGTCAGCGGATCATCTGGAGGCGATTCAACGAGAAGGGCGATGCGGCTGATGTCTATACAATGAAGCTGGACGGCACGGATAAAAAACGCCTCACGGATTTCTCCTCGATTTCATGGGCGCCCTATCATCATCCCAGCGGCGGTTACGTGATCTTTGCTGCCAACAAACTCGGTTTCTCCAATTTCGAATTGTACCTAGTGGACACTTCCGGCGTGAAGGAACCCGTGCAGGTGACCTACAGCGACGGGTTCGATGGCCTGCCAGTTTTCTCGCCCGATGGAACGCAACTTTGCTGGACATCCAATCGTGCCGAAGACAAAAAATCACAACTCTATATCAGCGCATGGAACCATTCTGCCGCGCTGACCGCACTGAAGACCGCACCCGCTCGCGCCGCCAAAGCTGAAATCGCTGCTCCCAAGCTGCCCGTGCCGGCTGTGACAAATGCCGTCGCCCCTTCCGCAAAACTCACCGCCAACATCACCGCAGGCGACTTGCGCCGTCATGTGGATTATCTCACCTCGGAAAAACTTGAAGGGAGAATGACCGGCACAACCGGCACGCAGCTCGCCGCCGATTACATCGTTGAGCAACTCAAAGCGGCGGGACTCAAACCCGGCGGGGAAAGCAATTCGTGGTTTCACACCTACGAGTACACCGCCGCCAGTTCCGTAGTCAGCAATCAAACGAAATGCGTCATCGTGAAAGACGGGAAGGAAATCCCATTCGAACTTGGCCGCGATTTCCGTCCGTTCTCATTTTCTGGCAATCAAAGTTTCGAGGGCGAAGTGGTGTTTGGCGGTTACGGCATTGCCGTTCCCAAAGCGCACACTCTTGTCGATCCATTGGGCAGCGCGAATGTCTCCAACAAAGTCGTGCTCTTATTCCGTTACTGGCCGCCCAACAAAGATGAAAAAGTGCTCACCGAACTTCGCAATGCGGCCGGTCTGGTGTTGAAGGCGCAAACTGCGAAACAGCGCGGCGCCAAGGCGATTCTGCTGGTTTCAGGTCCCAACTCGGAGAACGCCGGCAAGCTTGTGCCGTTCGAAGTGGGTGGTGGAAACGTGGGGATCCCCGCGGCCAGCATCACGGCCGAAGTCGCCGAATTGTTGCTCGCCGGCACGGGCATGAATCTCAAACAATTGCAGGACGCTACGGATAAAGGAGAGACGAACGCACTTCCAAAATCGCCCGCGCTCAAGGTGAAACTGTCGGTCGAACTCAAACGTGAAAAGAAGACTGACCGGAATGTTCTCGCGCTGTTGCCACCTGTCAAAGTGACCGCGACGAATGAGTACGTGTTGCTCGGCGCGCACTACGATCATCTTGGCCGACGCATTGCGCAGACTCCCGGCAAAAGCGGGCCGGATGTCGAGTCGATTCATTTCGGTGCGGACGACAACGCATCGGGCAGCGCGTTGCTTTTGGAATTGGCCGCGGAGCTTGCAGAAGACCGCCGCAAAAATCCGGATGCCTACCCACGGGGATTGTTGTTCGGATTCTGGTCCGGCGAAGAGATCGGGTTGATTGGCTCCACCAAGTTTGTTGAGAAGCCAACAATGTTGCTGACGAACATCACTGCATACTTGAATTTCGACATGGTAGGCCGCCTGCGAAATAACAAACTGATGATGCAGGGGCTGGGTTCTTCCACCGGCTGGAAAAAGCTCATTGAGAAACGCAATGTCGCTGCCGGGTTCAATCTCACCTTGCAGGACGACCCATTCCTGCCAACCGACACCGCGCCGATCTATCCGAAGGGAATCCCTGTGCTGGCGTTTTTCACCGGCCTGCATGATCAATATCACAAACCGACGGACACGGCGGCCACGCTCGATTACATCGGTGGACAGCGGATCGGACAATTTGCGATTCAATTGACGCAAGACCTCGTGCAATTGCCGGAGCGGTTGGCATACGTGAAGATCGTTCGCGGCGCCAGTGGCGGGGCTCCCCGCGAAGGTCTCCGTGCCTATCTCGGCACCATTCCGGATTACGCGAGTGATGTAAAAGGCATGCGTATCTCTGATGTTCGTGCAGGGGCGCCGGCAGCGAAAGGTGGAATGAAAGGCGGCGATGTCATTGTCGAATTCAACGGCAAGAAAGTGGAGAACATCCAGGATTACACTGCGGCATTGGACGGAGTGAAAATCGGGCAGCCGGTGAAGGTGATCGTTCTGCGCGACGACAAGCGTGTGGAGTTGATGTTGACGCCCGAAGCGCGGAACTGACCGGGTTCAGTTGCTCTTCAAATTGCGGTGCAATTCGCGGAGCCGATCGAGATCGAAGCCGGTCGGCGCTTTTTCGATGATCCATTCGATATCGGCTTTTGCGGCGACCTTCTCGCCAATTCGAATCAATACGAAGACTCGATTGAGGCGTTCGTTGGCTGCGTCGGGATCAAGAACTAGCAGAGTGTTCAGGCTTCTCAGCAGTGGAGTGGATTGAGTTTCGGGTGTGTTGCGGATGATGTTTCGTAACATTCGGATGATCATCTCGCGTTTGCTGGTCGGCTTCAGATGAGATTCTTCGAGAGCAACGCCGGTTTGGTTTTTGACGATGAGACTGGCCTCCGCGCGTGAGATGAGCTTGCCGTCATCGTATACATCGATCAACTGCGGTTTGCCTTCTTTGGACCTGTGCTCGACGATAAAATGGCCTGGCAACGGTATTCCAACCACATCGAGACCGAGTCGCGTGGCGAGTTCGATGTAGAGAATAGAAAGCGTGATGGGGATGCCTTCGCGATCTTCGATGACCTCATTGAGATAACTATTGGCGCGGTTATAGTAATCGCCCCGGCTGCCATGAAACCCATTCTCCTCGAAAAGAAATCTTCTGAGTCGTTCTAGCTTCTGTTCCGGTTTGGAGTCCTTAGGGATGCTGGTCATCATCTGCCGCGCAAAATCATCCAACACATTTCGATAATGGTTCGTATCGATCTCTTCGTTGTCGAGCTTGGCCAGCAAGAGGGCGGCGAGTAACAGGTCGTTTTTATCATCAGTTCTAGCGAGCGCTTTCAAGAGTTCATCTTGTACGGATTGTTCGTGAAGTTGATCTGAGAGTCGCCGCAAGCGTGCGGCTTGTTGGTCGAGCGCTTTGGCTCGATCGCGCAGATAGGGTATTGTTCCGGGAGCAGACTTGAGTTTGGCCGTCAGTTGATCCGTCTCGCTTTTCAAGGCATCGATTTCTTTCCGCAAATCAGGCGGTAATACAATTGTTTTTGTTTGGAGAGATGAGCCAATTTGAAACTGGCGGAATTCAGCTTGAGTTGTCCTGAACTTGGCGAGGCCAGCAGCGCCAGAAGTCAATCCGGTGTCCAATGATTCAATGGCGAGATGACCGTTGACGAAGCATTGGATGCGCCCTTTATCATGCCGGACTTTGAGTGTGTTCCAGTCGCCCGGAAGATAGTGCGGGCTGTTTGTTTCAGTGAGGATTGTCCATTGATATACAGTCGGCCCATCGAATCGGGTCAAACGAAGTTTGCCGGCCGTCGGATAGAAACCATAATGTTTGTCGGCTCCATCGGCAGCGAAGATGAGTCCGGCGGCACCGGCTTCATCATTGAGTTTCACGTCCACTTGGATTTCATGCGGCATTTTTGGAGTCTCCTTTTGATAAAGGCAGATGGACCGGCCACCAAAACCAGTGCCCGATTCTCGCACTTGGATCCTTCCTGCTCGCTGGGTCCAGCGTGCTCCCAAGAGAGTCTTCCATTCATTTGAGTTCAGAGCACCGATTGTCAGCCAACGATCCATGGGGACTGGATTGGGTTTGGCCAGTAACGGCTTGATCGCATTCACTGGCATCGCGAAACCAAGATTTTGCGTGACGGTGGATTTGAGTGTCATGATTCCCTGCACTCGACCTTCGATGTCAATCACAGGGCCGCCGCTGTTGCCGGGTTCGACAGGAATTGCCAATTGCAACATTTCTCCCAGTTCAAGTTCGCGACGCGCAGAGAGAATGCCTTGAACGACACTGCCTGCGAATCCGAGCGGGTTGCCGAAAGCGATGAGGGTGCTGCCTTGCTTCAATTCGGCGGAATCCCCGAGTGGAATGGGTTTGAGACCTTTGGCGTCGATGCGAAGAACAGCGAGATCTTGCTTGCGATCCCAAGCGTGAATCTCGGTGACATCGTATTGCTTTCCATCGGCGAGACGAATGGTGATCGCGCGACCTTCACCGATCACGTGCAGGCTTGTGGCGATGAGCCCTTCGCCGACGACAAATCCAGTGCCAGTGCCTTCTTTTGCGTCGCCGCGCCCAGCATGGGTGACGGTGACCACCGATGGCTTGATTGTGGTGATCAGCTTCTCAATGGTCGGCCCGCTCTTAGCTGGTTCGGGCGCACCTGCAATGATCAGAGGGCAGGGGATTGTGTTGAGCAGCAGAATGACGATTGAAAGAAGTGTGCGCTTCATGGTCAAGTCAGCTTTGAATCTCATTAAAAGTTTCATCTCGTAAAGCGATGGAATGGTTGCCGTTCAGTCAACTGGGAACTAAGTCGTTGTCAAGCCCTTGAAGCGAATCCAATCTAAATCATCGAAAGGAATACTATGGGGATGAGCATCGGTTTAATAATATTGGTGATTGCGGTCGGATTCCTCGTGGCCGCTGCAATAGGTGTCGGTATTTTTTTGGCGACACGCGACAAAGATGACACGAGCGAATAAGACTTCCTATTCGAAGCTTGTGTTGGATTTTTCACTGAACTAGATTTGGCAGGTTTTGTTGGAGGATGAAAATTCAATTCCCCATATTTGCGGCTCTAATCATGTTTGGCGCTACCCTGCGTTCCGAACCCGCAGTCGCATCCTTCGAACAGGACATTCAGCCTTTGCTCAAAACTTACTGTTATCGATGCCATGGTGACGGGAAGAAAAAGGCAGGTTTATCGCTGGATTCTTACAAGAACGAAATGGATGTCGTTCGTGATTACAAGGTGTGGGAGCGAGTTCACGAAAATCTCGCAAAGCGAGAGATGCCACCGAAGGAGAAAGATGTGTCACAACCAACATCAGCCGAAAGGACGCTGTTGGCATCATGGATTCGACAGCGACTCGATACGCATTATCGCACTTCGAAACCAGAAGCCGGACGAGTGACTGTCCGTCGTTTGAATCGGCAAGAGTACAACAATACAATCCGTGATTTGTTCGGGATTGATTTCAAGCCCGCAGCCAATTTCCCAGAGGATGATTCGGGACATGGTTTTGACACCATCGGCGATGTTCTTTCACTTTCACCGCTGCATTTCGAAAAGTATCTGGCCGCAGCAGAGTCCATATTAGACAGATCCATAGTCGCCCCGATACAAGGCAAGCCAATCGATGTTTCGAAGATTACTGATTTTCATCGTAAAACATTCACCAAAACGGTCACTCCACAAACTCGTGATGCGGTCGCCAAGGAAACCCTCGGTAAATTTGCTGCGCGCGCTTTCCGAAGACCCCTGGCAGACGCTGAATTGGACCGTTATCTTCGCTTTATGACAATCGCCGATAAAGAAGGCGATGGATTCGTCCGTGGCATCAAACTCGCCATGCAGGCGATGCTGGTATCTCCGCATTTTCTTTTTCGATGGGAACTCGACACGCCTGCAACTGGCGCATCCCCACAGCGCCCGATGAATGAATTTGAGTTGGCCTCGCGCCTCTCCTATTTCCTTTGGAGCAGCATGCCCGATGAAGCTCTGTCTAATCTTGCTGGAAAAGGGTTGCTGCGAAAAAACCTTGAATCTGAGGTGCGTCGAATGATTCGCGATCCGAAGTCGGAGGCATTCGTCGCAAACTTTGCTGGTCAGTGGTTGCAAATCCGAAACTTGAATGTGGTGACTCCGGATAAAACTTTGTTTCCCATTTTCACGGATCAATTGCGAGATGACATGCGCCGTGAGACAGAACTCTTCTTTCAGTACATCATGAAAGAAGACAGAAGCGTGAATGAGTTCCTGAATGCGAATTATACATTCGCGAATGAACGGCTCGCAAAACATTACGGGATCAACAACGTGCGTGGAGAGCAATTCCAGCGCATCAACGTGACTGGCACCGCACGTGGTGGATTGCTCGCACAGGCAAGTATTCTGACGATCACTTCGAACCCCAATCGCACTTCGCCCGTTAAACGTGGTAAATGGATTCTGGAAAATATTCTGGGAACTCCCATTCCAGCTCCACCACCAAACGTGCCGGAGTTGGATGAGAAAAAAGTTCTCTCAGGAAACCTCCGCGAACAAATGGTGCAGCATCGGTCCAATGCAAACTGCTCCTCTTGCCACGAACGGATGGATCCCATCGGTTTTGGTTTCGAGAACTTTGACGCAGTTGGGCGTTGGAGGTTGAACGACGGAGGAACACCCATCAACGCAGCCGACAAGCTCGCTTCGGGAGAATCGTTCAACGGCCCAGCAGAGTTGAAAGCGCTTCTTTACAAGCGCAAGGCTGATTTCTCGCGTTGCCTCACCGATAAGATGCTTACGTATGCGCTGGGGCGCGGCATGGAGCATTTCGATCGAGCAACAATTGAAAGCATCGTCACTTCGCTTGAAAAACAGAACGGAAAGTTTTCTGCGCTCGTGATTGGTGTAGTCAAAAGCATGCCATTCGACATGCGTCGGGTGGATTCACTCGCGCCGTGAGCTTGAGTTTTGAACATTTTCACATTACTTTGCGTCAAGAACTGAGATGAGAATGCCAATGGAACGAAGGACTTTTCTGCGCGGCTTGGGAACAGCGATGGCATTGCCAATGTTGGAGGCAATGACTCCGCGAAATCTCGTTGGAGCGGGCGCTTCGCATCCAAAACGAATGGCATTTGTCTACATACCCAACGGCGCGAACATGGTTGATTGGACCCCTCGCGTCACCGGTCCCAACTACGAACTGCCCTACATTCTGGAACCGCTGAAGGAACATAAAAAAGAATTGCTCGTCATATCGGGTTTGACCCATGACAAGGCTCGTGCGAATGGCGATGGGGCAGGGGATCATGCTCGTGCGAATGCGACATTCCTGACGGGATGCCAAGCAAGAAAGACGAGCGCTGCCAATATTAAAGCGGGGATATCTGTCGACCAAGTGGCCGCGGCAGTGAATCCTGGCAAGACTCGTTTCCCATCGCTTGAACTGAGCAGTGATGCTGTGCGGATGTCAGGCAATTGTGATTCTGGCTACAGTTGTGCATACCAATTCAATCTGGCTTGGAAGGGAGAATCCACACCGGTTCCACCAGAATCCAATCCACGCGCTGTGTTCGACCGTCTCTTTGGTAACAGCAAAAAGGCAGAGGTGGACGAAAATCGCGCGCGTCGCGATCGCTACAAGAAGAGCATCCTTGATTTTGTCTTGGAGGATGCCAATTCGCTTAAGGGCAAACTGGGCACCTCCGACCGGAGGAAACTGGAAGAATATCTCGATGCGATTCGTGAAGTAGAAATGCGAATTGATGCGGCTGCAAATGCGCCTGTTGATCTTCCAGCCGGATTTGTTGTTCCGGCAGGAGTCCCAAAAGATTTCGCTCAACATGTCCGGCTCATGGGCGACATGATTGCATTGGCATTTCAGACTGACTCAACTCGGATTGCTACATTTCTGCTGGCGCACGATGGTAGCAATCGTAGCTACCCGACACTCGGCATCAAAGAAGGTCACCACGATCTTTCCCATCACGGAAATCTTGAAGAGAAGAAAAAGAAGATTGCGCAGATCAACCGGTTTCACGTGCAGCAATTTGCTTATCTCATGCAGAAGATGAAGTCGATTAAAGAGGGAAACGGCACGCTGCTGGATAACACGATGATTGTCTACGGCGGTGCCATCAGCGATGGAAACCGGCACAATCACAATGACCTTCCTGTTCTCGTCGCCGGTAATGGTGGCGGATTAATCAAAACAGGGCGGCATATTCGTTACCCAGACAACACCCCGATGGCAAATTTGTTCCTCTCAATGCTTGACGGTTTTGGCGTGCCGACCGAGAGGCTCGGTGACAGCACTGGAAAACTAACAGGGCTGTCTTAATCACTTCTGTGCTGAAGCAAGAACGGTCTGGAAATAGGGTGGCTTCTCTTCTCTCGCCACAACGTTGATTTCTATTTTTCGGAAACCGGCATCTTCCAACCACCGGTGTAATTCGCTTTCCTGAAAGCCGAGCCAAACATCTCCGTACAAATCTCGTGCCTTCTCAAATCTATGCTGCAATAAATCGAGAATCATTACCTCACCACCTGCCCGAACAATCCTATGCAACGCCACGATTGTTTTAGATGGATTCTCTGCGTGGTGAAGTGCCTGACTGAGGATTGCCAAATCAACGCTGCCTGAATCAATCGGTGGATTTTGCAGGTCACCCAATCGAAATTCCAGGTTCTTCAACCCATTCTGTTTCGCCTTAGCCGATCCGTAAGCAACCATCTTGGGAGAATTATCAACAGCGATTACTTTTTTGCAGCGGCGTGCGAGCAACTCGCTTAGCAGCCCTTCTCCAGAGCCAAGATCGGCTACGACAATGGAAGGTAAAATGCGCAGGAGCAGATGTCCAAACGCTTCCCAAGACCGTCCTGGTCCATAACTGCGATCAAATCTGCCAGCGACTTGATCGAAATAGACCTGTGCCTGATTTTGACGTTTTGCCGAAACGCGTTTCAGATTGAGTTGGTCACCCGCATAATGCCCTTCCTCCTTTGCGCCGCGAATGGAGAGCTGGATTATTTCACGAGTTATTGCATCGGCATTCTCCTTTAATTTGTAAAACGTGCGCCTACCTTCGCGCCGCGATTCGAGGAGTCTGGCCGTCAGCAATAATCCGAGATGCGTGGAAATGCGGGATTGTCCCATGCGGGTGACTTCTTGAAGTTCATTCACGGACAGCTCGTCCCGCTCAAGCAGTGCCATAATTCGCAATCGCGTGGGATCAGCCAATGCGCGAAGTGATTCTAGCGTGGTGGACCTCATCTCGACTCAATCAATTTAACGTTGACTGACATTTCATTTTTATATCATCTTATCAGGATACGTCAATACGTTGATTAATCCATTAAGAGTACCTATGAGCCATCAATTCATTTTCTCATCAGAATCCGTCGGAGAAGGTCATCCAGACAAAGTTTGCGATACTATTTCAGATGCCATTCTTGATGCCTGCCTTTCCGGTGACAAGCACAGTCGTGTGGCCTGTGAGACGTTTGTGAAAAGTAACGTGGTGGTGGTTGGCGGCGAAATCACCACAAAATCCGTTTTCGACTATAACACGGTCATCCGTGAGGCCATTCGTGGAATTGGCTACGTGAATGCAGACGATGTTTTCCACGCCGATCAAGTCTTCATCAATAATTACCTTACACGTCAAAGCCCGGATATTTCTCAAGGCGTAGACGCGAAAAAGGCAAAGGGAAAGAAAACTGCAGAGCAGGGTGCAGGTGATCAAGGGTTGATGTTCGGTTATGCTTGTGATGAGACGCCTGAACTCATGCCTGCGCCGATCATGTTTGCGCATCACCTCGGACGTGAGCTGACGCGTATCCGCAAGACTGGCAAAGTTGCATGGCTGCGGCCTGACGCCAAAAGCCAAGTCTCGGTTCTCTACAAGGATGACAAGCCTGTATCGATTACAAACGTCGTCATCTCCACACAGCATTCAGCGGATGTGCAACATTCAGTGATTGAAGAATTCTGCATAGAAGAAATCATCAAGAAAGTTCTTCCGAAATCACTCCTCACAAACAAGACGGAATTTCTAGTTAACCCAACAGGTCGATTTGTGGTTGGAGGACCTCAGGGTGACAGCGGTCTTACTGGCAGAAAAATTATCGTCGATTCCTACGGCGGATGGGGACGGCACGGCGGCGGCGCATTCAGCGGAAAGGATCCGAGCAAAGTCGATCGCAGCGCTGCTTACATGGCTCGATATGTTGCAAAGAATATCGTTGCAGCAAAACTGGCCAGACGTTGCGAATTGCAGTTTGCCTACGCCATCGGACACCCAAATCCAGTCAGCGTATTCGTGAATACATTTGGTACTGCTGCTGCTGGATTGACTGACGAGAAGATCTGCGATGCCGTACAAGCGGTGTTCAGTTTCAAGCCAGCCGAGATCATCAAGCAATTGAATCTGCTTCGCCCGATCTACAGCAAAACCACCAACTACGGTCACTTTGGCAAAAACGATCCTGCGATCACTTGGGAGCGAACTGACAAAGTTTCTGCCATCAATCGCGCTTGCCAATAAACAATAGAATCAAAACGCCATGGCCAAAATCAGGCTTTCACCAGTTCGTTCGAAATCTCCGATGAAGAAAACCTCCTCCAAAAATGGAACAGTGAATCGACAGGACTACAATGTGCGCGACCTTTTGCTCGCAGAATGGGGTCGCAAATCGATTCAAGTTTCCGAACACGAAATGCCCGGCTTGATGAGCATTCGTAAAAAGTATGCGACCGCAAAGCCCCTCAAAGGCGTTCGTATCACCGGTTCCCTGCACATGACAATCGAGACGGCAGTGCTCATCGAAACGTTGGTGGCATTGGGTGCGTCGGTTCGTTGGGCTTCCTGCAACATTTTCTCAACTCAAGATCACGCTGCTGCCGCTATCGCCAAGGCCGGTATTCCAGTCTTTGCATGGAAGGGTGAATCTTTGCAGGAATATTGGGATTGCACTCTTGATGCGCTGACGTTTTCTGGTGGATACGGCCCCGAATTAATCGTCGATGACGGTGGCGACGCGACTTTGCTCATCCACAAGGGATATGAATTGGAGAACGGCGACAAGTGGGTGAACTCGCCCAGTGAATCCGAAGAAGAACAAATCATCAAACTGCTCTTGAAGAAGGTGGCAAAGACCCGTCCTGGATTTTGGCACAAGGTTGTGAGTGCGTGGAAAGGCGTCAGCGAAGAAACGACTACAGGAGTGCATCGGCTGTATCAAATGAAGGAAGCTGGCAAACTTCTTGTTCCAGCAATCAACGTCAACGACTCGGTTACGAAATCGAAATTTGACAATCTTTATGGCTGCCGCGAATCGCTCGCAGACGGTATCAAGCGAGCCACGGACGTGATGATCGCTGGCAAGGTTGCGGTCGTTTGTGGTTACGGCGATGTCGGCAAAGGCAGTGCTCATTCGCTGCGCGGATTCGGTGCGCGCGTGATTGTGACTGAGATTGATCCCATCAATGCATTGCAAGCGGCGATGGAAGGATTCGAAGTGAACACCTTGGAATCGACGCTTGGCAGAGGCGATCTTTATGTGACGACCACGGGAAACCGCGATGTCATCACCCTTGATCACATGCTCGCGATGAAGGATCAGGCGATCGTTTGCAACATCGGGCACTTCGACAATGAGATCCAAATCACTCAACTGAATAATCTAAAGGGATCGAAGAAGGTAACTATCAAGCCGCAGTACGATCGTTACAATCTGCCGAATGGCCGCACGATTTATGTTTTGGCTGAAGGCCGACTGGTCAATCTGGGTTGTGCCACAGGCCATCCAAGCTTTGTGATGAGCAATTCGTTTTCAAATCAAGTCCTCGCTCAAATCGACCTCTGGCAGAACAGAGGCAAGTACGAAAATACGGTTTATCGATTGTCAAAGAAGCTCGATGAGGAAGTCGCGCGTCTGCATCTCGAAAAGATTGGTGTCCGACTGACGAAACTCACAGACAAACAGGCTGCTTACTTGGGGGTTTCTGTTGATGGGCCTTACAAGCCGGAACATTACCGTTACTAAATTACGGGCAGAGTTTCGGATAGCACTTGGATATTGTCTCCGACACGAATGAGGCCGCCTTGCACGACTTGTGCGAGGACTCCTTGGCGTCCATTCAGCATCCGCTCACGTAAACCGGGTGCAAGTGCGTCCATTTTTGAGCACGGGTCTCTGTGCGCATAAAAGAATAATATCGCGGTTCCAATATGCACAGTGCGCTGAAGATACGCAGCCAACTCAATCCCATTGGATTCAATATTGGCTCGTGCTGCACCTGAAGGGAAAGTAACGACACTCAGCGCTGATGCATGATCATCGAGCACTTCACGTTCAATCAAACTGACTTGCCGCCGGCTAAGATTTCCGTTGCTTCGTCGCTTTGCAAAGTAACGGGTGTTTTCCACAATGCCATTATCTGTTTCGAGTGTGAATTCCAGGACATTGATCATGGCATCGCCTGCCTGCTTTGGATGCAGATGGAGTGAAAGCACTCTGCCGATGGCTGCCTTATCGGAAGCGGAAGACAACTCTTTCATCGCCGCAGAATGTAGCAGAGGGAGATGGCAATTCAAGAAACGGAGAAGTCTGGCAAACAACTTGCCGCTTGGGGTTTCATTCCTATAATGCGCGCGTGTTGGACATCAAACTGATTCGAGAGCAGACGGATTTTGTGAAGCAGCGTTTAGCCACACGGGCTGGCGGTGATGAGAATCGTATCGATGAGATTCTCTCATTGGACGAACGCCGTCGGGGATTACTTAGCGAAGTAGAAGCGTTGAAAGCTCACCGCAACAGGGTTTCGAAGGAAATTGGGGCATTGATGGGGCAAAAGAAATTGATAGAGGCAGAAGCGAAGAAGATTGAGACGCGGGATATCGGCGATAAAATCGCAGTTTTGGATAAGGAAGTGGCGACTGTGGAGTCACGTCGTGATGAGGCACTGCTACGATTGCCGAATCTACCGCATAGCTCGGTTGCTATTGGTAAAAGTGCGGAGGATAATGCGTTCATTCGTGAGCATGGGCACAAGCCCGAATTCAATTTCAAACCGAAGTCACATGTGGAGTTGTGTGAATCTCTCAAGCTGGTTGACTTCGCTAGAGGTGCGAAATTGACGGGGAGCGGTTTTTTGCTGTACACAGATTTTGGCGCACGATTGGAGAGAGCCCTCATCGCGTTCATGCTCGATTTGCACACTGCCGAACATGGTTTCAAAGAAGTGGCTCCGCCTCACATTATTGGTCGTCACTGCATGGAAGGCGTTGGGCAATTCCCAAAATTCGAAGATCAGGCTTATGCCGTGCAAGAGGGATTGGACACAACTTCGATGGGGAAGTTGTACCTATTGCCGACGGCCGAGGCTCCGGTGGCCAACATCCATCGGGAAGAGATTTTGTCAGAAAAACAACTTCCGATAAAATACGTCGCTTACAGTCCGTGTTTCCGAGCAGAAGCTGGCGCTGCAGGAGTTGGCACTCGCGGAATGATTCGTGTCCATCAGTTCGACAAGGTGGAATTGATCAAGATTGTCACTCCGGCCCAAGGTTATGACGAATTGGAATCACTCGTTGGAAATGCAGAGCGTGTGTTGCAATTGATGGGACTGCATTATCGGATCGTGAGTCTCTGCACGGGTGATTTGGGATTTGCCAGCGCCAAGACTTACGACATCGAAGTATGGGCGCCGGGGCAGGGTGCCTATCTCGAAGTGTCGAGCTGTTCAAATTGTGAGGATTTTCAGTCGCGCAGAATGAATACGCGCTACAAATTGGAATCGGGCGAGAATCGGCTCCCGCATATTCTCAACGGCAGCGGCGTGGCGTTGGCTCGATTGTTTGTCGCGATAATTGAGACTCACCAGATGGAAGACGGCAGCATTTCTATTCCAGAACCATTGCGCCCGTATTTGAAGGTCGATCGGATCGCCCAGTGATCGCTGAACTCTCATGAGAATTCTCGCAGCGACCAGCGAGTTGCACCCGTATTCCAAAACGGGCGGATTGGCAGACATGGTAGCTGGCCTTTCAAACTCACTTGCCGAGCAAGGCCACGAGGTCCGAATTGTCACACCGCTCTATAAATGCGTTCGTGAATCGGTTGCGAATCTGAAGCCATTCGACTGGAAAATGCAGTTGCCATTGGGGGCGCAAACGATCGAGGCAAAGGTTTGGACAATTCATCCGAGAGATAACCTAACGATCTATTTTATCGATCAGCCAGATTTCTTTAATCGTGATGGATTGTATCAAACGGAGCAGGGGGGCTTTCCGGACAATCCCGACCGGTTCATTTTCTTTTCAAAAGCCGTCACTCATCTGGCTCGATATCTCGATTGGCGACCGGACATTCTTCATTTGCACGATTGGCAATCCGCTCTAATCCCGTTGCTGGTTCGCCATCAATCAACGAATGAAGGTTGGGAAAATCCGCCGGCAACATGTCTGACAATCCACAACCTTGCATATCAAGGCGTGTGCGATAAGTCGCACTTTGAAAATACCAATTTACCTTGGGATCATTTCACCCCAGATGGAGTTGAGTTTTTTGGATCTATTAATTTCTTGAAGGCTGGGATCGTTTATTCGGATTGGGTTTCAACCGTGAGTCGGAAATATGCCAGTGAGATTCTAACTCCTGAATTCGGATGTGGATTAGAGGCTATCCTCACAAAAAGGATTTCAACACTGAGCGGAATTCTGAATGGCGTTGATTATGGAGAATGGAACACCACGAATAATCCATTCATCCCTTTTCAATATTCTGCAGGCAATCTGGATGGTAAATCAAAGAACAAAATGGCGCTTCAACGGAGTCTGGGTTTGAAGGTCGATTCAAATGTTCCCTTCTTCGGAACCATCAGCCGACTTGCCGAGCAGAAGGGACTGCATCTACTCATAAAAACATTGCGTGAGTTAGATCTGAATCAGATGCAATTTGTGCTACTGGGAACTGGTGATGTCTCTCTGGCAAATCAATTCAACAATCTTGCCAAGGAATTTCCTCAGAATGTAGCCATTCACATCGGTTACGACCGCCAACTGGCTCATCTCATTGAAGCTGGGACTGACTTTTTTGTGATGCCGTCACTCTATGAGCCATGCGGACTGAATCAATTGTACAGCTTGCGCTATGGCTCGATCCCAATCGTACGCGCCACAGGCGGTCTTGATGATACGATTCAAGATATTGATTCGAGTGGCGCTCCTGGAACTGGTCTTAAGTTTCTAAACCCACTCGCTTCCGAATTGACTGAGACGATGCGCAGAGCATTGAGACTCTATCCAACATCTAATTTCAAGCGATGTCAGTTGATGGGCATGAAACAGGATTATAGTTGGAATCTGTCCGCGAAGTCCTACGCAAATCTTTTCACTAATCTGTGTATGCAGAATCTAAGATAGAGAACTTGGCATTTTTCTAATTGAATATAACGCACATTGTGCGCTCAGCCGGCTGATTGTTGGGGCGCTTTTATGAAATCTGGAACCGAGGGGCAAACAGTCGGCCCCGCAAACCGTGAGCTAGTAACCCGACAATGATAAAAATCGTTATCAAAGCGTCTATCCAATTGGTCCAACCGAACCTTGGTGAAATCACGGGCCAGTAAACAGAGAATGCTCTGCCAATGACGTATTGAGATGGCAATTCGCCCCAATCACGAGAATCCCGACTGTTCATGGAATTGTCGCCAAACACCAAGTAACTATCGGGATTTACCGTGTGGACGCTATCTTCATTGGGAAACATGGGAGCCAAACCAGGCTTGCTGTTTAAGCCTGCCACAAAATCATTCACATGGCCGGAGTACTGGCTGTCGGCTGGTTTATTGATTGCCTCAAAACCGACTTTGCCATTCTGGAGAATTGGCTTTGTCGGAAACGAGTAAACCTTCTCAAAACCAGGATACGTACTGTCAATCCGTTGGCCATTAATCCTGATGTGTCTGTCATTCCCGATGGAGACTTTTTCACCTCCGAGCGCTACCAGCCGTTTGATATAAAACTGATCTGCCCCGATAGCAGGGATGTTCTTTGTTTCAAAAACAATGATGTCTCCACGAGCTGGCTTTCTGAAGTTGTAGCTGACTCTATCCACAAACAAGTGGTCGCCAGTGCGGACAGTTAATCGGAAAATCGTGTCGCCCTTTGAGAATCGCCTATCCTGAATCACAGGTGTTTCGCCTGGCCTGAAGCCAGCATGGAGCAGCGATCCATGGGGTCCCATTGGAGGTTGCCAAACCACCTTGTCAAATTCTTTGCCGCCACTCTCAAATCGCAATGTCTGCGAAGATACAAACGGTAACCGAGTGCGAACGTCTCCAACCTGTACCAGTGTCCAATCCCCATCCGCTATTAATTCGTGATATGAATTGCCAGCAAACCATCCGGATACTTTGCCCAAGAATCCAGTTGGCCAGTCGGCGCTGTTGTCAGGTACATTTTGATAAGTGATCCCGTACAAGGTGGGCTGCATCGACCCAGTTGGAATCTTAAACGGCTGGAAAAAGAACGAGCGAAATGCCAGCACAATAATCGTCACGACCAAGACAACCTCGATATTCTCCCGAATCGACGAGTGTTTGTGCGTGAGCAGTTTTTCGCTGGCAACGTTGAGTAATTCCGATGTCGCCTTCGTTGCTTCATCGTTTCCTGGATTACGGCCCAGAATTTCCCAAGTGACAGATAACTGCTTTTCGACCATTCGGACATCGACTGCAGAAAGCAAATCCCTTTGCGCATGCAATATCTTGCCTACTTGCTTGCAGACATCGACTGAGTGCCGAATGGTGCGAGATGTGAACCAGCGCCAAATCATGTGGAGGTTTTTAACACTTCAATAAATGCTTCTTGAGGAATATTGATTGAACCAAACGACTTCATCCTCTTTTTTCCCTCTTTCTGTTTCTCGAGCAGCTTTCTTTTTCGAGAAACGTCGCCACCGTAGCACTTGGCAGTGACATCCTTTCTGAGTGAACCAATCGTCTCACGAGCGATGATTTTCCCGCCAATCGCACCTTGAATCGCTACTGCAAATTGCTGTCTTGGTATGACCTCTTTCAGCTTAGCTGCGAGTGCACGTCCCCTGCCCTCCGCCTTGCTTCTATGAACGATACAGGAAAAAGCATCCATTGGTTCTGCGTTCACTAGCATGTCCAATCTGACCATTTCGGATTCTTGATGCCCAGAATGTTCATAATCCATCGAGCCAAATCCTCGCGTGATACTTTTTATCCGGTCGTGAAAATCGATGAGAATCTCGTTCAGCGGCATAAGGCTGGTGAGCATCACCCGTCGCGTGTCGAGTGTTTCTGTGTGGTCGAATGTTCCGCGCTTTTCTGAAATAAGCGACATCATGTCGCCGATATTCTCGTTCGGGCAAATGATGAATGCCTTCACAATAGGCTCTTCAATCTTTTCGATGTAAGTGGCCTCGGGAAGATGTGCCGGATTATCGACTTCCTTTTCTGTGCCATCGGTAAGGAAAACACGATAAACAACGCTGGGATATGTGGCGATAATATCCATGTTGTACTCGCGTCGGAGCCGTTCCTGCACAATCTCCATGTGAAGCAAACCAAGGAATCCACAACGAAACCCAAAGCCGAGTGCAACGGAACTTTCTGCAGAGTAAATGAACGCCGAATCGTTCAGCTTCAATTTCTCCATATTCACCTTCAAGTGCTCGTAGTCCGATGCATTGATCGGATAGATGCCACTGAATACCATCGGATGAATTTCTTTGAAGCCCGGCAATACCGGTGATGGATTTCGAGCGTCTGTGATCGTGTCGCCAATCTTTGTTTCCTTCGGACTTTTGATGTTGGCTGTCATGTATCCCGTTTCGCCAACCGTCAAAACATCCCGCACATATGGCTTGGGATTGAAACTGCCGACCTCCTTGATTTCGTAGGTCTTCCCAAAATGCAGCAGCTTAATCTGCATGCCGGCACGGATTTCTCCATTGAACACCCTCACGTGTGTCACCACTCCTTTGTACGCGTCGAAATATGAATCAAAACAGAGCGCCTGCATCGTTGGTGCGCCAGTCGGGACTGGTGCAGGAATGCGAGCCACAATCGCCTCAAGGATCTCCTCAATTCCGATCCCTTCTTTTGCGCTGGCGAGAATTGCCAGTTCTGAAGGGATGGCAAGAATGTCCTCCAACTGTTGCTTGGCGAGTTCGACATTAGCATGTGGCAAATCGATCTTGTTGATCACAGGAATGATCGTGAGATTCTGCTTCATCGCCAGATGAAGATTCGCCACGGTCTGTGCTTCCACGCCCTGCGCCGCGTCGATTATCAATAATGCGCCTTCACATGCGCTTAAACTGCGAGACACTTCGTAAGCGAAATCGACATGGCCCGGAGTATCGATGAGGTTCAGTTCATAATCCAGGCCGTCCTTGGCGCGATAATTCATCGTCACCGGATGGGCTTTGATAGTGATGCCACGTTCGCGCTCAAGATCCATCGAATCGAGTAACTGTTCCTGCATCTCGCGTTTTGCAATTGTCCCCGTTGTTTGCAAGAGCCGATCAGAAAGCGTCGTCTTCCCATGATCAATATGGGCTATAATGCTAAAGTTTCTTATTTTGCTTGGTTCCATCTCAGGAAATCGAATCCTTCACCCGCGAGAAGATAGGGGCAAATCGCAGAAGGAAAAGCTGAATCTAACACGCTCTCGCTATCTGTGCGGCGAGCAATTGTCCCGATCTTATTAAGCGCTCGACTCCGTTTGCCGAATCACACTCGGCATAGATTCGTAAAATGGGTTCGGTACCGGAACCGCGCAGCATCAACCAATCTCCGTTGGCCGCAGTCAATTTCACACCATCAAAAGATTGGACTTTGGCTACGGCTGAACGGTTCAACTTGCCAGGAGGATTTCTCGAAAGCACATCCATCAATCTGGGGATCAATTCCAATGGGAAATGAATGTCTTTGCGGGCATATCGGTGTGGTCCATATTTCTTTTCCAACTGCGAAAGCAGAGCGCCGATCGACTTCTTTGCCTTGGCAAGCAATTCCAAAAGTACGAGACCCGCCAACAATCCATCACGATCTGGAATATGATCTGGAAAACCAATTCCACCGCTCTCCTCAAACCCGATCATCACATCCCCTTTCAGAAACTCCGCAGCGATGTATTTGAAACCGACTCCCGTTTCAACAAGCGTCAGGTTGTTCGCAGCGCAAATCTTGTCCACCATCGAAGTAGTGGTCAACGCCTTCACTGCTTTGCTGCCAGGCTTCTTTGAATCAATCGAATGTTGCAGCAAAAGAGTAATGATCTGATGAGTGGTCAGCGGTTTTCCACGTCCATCCATTGCCCCGAGCCGATCAGCATCGCCATCGGTCACAAGACAGATATCCACCGGGTTTCGATTCAGAAATCTCGATGTCGAAAGATAATTCGCTGGAATTGGTTCAGGGTTGATGCCGCCAAAAAGCGGGTCATGGCGGCCATTTAATGTTTGAACGGAGCAAGTGGTTTTCCTCAGCACGGCATCAAATACACCCGCTCCGACTCCGAACATGGCATTGTGAGCGACGCGCAATCCACTCCGTGCCACAGCACGAAAATCGATGAACCCTTTCAGCGTCGATAAATAATCCGGCATGAAGTTGACACACTGAATGGATTGCCGGTCTCCAGTTGCCGCAGTCTTCAGAAAAGTGGCGGGCAATAATCGCTCCACCTCTTTGCAAACAACTGAATCTGCAGGCGCTCCATGAGAGAGCTTCAACTTGAAGCCATTAAACGCGGGTGGATTGTGGCTGGCCGTGATCATGACGCCACCGGCTGCCGAGAGCTTTGGCACTGAATACGAGATGGCAGGAGTTGGGGTCGGGCGATCTGCAAGCAACACTTCAAAACCGTTTTCCGTGATCACCTCTGCGACAACCGAGGCAAATTGCGCAGAAAGAAATCGTCGATCATAACCGATCACAATTCGTTTTTGACTATGAGTTGGTCTGTGATTCTCGAAATAAGTAGCCGTTGATTTGGCAACACGCCGGACATTCTCGAAGGTGAAATCTTCTGCGATGATCGCGCGCCAACCGTCTGTTCCAAACTTGATGGTGCTGCTCACTGTTTCTGAATTGGCAATGTCCGTGGTGATGCGATAATCAATCGGCGCATTTTCTTGATAGCGGCCGCCATGTTGCCGGCCTTGAATAATCCGGTGCCGCTCACAAAAGTGTCCGCGCCCATCTTGGCGCATTCGACCGCAGTCTTGAAAACGATTCCACCATCGACCTCAATTCGATAACCGTATCCCCTGCTCTTTCGCCAATCGTCTGCCTGTCGAATCTTTGGCAAGCACTCTTCGATGAAGGGTTGCCCGCCGAACCCTGGATTGACCGTCATGATCAGTAGTAAATCGATTTCATTCAGGTAAGGTTCCACATGCGACAGATTGGTGGGCGGATTGACTGCCAAGCCCGCTTTGATTCCCAGAGAACGGATCTGCCAGATAAGATCATGCACCTTTTCGCCAAGCTCAACATGGATGGTTATCTGATCCGCTCCATTCTTGGCAAATGACTCGATGAGAACTTCAGGTCTGGAGCACATGAGATGAACATCGAAGAACAACTTCGATTTAGGTCGAAGTGATTTCACGAGGTCCGGACCGAATGAGATGTTTGGAACGAAATGGCCGTCCATCACATCGAGGTGCAGCCATTCACCGCCTGATCTCTCTGCACGTTTGGCTTCGTCAGAATACCGACTGGAATCAGCCGCCAACAACGATGGGGCAATAATCATGTGCCACTAAATAGTGCGCTAAAGTTAGAATCACACAGTCGCCGGCGCGGGAGTACCAAGACCGGGATCTGCCGTCGGCTGTGATTGCTTCGGTTCGTCCGATGTGGGCGTCGAAGCCAAAGCTCCCATCGGAGTTTCAGGCAACACTGGTGGTGGCGGCGGCGCATCGAATCGCCCCTTTTCAACGATGTCTTTGACCTGTTGCCCATCGAGTGTTTCATGCTCGAGAAGGCCGTTGGCAATGAGTTCCAGTTTGTCGCGATTTGTTTCGATCAACTTCTTTGCGCGCTCGAAGCAGTAGTCGATAATCTTTTTGACTTCGATATCAATTTGCTGCGCGCTGTGCTCGCTATACGGCCTGTCTCGCATCATATCACGCCCAAGGAAAACATGCTCGTGATCGCCACCGTACAAGACCATTCCCAGTTCAGGGCTCATGCCAAATTGGCAGACCATGGCTCGCGCCATCTTTGTCGCCTGCTGAATGTCACCCGCCGCACCCGTCGAGATGTCGCCCGTATGAATCTCTTCACCAATTCGGCCAGCCATCGTCATCGTGATCAGATCAATCATCTCTTTCATCTGATGATTCCAGACATCCTCTTTTGGCAGCGACATCGTTGATCCCAAAGATTGCCCTCTTGGGATGATGGTGACTTTGTGCAACGGGTGCGTGTGCTCCAGCAGTACATTGACCAATGCGTGTCCAGCTTCGTGCCATGCCGTCCGTTTTTTATCTTCAAGCGACATCGCCAAAGATCGTCGCTCGCGTCCCCAACGAACCTTGTCGCGCGCTTCCTCAAGCTCAGACATGGTTATCCGTTTCAGATTTCTCCGCGCCGCGAGTAGTGCTGCTTCGTTCAGAAGATTGGCCAGCTCAGCTCCAGAATACCCCGGCGTACCTCGGCCGATCACTGACAAATCCACTGAGTTGTCCAATTTCACCTTCTGGGCATGAACTTTCAGAATCGCTTCGCGGCCTCGCACATCCGGTAAATTGATTGTGATCTGTCGATCAAAGCGTCCCGGCCGAAGCAGAGCAGGATCGAGCACATCAGGTCTATTCGTCGCAGCGATGATGATGATGCCTTCCTGTGAATCAAAACCATCTAGCTCGACCAACAATGCATTCAACGTCTGTTCGCGTTCATCGTTTCCACCGCCGAGGCCGTGACCACGATGCCGACCCACCGCATCGATCTCATCGATGAATATCAAGCAAGGCGTGCTCTTCCTAGCCTGCTCAAACATGTCACGAACCCTGCTGGCGCCGACACCAACAAACATTTCAACAAAGTCGGAACCGCTAATGCTGTAAAAAGCAGCGTCTGCCTCGCCAGCAATGGCCTTTGCCAGCAAAGTCTTTCCTGTTCCCGGCGCTCCCACCATGAGGATTCCCTTTGGAATCCGACCACCGAGTTTCTGGTATTTCTTTGCTTCTTTCAGGAAATCGACCAACTCCGTCACCTCATCTTTCGCTTCCTCAATTCCAGCCACGTCTTTGAATGTAATTTTGTTTTTCTCTTTGGCGAGCAACCTCGCTTTGCTCTTACCGAAGCTCATTGCTCCCTTGCCCGCCATCTTGATTTGTCGGATGAAGAAAAAGTAGATGAAGAACACAATCACTGCGAAGGGCAGGATCGTGAGCAGAAAACTCATCAACAGAGTGTTCTCGGTCGTCGTTTCAAATCGGCCCGACCCCAGAATCGTTTTCAGATCCTGCTCAGGAATCGGAGTGCGAATGAAAAAAGCTTCGCCTTTTTCCGCCTTTCCATCCTTCAGCACCGGCTGCCTATCCTTGTCGAGTTTAGTCAGATGCCCGCTGATATCCCGAAGGTCACCCGATTGAGGAAACTTAATCTTGCCCTTGTAGATCAGGTTGTTCGTGTTGGTGACATGCTCGAGAAATTCGCTGTAAAGCATGTCCTTCGGTCGTTGCGTCATGCCGTCCTTCACCGAGAACAGCACCGCAATCAGCACCATGATCGCAAGCCAAACCGCCCAAGTATTGAACGGTCTGCTAGTCTTTTTTTCTTCTTCGTCAAACATCGCTGTTCGTTTGTATCATGCCTCAATGAAAGATAAAAACAATCTTTAGCTCCGCGCCCAATGCCACTTCAAATAGCGCTTGGTTCCAGCATCGGTTTTTGCAACTTCTCCGATTCGCAGACCTTCAACCCAGAATACGTCCCCCTTTTCATTTTCAGCGATCAGCAGTTGATGCCTGACGTGCTTTGGGATTTTCTTGTTCATAAACAAGTCCTGTAGTTTCACTCTATTCTTCATGCCGATCGGTTGAAAACAATCACCCGATCGCCAGTTCCTGATCCGGATGGATCCGCCAATCTTGTCAGCATCAAAAAATTCTGTGCCGTCTCGAAATGCAGACGGCTTCTTAGTTGGAGTGACAATCAGGTTTCCACCAAACAAATCTTGCCGCAGGACTCGGTCACTCATCTTCAATACCATTGGCGAATGAATTAAAGTTTGCGTCAATTCATGCGCCGACAGTTTTCCAGATGCATTGAGTATGATGTGCCTGTTTTTGGGGGCTGAAATGGATCTGCCGATATGCGTTCGTAGTTCTTCAATGCGATTAAACTCCGGAAATACTCCCAGCTTGATCATCTGGATTCTGACAATCTGACGTTGCACAGCCGTGTGAAGTTTGGCGAATGGAGTCGGCCTTTCACTTGCGAGCCATGTGATGGCAGTTTGCTCGGCGAAGGAATGTTCCACGCTCACAATCTTCATTGTGCGCAAGCATGTCGCATGAAGATCTTTCCCCCAGTGCTTTTGCAAATACGGCAGTATCCGATGTCGAATCAGATTTCTCTCCAAGTCGATATTCCGGTTGCTAGAATCTTCATTGGAATCGACTTCATTGCATGTCGCATAATCAATCAGCGACTGCTTGCGAATTTCCAGCAATGGACGAACGAGTGCGACTGTGCGATATCCTTCAACCACACTGTTGCTTCTCATTCCACCGAGACCTTCGCCACCAGCACCGCGAAAAAGCCGCATCAAGAAAAGCTCCAACTGGTCATCGGCGTGATGAGCCATGACAACAATTGCCCGTTTCTTTATCGCGACGCCGCCCAGAAATGCATGTCGTGCAGATCGCGCCGACATCTCCAAGCTGAGGCCTTCTCTATCTGTACGGCTTTTATTCCATATGCCTTGATGGAAAGGGATATTGCGCTTGCGACAATAACGATGGATCAACCTTTGATCTAATTCATCCGCCTTACCTCGGAGTTGATGATTGAAGTACCCAACAGACAATCTCCATTGGAATTCATTCTGGAGTGCGCTCAAGACATGAAGAAGCACCATCGAATCCACTCCGCCAGAAACTGCCACGAGCAGTCGTGATCGCATTGGCAATAATTCTGCACTGATCTTCCTGAATTCAGTGATGAGCGCAGACGCATTGTTCGCGCGTTTGGATGTGTGAGAGGCCAACGTTAAGCGAGAAGTTTATTGATGACTGTGCCATGGACATCAGTCAGCCGAAAATCACGACCCTGAAATCGAAAAGTCAGCTTCTCATGGTTGATGCCGAGCAGGTGCAGAATTGTCGCATGTAAATCGTGCACATGCGCTCGGTCTTCGGTCGCACCGAATCCTAATTCATCCGTGCGTCCAATCACCTGCCCTCCTTTCACGCCGCCTCCAGCAAACCACATTGTGAATGCGTCGATGTGATGATTGCGTCCCGGAGTCTCACGGTTCTCTCCCATGGGTGTCCGGCCAAATTCTCCGCCCCAAATCACCAGCGTATCCTCAAGCAGGCCGCGTGATTTAAGATCCTTAATCAAAGCAGCACAAGATTGATCAACATCCTTGCACACGACATCCAAATCTTTTTGCAATGTCTCTCCTGTGCCGCCGTGATGATCCCAATTGGTGTGATAAAGCTGGATGAAGCGAACGCCCCTCTCGACCAATCGACGAGCGAGCAGGCAGTTATTGGCGAACGATGTTTTGCCTGGAACGGCGCCATAGAGTTTAAGGGTCGCCTGACTTTCCTTTGAGATATCAATCAAGTCAGGCGCGCTCGTCTGCATCCTATAGGCCATTTCATACGATGCGATTCGCGTCAGAATTTCCGGGTCACCCGTCTCAACCTGTCGGGTCAAATTCAGATCACGAATCGCATCCAACGTGCGCCGTTGTTGCTCGGCGGGGATTCCTGCTGGGTTGGCTAGATTGAGAATGGGATCGGCTTGGTTTCGCAAAGGGACACCTTGATAAGTCGTCGGTAAAAAACCGCTGGCCCAGTGCATCGCGCCGCCACGTGGTCCACGCGGTCCGCTTTGCAACACGACAAATCCCGGCAAGTCAGTTGACTCGCTTCCCAAACCATAGGTGACCCAAGCGCCCATGCTGGGGCGCCCAAATTGACCCGATCCAGTGTTCATGAACAGCTTGGCGGGCGCATGATTGAAAAGTTCAGTAGCGCACGAAGTGACAAGACAAAGTTCGTCAGCCACCGCTGCCGTGTGAGGTAATAATTCCGAAACCCACGCGCCATTTTGTCCGTGTTGTTGAAAACGACGACGAGATCCCAGCAGTGTCGTTCCATGGCTCGATCCCATGAATGCGAATCGCTTGCCTTCAATGTAAGATTGCGGAATCGGTTTGCCATTCAACTCGACGAGTTTTGGTTTGTAGTCGAACAAGTCCAATTGTGACGGCCCTCCTGCCATGAACAGGTAGATTACATTCTTTGCCTTGGGTCGGAATTGCGGTGCTCGTGGCGCAAATGGATTCGGAAGTTTTGTGGAATCGCGACCCTCCAACATCTTGCTCAATGCAAGTGTGCCAAGGCCAGCTTGACCAAAGAAATGTCGCCGCGTGATTCCGCGCAATAAGTCCGACGGCGAAGTTTTCAATGGCTCATTCACGAGTGATTGTTTCATCGAGGTTCAGCAATGCGCGCGCTACCAAAGTCCATTTTGCCTGTTCCCGAGAAATGTCCTGCGGCAATGGTTGCCTTTGGTTCGAGTCCAGTAACAATTTCAAAATGGCACGTTCCTTTTCCAAAGGAGGACGAGCGAGGCAAATCCTGAACGCAAAATCAATCCTTCCAAGATCGTCCTTCGGTCCGAGTCGAATCACGCGCTTGGCAAGAGATTCGGCAATCTCGAAATAAGCTGGGTCATTCAGAAGAGTCAGTGCTTGCAATGGAGTGTTGCTGCGAATGCGTCTTGTGCAGGAACTCAGGGAGTCAGGGGCATCAAAGACTGACAATGATGGATACGGGGTCGCCCGGAAATAAAACGTATAGAGTCCACGTCGATAACGATCCTCTCCGGTGTCCGTAGGCCAGACTCTGCGGACTTGGCCGACAGACATCACGCCATCAGGTTGCGGCGGATACACGCTTGGCCCGCCAATTTTATTTGAGATGAGTCCGCTGGCGGAAAGTGCGACATCGCGAATCAATTCAGCGTCCAGTCGAAGACGATTTTGTCGAGCGAGCAAGAGATTGTACGGATCACGCAAGTTGACATCGGCTCGCGAGATGGATTGCTGGCGGTAAACGGATGAGGTGACGATGATCCGATGCATGGCTTTTAAACTCCATCCGCGCTCCATGAATTCCATGGCCAGCCAGTCGAGTAATTCAGGATGTGTCGGCAGCGCGCCTTGTGTTCCAAAGTCGTTTTCTGTCTCGACGATGCCCTTGCCGAAGTACTGCAACCAAACGCGATTCATGATGACTCGCGCTGTGAGTGGATTGTTTGTGGAGACTAGCCAATTCGCTAATGTAAGACGATTGGGGTTGGGAATAGCGGGCAATGGATGCAAGACAGCCGGCGTACCTGGAAACACTTGATCTGACTTCCGTGTGAAATCTCCTTTGATGAACAGATGTGTCTCGCGGGGTTTGGGTCGCTCGCGCACAATCATTGTCATGGGAATCTTTGGTTTCTGCGCGCGCAATTTAGCAATCGCAACCTGATGCAATTTGTTCGTGGGAGACTGCTCGATGTAGGCGGACTGCATCATGCGCCATTGATTCTCCGATCGTTTATCAAATGGAACATCGATCACTTGGCGTACCGGTTCGGGTTGTCCCTGTCGCTGCGAGGGAGTCAGTTCTCGTTCCCATGATTTTGTCTTTTCACGGAACCCCGGATCCTTCGTAGCAAGCTCCACCTGGTAGGCTGTCACTTTTGCGTCGAGTTCATTTCCCTTGGCGATGTCTTCATCCGATGCGACAGCCAAATCAGGTTCGTCAGCATTGTTCAAGAACGCGAACAGCTTGTAATACTCCGCCTGTTTGATGGGGTCGAACTTGTGGTCATGGCACTGAGCACACGCAATTGTCAGCCCAAGAAACACCGTGCTGGTTGATGCAACACGATCGAAGATTGAATCAATCCGGAACTGCTCTCTATCAATTCCACCTTCCTGATTAATTTGTGTGTTGCGATGAAATCCAGTCGCGATCTTTTGTTCTAGCGTCGCATTCGGCAGCATGTCACCAGCAATTTGCTCGATGGTGAATCGATCAAATGTCATGTCGGTGTTCAAAGCGTTGATAACCCAGTCGCGGTATTTCCAGATCGAGCGCGGCGCATCGATGCTATAGCCGTTCGAGTCCGCATATCGTGCCGCATCCAACCACCATCTCCCCCAACGTTCTCCGTAGTGCGGCGATGCAAGCAAGCCATCGACCATCCTTTCATACGCACCGGGTTCTTTGTCATTCAAGAATCGATCCAGCTCATCAAGTGAAGGCGGCAGTCCTGTCAAATCCAGACTCAATCGGCGTATCAATGTGTTCCTATCCGCTTCCGGTGACGGTTTCAGTTTGAGCGACTCAAGTTTCGATTGAATGAAATAATCGATCCCGTTCTTGGTAGTTAACGGATTTTTCAGGTGTAGAAAATCAGGTCGTGACGGCGGAATAAATGACCAATGCTTTTCCGTCAGTGGTTTCTCATCTGGCGGATATTTTGCACCTGAGTTTATCCAAGACTTGATCGTTGCGAGTTGCTTCAGTGAAAGCGCCGGTTTTTTGTACGGCATTGCTGGCAGATTGCTGTGGCGACCTTCCAACACCTGAATGAGCAAACTGCCCTTCGCATTCTTTGGTAGAATTGCCTGTCCGCTGCTGCCTCCTTTCAATGCACCTACGGCGGTATCCAAGCGAAGCCCATTCTTTTGCTGAAATTCACCGTGACACTGAGTGCAGTTTTTAAGAAAGAGTGGTTTTACCTCTGCCAAATAATCCACCTCGGCAGCACAGTCTAGTGACAGAAAAATCAACAGACTCAGTATTGGAACAATCACTCTCATCAAGCTTCCATCTTTCAACCGCACTCTACTATCGATTCGTTAATTCAAGCAAGGACGTCAACGTTTTGGAATACGATTGAGCGTGTACCAAAATGTGTCGTGCCAGAGAGGTTTTCCAGACGCGCTGCGCACATCGGCAGCGCGCACAGTCGTGACGTAACCGGCTTTCCATCCTTCGACCACGAGTCGCACTTTCATTCGATCCTGCGCAACAGCGATCTTCGCCACTTTGATCGGCGTGGCGCTGTTCGCTTTGCCGTCATGGTCGAACTCCGGCGATCCGTAACTGGCGTGAAACTTGTAAGTGTATTGCGAGACGTCGTAGCCCTCGGTATCCGCCGCAGTCATCGCGTCCACCGGTTGCGTGAAGATCAACTCGAAGCCGTCCGACAGCGCGTGAACTTCCTTCACGGTAAACGGAACCTTGCCAGTGAAGCTCACTCGCTCAAGCGCTGCTTCCTGCGCCGCGACCGCCACCCACGTCCGCTGGCAACCGCCCACGTAGAGATTTCCATCAGAACCAAAAGAGAGCCGGTTTACTCCCGATTGAAAACTTTTCAAGAAAGGCCACACCGCGCCCTGCCATTCACCCTCCACTTTTTCCAGCATCACCCGCGTGACCAGTGCGTTTTGAAAATCACCCACGAGCAACTGACCGCGGAATGGACCGAACCGATCATCTTTGATTTCCGTCATCCCCGTCGATGATTTGGCGAGCTTGTACGGGAACCAAATCGCCGGCGGATCAAATGAGTCGCGTCCTTTGTAGTGCTCCTTCTTCGCGGGGATGGACGATGGATGGCCGAAAAACTTGCCGGGTTGCAGATGGTTCAGCTTGCACGCGCCAATCCAGTTGCCTTGATTGTCAGTGACGAATATGTCGCGCTCCGGCCCGAACGTACCCATGCCATTCGGCTCGCGCAATCCGCTGGCGAAAGGCTCGCATTGTGTGCCATCCGCGCTGATTCGCAGCGCCCAACCCATGTGCCGCGCATCCCAGCGACCCGCATGGCCCGCGTTTGCCACGATGAAATTCCCTGCCTTGTCCATGACTGGTCCATACACGAATGAGTTGTAACTTCCGGTGAAATCCCAGTCGGCACTGACACGTTCGAAAAGATCCGCTTCACCGTTGCCATCTGTGTCGGTCAATCGCGTCAGTTCCGTTTTTTGAGCCACGTAGATATTCCCGTCGCGCACGAGTAACCCGAGCGGTTCGCACAAGCCGCGCGCAAACCGCCGATACTTTGCTTGTGCGGTCGCGCCTTGTGCCGATTCGACGATGTAGACATCTCCCAACCATGTGCACACGGCCAAGTCGCCATTCGGCATCCAATCCATTCCACACACGAGCAACTCGATCTCCTTCGGCAACGGGAACGCTTCGGCGCGGTAAAACTCATTTCCAGCCAGACTCGCGCGCGCGGTTTTATCGCCGGCGATAATTTGAGGCGGCGGACTTTTTGGGTCACGTTCAGCACTGAAAAGAAATTCCATTTTCGGCTCTGACAATGGGCGCGCCACGGGAAGCTGTGCCGCTTTTTTCGCTCCATCCAAATCTGACTGAGTCATGGTGATCTCGACGGTCAGCGGTTTTGTGTGCGGCGGAATCTCCAGCCACGCGCGCGCCTGCTTGCCTTGAACCTTGTGGTGCGGATTGCCTTTGATGGTTCCGTCTTCGGTGAAGATCTCCGATTCGTACTGAACATCCGCGGAAGAGAGATGCCATTTCAGCGGCGAGCTGCTTCCGGCTGTGATGATCAAAACATCTGCGGGCCGAGCGATGGCGATCGATGAATTGTTCGTGAGCAGTTCTGCGCGACAATCCATTTCGGCATGAGCCAGGAAAAACAACGGCCGGTTGCACGGCCCGATTTCAAGCCGGCGCACCAGCGCTTCTTCGCCAAGCAAAGATCCGGCACGAACGGATTCGTGGACACGCACAGTGCCTTCGTTTGTTGCACCCACTTCATAAATGAACGTCGTCGCGCCGCCTTTCGTGCTGATGCCTTTGAAACCTGCGGAGGCATTGCGCGGCAGCATATCGAGTGGAAATTTGTCCATTGCCCATGGACAAACTGGCGGCATTCCCCAAAGCACCGTTCCTTCGGGATGACAAATGAATGGCGTTTTCGTGCGACTGTATTGCGGGCCGAAAAGGGCCAGCCCGCGCCCGCGCCAGACTGTATGTGCGCGCAGCAGTTGCGTATCGAATGCTAGATGAAGATTGGTGGAAATTGGGACGACGATGCTGCGAGAAGCTGGCGGCATCGGCGCCACGCGGAACGGTTGATCGGGTGGATCGAAACGCGGAGTGATGACCGTCTTTTCAGCCGCCAACAACACACTGGCAGCCGCAAATAAAACTGCCGACACGAGATGCGATCGCGTGGCAATCATCGCTCTCATTTCTTTAACTGCCAACGCTCATCAAAGAAGTTTGCATCCACCACGCCTTTGCCGAGGACGCGGTCGGCGAGTGGCACGCTCATGTCGAGGATGGCCCAATCGGGTAGCTTGGGCGTCTGCTGCGAATTCGAGGCACCGGCGTATTGTGAGAAGGTGAAGCCAGAGTTGATGACCACGTAGCGCGACGGGTTCAACGGGTTCGGGAAGATGAACGCGGGCGCGTGCTTGGTGGCGTCGAAGGTCTTGCCGCCGACTTTGATTTCCTTGCCGTTCCACTGGATGGGCAGCTTGTCGGCGATACGCTTGAGCAGCGCGTTCGAGACTGGGTCGCCCCAGAGAATGAGGTTGCTGCTCTTGATGTCGTCGTCGGTGATGGCGGTGTCGTCCTTCACGCGCGGCTCGCCGCGGAAGTAGCGCCGCCAGTGGAACGCGGCCTCGGCCAGCTCGGTCTTCGCCCAGTTTTGGACGGCAGGATTAAAGGAGGGGCGCGTGGGCCGCACCATCACGAAGGACTCCATGAAGGCGTCATCAATGGGGCCTTGGAGGTTGGGGCGTTTGGCCAGATCCGACTTACGGGTCTGGATTTGCGCTTGAGTTGCTACCGACCATTTGCTGCCAGCCTTTACTGGAGAGACTGTCCACGGATAGGCATCTAGTGGGCGGGCATCGTGTAGATTCTGAATCTTCGTTTGGAAGCCGAGGCTCTGCCCGTCTACAACAAGGAGTGCCCCCATCCCTCCGATGATTCCCGGCGAGATGTTCAGCGAGAAGGCCGCAGTGTTGCGGGTCTTCACAACGACCTCATAGGTGCCGCCCTTCGAGAAGACGTCCACTTCGATGCGCGCTTCCTCCCAATGCTTCTCGAGCGCATCAATCGTCACCCAATGCGCTTTGTTAAATTTGAGAGTGTGAGTCACGAGCGTGACTTTCTTCGGTTGATGGTTGATTCCCTTATTGACCGCGTCGTCCACGAGCTTGGCCACGGTCTTCTTCGCGTTTGCCTCGTAGGAATGGCCGGTCTTCGGTCCGATGATGTGGGTCATTTTCACGCCCTCTTTGAGAAGTGCAGATTCCATGAGGTCGGCGGCGGCTTTCTGCGCGTCGTCCTCGCCGCTGTAGGCCACGAGCGTCGAGTTGACGAGATTGATGGGGCACGCCAGCGGGTCGTAAAGATTCCAGAGTTTCTGTTCGTACCACGGGATGGCGGCAAGTTTGTCGCCGAGTTTCTGATAATTCTTCACGTCCACGAAACCCGCGCCGGGATTCACCGCCGCAAATTTGTCCGGGTGATGCGCGCCAAGGTGCCACGCGCCCGCGCCGCCCATCGAGAAGCCGCGCATCGCAAGTCGGTTTCGATCTATCGGATAATGATTCGCCGCGTGGTCGAGGCCCTCCCACACGTCCGTCTCGCCGGCGAACTTGAAGGCATTCATGAAGCGACCGTAAGGATCCAGCACGAAGGCGTCGTCGGGAAGAAAGGTTCCGCCCGCGCGTTGCTGGCCGTCAATGAAGGCAATCTCGTTGAGCGTGTCGCCGCGCCCGTGCAGCCAGAAGTCGAGGCGGCGCGGCTTGTCATCGCCAGTGAGGTAAGTCACCGGAACCTTCAGCCCGTAAGGCTGCACCGAGCCATCAATCTTCGACACGTAGCCGCGCACGACGGGGACGTGCGTGAGCGTGGCCGGCGTCTTGGCCTTGCCTTCGAGTTCCTTCTTGAGCGCCAGCAGGCCGGCCTTCGTGTTCCACGGCGCGTTGCCCGCAGCGAGCTGCTTGGCGCGCTCGGAGCCGGTCTTGAGCAGCGCGCGGGCGGAGTTGAACTGGTTGGTGCTCGTGAAGATGTCGTCCTCCAGCGCGTAGCGGACGGCGTTGTGGTAAATCTGCACGTCCGGCAGGAGGGCGAGCAGCGC
>CAMDOH010000010.1 GCA_945903605.1 Akkermansia muciniphila
ACGTTCCACATGAACATCGAGGAGAAATGCCAGGCCACGGCCATCAAGAAGGCCGGCAAACACCTCGCGCATTTTCACGCGTGCGGCACCGATCGCGGCACGCCCGGCAATGATTCGCTCGACTGGAAGCCCATCGTCGCCGCGCTCAAATCCATCCATTACAAAGGCGACGTGGTGATCGAATCCTTCACGACCGACGTGAAAGTCATCGCGCGCGCCGCAGCCATCTGGCGCAAGATGGAGCCGACCCGCAACGAAATCGCCACCAAAGGCCTCGCCAACCTACAGAAGTTCTTCGGCAAAAAGTAATCACTGAATCCCACCCGCACGAACCCCGTCATTTCAACCACACAAACCAAAATGAAACTTACGAAACTGCTCCTCGCACTCCTCTCCACCGCATCTCTGGCCTTCGCCGCCGAGGAAGGCTTCAAGCCGCTCTTTGATGGCAAGACTCTCACCGGCTGGGATGGCAATCCCAAGCTGTGGAGCGTGAAGGACGGCGCCATCACCGGCGTCACCGGCAGCGATCCGGAAACCAAAATCAATCACAACACATTCCTCGTTCACAAAGATGAGGTGAGCGATTTCGAGCTGCGTTTCAGCTACCGCATCGTCGCTGGAAATTCCGGCGTGCAGTATCGCAGCAAGGTCACCGGCAAGGGCGCGTTCGGCCCGCGCGTCGGTGGTTATCAAGGCGACTTCGAGGCCGGCACCACTTACAGCGGCATCCTTTATGATGAAGGCGGCGTGGCGGGCGGCCGTGGTGTCATGTGCAATCGCGGCGAGAAAGTGAAGTGGACCGCTGACAACAAGAAGGAAGTCGCGGGCAAGACCGAGAAGAGCTCCGCCGAGCTGCAGGCTGCCATCAAGAAAGAGGATTGGAACGAGTTCGTGATCATCGCCAAAGGCAACAAGCTCACGCACATCATCAACGGCAACGTCACCGCCGAAATCACCGACGAGTCGCCGAAGGCGCTCAAGAGTGGCGTGCTCGGATTGCAGATCCACGTCGGTCCGCCGATGACCGTTCAGTTCAAGAACGTCCGCATCAAAGACCTGAAGTAACCAATCTCCAACGAGGGACGGGTTCGCCCGTCCCTCTTTTTATTTCTGATATGAAAAACATTCGCTCACTCCTCACACTCGGCTTCGCGCTGGCCGTCGCATTCGATGCGTCCGCTGCCGACAAGAAAATCATCTTCATCGCTGGCCGTATCAGTCACGGCCCGCTTTCGCACGAGCATCGTGCCGGTTGCCTGCTGCTGGCCAAATCACTCGCCGGCATCAAAGGCATCACCACCGAAGTCCACACCAACGGCTGGGTGATTGACGAGAAGGTGCTCGAAAACGCCGCGGCCATCATCGTGTACAGCGACGGCGGCGGCGGACATCCGTTGTTGCAAGGCGACCGTCTCACGAAGATCGGCGCGCTCATGAAAAAGGGCGTCGGCCTCGGCACGATCCATTACGCTGTCGAACCGACCACCGACAAGGGCAATAAGGAATTCCGCGAATGGATTGGCGGCTGCTTCGAAACGCACTGGAGCGTGAACCCGCATTGGACGGCGGACTTCACGCAGTTTCCAAAACACGAAGTGACGCAAGGGGTGAAGCCGTTCAAGACGAATGACGAGTGGTATTATCACATGCGCTTCCGCGACGGCATGAAAGACGTCACGCCGATTCTCACTGCGATGCCGCCGGAGAAAACCACCGGCTGGAGCAAAGACAAGCCGGCGGATGCCAAGACCTCCACTCACGGCGGCAACCCGCACGTGTTCAAATCCGTGGTCGAGCGCAAGGAAGCGCAGCACATGATGTGGGTCGCCACGCGGCCCGATGGCGGGCGGGGTTTTGGTTTCACCGGCGGCCACAATCACATCGGTTGGGGCAACGACGACCAGCGCAAGCTCATCGGCAACGCCATTCTGTGGCTCGCCAAAGTGCCCGTGCCGGCCAACGGCGTTGAAAGCAAAATCACGCAGGAAGAGCTGATGGCGAACCTCGATCCGAAAGGCGCGCCGAAACCGAAGCCAACTTCAACCACGCCTCCATCCAAGTTGACAGTGACCCCGAAACCACTGGAAACGAAGTAGGATTCCTCACTCGCTGCACTTCACTCAAGTCGCAGTTGAACTTGCGCTCGAACGGTCAGCGCGGCGGAGGAATGGAATTGGTCGGCAACGGAAGAACCATCCCGCCCGATCCGATGGGCGCGGGAAACTGTCCATCGCCAACGCCCTTCATCGGATCGTCATTTTGTTGAGGTCGGAATTTCTGGATGAGGAGTGCGCCCAAAACGATCAGGAGAACCACGGCGAGAAATGGGCCAAAGGTGCGCCAGTTGACACGGGAGAGCAGCAGAGTGAACCGGTCCAGAATCGTGGCCTGACGCCAGACATCATCCGCGCCTTCTCGAAATTTCCCGGTCAGTCCCAACTCCGCATCCAAATCCGCGAGCAGCTGTTCCTCGGGCAACTTGAGAAGTCGGGCATAAGTGCGGACAAACCCGCGCGCGTAAATCGATGCGGGAAAAGATTCCCATTCCCCCTGCTCCATCGCGCCCACCTGATCTGTCTTCAGATTGGTTGAGGCGACGACTTGCGGGATGGTTAACTTGGCGGCTTCTCGCGCGCTTCGTAACTGTTCTGCGACTCCGGCCACGGCGCGAAAATAGTGGCCAGCGCCATTTCTTGCAACCCATGAAACCGTTGTTTTTCGCTCGCACCCATTCCGGCCATGCCGTTAGATTCGCCGCCCACCGGTTTGCTCCGGCGCATTAAAGATGTCACTGGCCCAACTGACTTGTCTGGGAACTTGCGACGGCCTGCCCGACGGCGAGCGCGGTCATTCGGCCTATCTTTACAGACTCAGCGGCACGGTTCTGCTTGTGGATTCGGGCGAGCCAGTGGCGCGGCAACTGCGCGCACGCAACATCCATCCCGATGAAATCGATGCCGTGTGGCTGACACATTTGCACATGGATCACATCGGCGGATTGTTCATGTTGATCCAAGGATTCTGGCTGGATGGCCGGAAGAAACCCTTGCCGATTCACTTGCCCGAAGAAGGCGTACTTGTCATCCAAGCAATGCTGCGCGCCTCTTATCTGTTCGATCAATTGTTGCCGTTCAAAATCAGTTTCATCCCGCACAGCGCCGGTCAGCCTGTGCAAATCGGCCTGACAAAAATCACTCCACTGCTCAATTCTCACCTCGATCAACTTCGGCAATCGTTCGGCGGACAGCCGGGACAGAGATTTGAATCGTTCTCATTCCGAATCGAAACTGGCACACACACCATCGCCCACACCGGTGATGTGGGTTCGCTTCAAGATCTGGATCCCCTGCTCGACCGGGATTTGGACCTGCTCACTTGTGAGCTGTCGCATTTGGCACCCGCAGCACTCTTCGAGAAAATCAGCCGCGCCAATGTGCGCCGAGCCGTCTTCGTTCACATCGGTCGGGCCTTGCGAAAAAACCTCGACGAACTCCGGCACCAGGCAGGTGCGGCATTGAATTCGGTTCCGCACGATTTCGCCGCCGATGGCGACGAATATCATCTGACGCCTTAATTCTGCGTCGCGCGCAAAACGAGGATATCGCGATTGTGCCGCGTGTTGTCGGCGCGGATTCGCGCGGCCAGATTCTGTCCGAGCGCCGCCAGAAATGGCGCGGCGACTTCGGGCATCTCACGAGTCATCCGCTCAAACGCTTCGACGGTGATACTGAGCAGAATCGAATCCTGATTGGCAATGACGTCAGCCGAGCGTTCACCACGATCGAACAGTGCCACTTCGCCGAACACATCGCCCTCCTTCAAATTCGTGATCACCCGTTCCTTGTCGCCCACCAACTGCCTCACCCGCAACGACCCTTGCAACACGATATACATCGCGTCGCCGGATTTCCCCTGCTGAACAACCGTATCGAATTGGCGCACCTTTCGCACCTGCATGAGCTGCGAAAAACGACCTAGCTGCTGATCGCTTAAAGTGTCGAGCAATCGAACCTGCCTCAACGCGCCCGGCGGCACGCCAGCGATGAGTGGTGTGTGATTGAGTTTGCAGAATTTGGGATGATGCTCGCCCAACAGCTCTGCCAGTTCAACGATTTCACCGGCGCGGCTCCACTGATCTTGATCCAGAAGATAAAGCCAGGTTTCGGGCAGCACTCGACCTTCCGTGATCCACTCGGCCAATGTGTCGAGATTCACTGGGCCATACACGACATCGTCCACCGCCCAGACCTTGTACTGGCCCGACGTGTTTTCGGCTGGCATGAACCCGATGCTGAGAACTGGACGCCCGTTTGAAAAGCCAAAACGACTGTGATTACTTCGTTGCGAGTTGTTCGGCAGCGAGCGCATCGAGATCGATCAAAATGTCGCGAGGCTCAGCCCCTTTGCTCGGGCCAACGATTCCGCGATTCTCAATCTCGTCCATGATTCGCGCAGCGCGTGTGTAACCAAGGCGCAGTCGTCGTTGCAATAACGAGACGCTCGCCTTTTGCTCAGTACGGATGACCTCGATGCACGACTCGATGAGCGCCTCATCCTCGTCGCATCCCCCATTGTCGCCAAACGAACTGGTGGGCTTCGAGAGTTGCTGATGAATATCCATCTCGTAGCTCGGCTTGCCTTGCACAGCAATATAATCGATGACCGACTGGATTTCTTGATCAGTCACGAGCACGCCTTGTACGCGAGTTGGCTTGGCCGAACCTGGCGGCAGATAAAGCATGTCGCCTTTGCCCAGCAATTTCTCGGCACCCATCTCATCAAGAATCGTGCGGGAATCGACCCGTTGCGCGACTTGAAATGCGATGCGCGCAGGAATGTTCGCTTTGATGACGCCGGTGATGACATCCACACTCGGCCGTTGCGTGGCGACAATGCAGTGGATGCCGGCGGCGCGAGCCATCTGTGTGATGCGCGCGATGGCCATCTCCACATCCGCAGGCGCGACGAGCATCAGATCCGCCAGCTCGTCAATGACGACCACGATGTAACTGAGCTTCTCAGGAATGATGATATCCTCCTGTTGAACGGCAGCGATCTCTTCGTCCACCTCGACAGCGAAACCATCCGACTTCGGCTCGATACGATTATCGCGCGAGATCAATGGCAGCTCAGGCTCGGCAACGACCTTCGGTTTGTGCGGCCGGTCGTTGAACGACTTGATGTTTTTCACGTTTACACGGGCGAAAATGCGGTAACGCTTTTCCATTTCCTGCACCACCCAGCGGAGGGCGAGGATGACTTTCTTGGCATCGGTGACGACCGGCACCACGAGGTGCGGCAGCGCGTTGTACATCTGCAATTCGACGACCTTGGGATCGATCATCACAAAGCGCAGTTGATCGGGCGAGAATCGGTACAGCAGCGAAGCGATGATGGAATTGATGCAGACAGATTTGCCCGCGCCCGTGGCACCTGCGATGAGCAAGTGAGGCATGTCACCAAGATCGGCGATGATCGGGTTGCCGTAAACGTCCTTGCCGAGCGCCACGGGAATGCGCGCCTTCGTGTTCATCATCTCCTCGGACTCGAGCAGGTCGCGCATGATGACTTTGGTTTTGACCAGATTGGGCACCTCGATGCCGACGGAACTTTTGCCGGGAATGGGCGCGAGGATGGAGATGCGCTCGGCGCGAACGGCAGCGGCGATGTTTTTGGAAAGACTCGTGATCTTTTCGAGCTTCACGCCGGGGGCCGGATGCAATTCGTAGCGCGTGATGGTCGGGCCTTTGGTGATGTCGCCCACGGCCACTTCGATCTCGAATTGCGCGAGCGTCTGCTGCATCAGCCGCGCATTGGCCATCAAAGTTTCCTTCGTGTCTGTCGAGCGCTGCGTGGTGTCCGGCTCCTGCAACAACGAGAGCGGCGGAAGTTTGTAATCGCCGATTTGCGGGACGGTCGCCACTGACATCGGCCGTTTCCTGGGTTTCGGCCTTTGTCCCATTGTCCGAATGGCAGGTTCCGTCCCAGCGACGGCCACGGCTGTTCCGAGCACTTCGGCGGTAGTGGCTGCACGGGGTATTTCTGGTTCAGCCGGCTCGGCCAGTGGCGGTTCCACCAACCGGGTTTCGTCCATCAATTCCTGGCTCTGATCGGTGACCTCAAAAATCTCGACGCGCTGATCCACTCCCTGCAAATCGAATTCGCCCAAGAGCCGTGTCTGATATTCGGGATGACTGGCGATGTCCTGCTGGATTTTTCCCGAGATGGCGATTCCGCCAACAGGCGCGTACGGCTCGATGCGCGAGGCGATGTTGACCCCATCGCCAAGAATATCGCCGCCTTCGCAAACGATGTCGCCTTGGTGGACACCCACTCGCAGGTTCAGATGCGCCACCGATCGCGCGGCTTCCTGCATTCGCAAGGCGCATTGGACGGCTCCCAAAGAACTGTTGAAACTGAGCAGGAGTCCATCGCCAATTTCCTTGAGCCATTCGCCTTGGAATTCCTTGACGATGGGCCGGAGCAACGACCGCTGCTTTTTCAGCAGCTTTAGCGCCGCTTTTTCGTCGCGGCTGGAGAGTCTCGTGTATCCAGCAATGTCGGTGAAAACAATCGCGGCCAATCGGCGGGTCGATTCGGGTTCAGTTTTTGCCTGTCTTGAATTGGCGGCTATCGGCACGCTGAGATCGCGAATGGTCGGCTCGGGCACGGGCTGCATATCCGCGCCAATTCCGGAGAGCGCTGCAGGCACCTCAACCGTCTCAACAGATTTGCCGCCCTTTTGCTGGATCTGTTTCTGGAGTTGCACCACTTGCTTGGCCAGATCTTCGGCTTGAGATTGGAGCGCCGCTTCCTGACGGGACACTGTTTCAGCAGGAGTTTTCTTTTCACGCCATTGCTGCCACCGATCGCGCAGCCAAAGTGTGAGATTGAAATTGGTGAGAAAAAGCAGGCTCACGAGATAAAGCGTCATCAGGATAATCACGGCTCCAGCCGTGCCAAGGTGACGGAAGATAAGCCAATTCAGAAACCAGCCTGCGGCCCCACCGGCATCGGGTGCGTTCAACTGATCCTTTAACGACGAAGCCCAATTGGGGAACAAGCTCAGTCCAGCAGAAATGCAAAGGACGACAACGACAGCCCATGGCCAGCGACGCAACAATCCCTTCCAGCGATCGATGAAACAGAACAGCCCGAATAGAAGCATCAACGGCCCGACGAGATAGCCTGAAGCGCCAAACAAAAAGAACAGGCCCTGTGCCGTCCACGCGCCGAGAATGCCAACAAGATTGCTGGTGGAATCATTGACCTCCGTACCGTTGAAAGCGACATCAGCACGATCGAATGAATAGGTCGACAAGAAAACCAACGCGGCAAGACATAGCAAAATCAGCCCGGCCAACTCGGACCGTGCACCATTTGCAGGGGGGGATGTCGTCTCCTTGGTAGACATCTACTGTGCTGGATGTAACCAGCAAACCAACCCTGATGACAATCCAAAACTGGCCGTTGGGAGCATGACCGTTGACGAATCGTCTGTGATTGTTAGCTTCGCCCGAAATGAACGGCGGCTGGCTGCAACGTTGGGCGGAAATAATCTGGTTTGAACGGAGCGACGCCAATGGTCAGCGCGTTCCGCGTTGTGTGGCATGGTACCGGTTCCACATGGCGACCGGCCGCTCCTTCATGCGCAACCGCTGCCTCACCCGCGCAGCAGCGCTTGCCTTCACCTCGCTGCTGGCATTCATCCCGATGCTCACACTCGGCACCGCGCTGGCGTTGTACCTGCTCAAGCGCACTGGTCCGTTGGCCGTGGAAGATTTCGTCAACCATCTCGTTTCATTCATCCTGCCCACGGGAACGATTCAATTCAGCGGAGGACTGACCCCCGAGCTGACCGCAGCCCGGGCCAACGTCGCGCAACAAATCATCTCATTCGTCAGCAACCTGCAAAACTCGCAGCTCAGTTTCTTTGCCCTGATCGTCCTCAGCGGCCTGACTTGGAACCTGCTCGATCAACTGGAAACTTCGCTCGATGATTTATGGCAAGTGGCCAAACCCCGAAACACCCTTTACCGGCTTCGACTTTATCTCTCTCTAGTTTTTTTAGGGCCGCTGGCATTGATCGCCGGACTGGCGCTCACCAACCTGCCGTTGTTCACCTCGGCGAGAAACTGGATCGACGCCAAATCTCAACTTTCCCATCTGGCATGGCTCATGGCATCGGGTCTGGCACCGATGCTGATCAGCACCCTGCTGCTCTCATTCCTTTTCAAACTGATGCCCAACGTGCGTGTCAACAAAACCTCGGCGATCATCGGGGCGTTGACCGCCGGGTTTCTATGGCAGGCCAATCAAATGATCGGTTCGGTGTATGTCACCCGCGTGATTCTCGATAGCGTCGTCTACGGCAGCCTCGGGCTGTTGCCATTTTTCATGTTTAACAGTTACCTCTGCTGGCTGATCATCCTTTACGGCGCGCAAGCGGGAGTTGTCCATCAGCTTGGAGAAAGACAATCGTCCAACGTTTCAGCCAATCCATCCTGATGAACGATCGTTGGCGAATCCTCTCCAACAGCGCAGCCTGGATCTGGCTGGGCGGCTCGCTTTGCATTTCATTCATCGTTGCCCCCGCCCTCTTTTCTTCTGAACTCAGAACAACGCTGACGAAGGAGCAAGCGGGGCTGGCCGCACAACTTGTTTTGAAAAAACACTTTTTCTTCCAGTGCATCTGCTCGGGACTGATGTGCATCGGAATTATCGGCCACCGGCGACGCACCGCGAGCAAGTGCTGCTGGGCGGTGGCGACGATTCTGTTTCTTGTCGGAGGCCTCTGGTTGGCGCCGAAGTTGACTGCGCTCCATCAACAAATGTATCCCACACTGTACGGATTATCGGCAGCGACCATCCCCATCGAACCACTCAAATCAGCCTTTGGGAAATGGCACGGTGTTGCGCAAATGGCAAACCTCGCCGTGATGATGTGCGTGGGACTCTGGCTGTTTCTCGAATGGCGCGATGCGAAATCGGCTGGGACTGCGTTCAAGCCTTCTTCCGTCGGCTCGGTTTCCGACGCACCCGAGCGGGCTTGACCGGCTTTGAGTCGTTCCAAAGCCCTTCCAAATCATAGACGGCGCGGGTTTCAGGTCGCATGACGTGCACCACCACGTCGTAAAGATCGAGGACGACCCATTGACCTTCAGCCGAGCCTTCGGGGGCGCGGACACGAATTTGGTGAACCGAAAGCAGCCGGTCGGCAATCTCGTTCCAGATCGCGCGGACATGCGGCGCACTCGTGCCGCTGACCACCACGAAGAAATCCGTGATGCTCGATTGCGAGCGCACGTCGAGAATGACTGGATTTTCAGCCTTTTTATTTTCAGCGCACTCGCTACAGAACTGGGCAATTTGCCGTGATGTCATCGTTTGTTGGAGGATGCCTTCGAGTACACTCGCGAATCAAGAATTGATTCCTCAACGCCACTGGGAACCATGTGCCCGATGGGAAGCGCTTCGCTCACACGCTGCCGGATTTGTGATGAAGAAAAATCAATCGGCCATCCACGAAGCCAGGTTCCGCGAAACGGTTCCGGCAACGACACAGGCTGGCAGCCGGGCCTTGGAACAACCACCATCTCGGTCAGTGACGCCAACTCGGCGGCATCGCGCCAGAGCGGCAGTTGAGCGACGTGATCGGCGCCGATGATGTAATGCAGCTTCGCGCCCGGATATCGACGAGAGTAATCACGCAGCGTGTCGATGGTGTACGAAATGCCATCGCGGGAAACTTCCTGCAAATCCAATTCAAAGTGCGAATGGCCCGCGAGCGCCAGCCGCAGCCACCGCGCACGCAATGGAAATGGGGCAGCGGTTTGCTCCGGCTTGAATGGCGAGCGTGCGGCGGGGATGAAAGTGATTTGTGAAAGGGCCAGTTCCTCCATTGCCGCCTGCGCGACGAGCAAATGCCCCAGATGGACAGGATCAAACGATCCCCCAAAAAGGCCCAGCCGAATTCCATTGCCCATCGGCTGAATGAACCCCTTGAAGTCGTCTCTGGCAATATCAGACTTGGATGCCGCGAAAACAGGCAACCGGCCTGCTCGATATTTGTTTGGCAAAACTCTCAAGGCTTGGTATCGCTTTAGACCCTCCTGCACGAGGCAGGCGGAAATAACTATTTATGTCACTACATCCAAGCCTCAAGGCCTCCGCAAAATTGGGCGCCAAACGGAATGTCATGAAGCGCTTCGAGCGCGTGGCTGTGCTCAAAAAGCGCGGCCAGTGGAAAGAAGGAGACCGCGTTACCGGTCTGCGCAAGACCCGGGCGGAGAGCTAGTCTCCCCTGTTCATTTCGTGCAATCCAAGGTCCGCCTCCAAAAACATCTAGCCGAGGCGGGGATGGGTTCTCGGCGCGCTTGCGAGGAAATCATCACCGCTGGCCGCGTCACCATCAACGGACGCCGAGTCAATCAGCTCGGCACTTGCGTCGATCCCGCTACAGACGAAGTGAAGCTCGATGGGCGCGTGGTCCGGCCGCTCCCAAAAATATACCTGGCTGTCAACAAACCTCGCGGTTGCGTCTGCAGCCGAAAGGACGAGGACAACCGCCCGTTGTTGTCAGACCTCTTGCCCAGTGAACACCGGAATCTATTTCACGTCGGCCGACTTGATTGGGACAGCGAAGGGCTGATTCTGATGACCAACGATGGAGACTTCGCACTGCACGTCACGCATCCCCGTTATCAAGTCTTGAAGATTTACGAGGTCGATGTGGATGGCGCCGCCACCGCAGCGGCACTGGCTCCGTTGGAACGCGGCATTTGGGACAAAGGCGATATGCTTCGTGCCAAGCGATTCCGCGTTCAACGCTCCAGACCCGCTGCGAGCGTCATCGAAATCGAACTGACTGAAGGCAAAAACCGCGAAGTGCGCCGGATGATGTCTGCCTTGGGTTTCAAGGTGCGGCGATTGCGGCGAGTACGCATCGGCCCCGTCCGTTTGGGATGTTTACAAGTTGCGAATTGGAGGTCGTTGACAGCCACGGAAGTTCGCCTATTACTTCACTCGGTATGAAAATCTCATCACTTTTGGCGATGTTGCTTTGCGGCAGCATACTCAACGCACAACAGACACCTGCTCCAACTAAACCGGCTCCGGCAGCGCCCGCACCAGCCGTTGGCGCGCCGCCCGTTGTGGAAACGCCAGCCGCCCCCGAAGCCGAAAAAATCACTGGCATCATCAAGTCCACGCGTGTGAATGCGCGCGGGAAGCCATCGGCATTCAGCGAACAGATTTTTCAATTCGACAAGGGCGAGCAAGTCATCGTGCTCGAAGAATTGATTGTCGACAAACCGAAGGCGGGCGACTCGAAAGTTTGGTTCCGCGTGCCGATTCCCATCGACGTTCCAGTGTGGGTGAATTCAAAATTCGTCGACCTCAAGGCGAAGGTGGTCACCGCCAATGAACTGAATGTGCGCAGCGGCCCCGGCGAAAACTTCCCCGTGCTCGGCAGATTACCCCGCGGCGCAGCCATCCTCGCCATCGAGCCAGCCAAGAAATCGCAGGACTGGGTTCAGATTCACGCGATGCAGGGATTGTCCGCATTCGTGGCCGCCGAATTCGTGACCATCAGTGCCGTTTCAAACGTCGTTGAAATCCCGATCGCAAAAACCACGACACCGACTCCCGTCCCCACACCGATCCCGAATCCGACGCCGATTCCGCCGGTTGAAACTGTGATCACCGTTCCGTTTCCATTCACAGCAGTCAAACCCGCTGCCACAAACGTCGTCGAAGCGTTTCCCGCACCGCCTGCAGTGAAAGTGAATCCGCCGGCTGTCACCAAGACCGAGATTCCAGTGGTGCCAGTCCCGACGCCGCCGAAAGAGACCATCGCCAAAACGGTGAAGCCGGAGATTGCCCCCACCGCAGCGGCACCCAAAGCAAATCTGCCGTGGTGGAAAGATATTTTCTACACGAAACCAGCCGTGGCTGCTGCACCAAAAACGACGACGCCAATCACCGTGCCCGTCACACCGCCCGTGGCTGAAAAACTGCCCGTGCGAATTGTCACACGCGAAGGCATCGTGCAGCGCACCTTGAACATCCAATCGCCGGCCCCGTATGTTCTCGAACACATCGAGTCGGGCAAGGTCATCAACTACCTCATCTCCACCAATGCCGATTTGCCGATGAAATTGCTCACAGGCCGCCGCGTTTTGGTCACAGGCGAAGAAGCCATTGATTCGCGTTGGTCCGATACCCCTGTGCTGAAAATCCAGACCCTCAAGACGACCGATAACTAGACGTGGCAGCGGCAAACCTCATCGATGGCCGCGCCATCGCTGACAAGGTCCACGAAGAAACCCGGCGGCAAATCGCGGTCCTGAAGGAAAATGGGATCCAACCGGGCTTGGCCTTTGTCCGAGTCGGTGAAGATTCCGCTTCCAAAGTGTATGTCGGAATGAAGGAGCGCGCCTGCGCCAATCTTCAAATCCAATCCCGTACGCATGTCCTGCCGGATGAAGCATCGGAAAAAGAATTGCTTCAACTCATACTGCGACTCAACGCCGATCCCGGTGTCCACGGCATTCTCATCCAAGCACCGCTCCCGAAACAGATTCGCGGCTCCGCGATCTATGCCGCCGTTTCGCCTGGAAAAGACGTCGATGGATTTCATCCAGTCAACATGGGCAAATTGCTGCTGGGCGACACGAGCGGCTTCGTTCCCTGCACACCTGCAGGCGTCCAAATCCTGCTCGCCCATTCTGGCACCCTCATTGATGGCGCGAATGTCGTCGTGCTCGGCCGTGGCAACATCGTTGGCAAACCACTGGCCGCGTTGCTGGGTCAAAAAGCGCCCCATGCCAACGCTACTGTCACACTCTGCCACTCCGGCACACGCAACCTCGTCGAGCATTGCCGCGCGGCCGACATCCTCATCGCCGCCATCGGTTCACCCCATTTTGTGAAGCGCGACATGGTGAAGCCCGGCGCTGTAGTCATCGATGTTGGCGTCAATCGCGTCGAAAACAGCACTGCCGAGAATGGATCCAAATTGGTGGGCGATGTGGATTTCGATGCCGTGCAAACTGTCGCCGGAAAAATCACCCCCAACCCCGGCGGTGTCGGCCCCATGACTATCGCCATGCTGTTGCGCAATACGGTGCGAGCCGCCGCCGATGCCCACGGAATCCAACTCTAATACCCACATGCTGCCTCAACGCATTTTACCCGACCTGCAAAGTTCACTTCTCTGCGACGACATTCGACAAGAGATCAGCGGAAACTTTATTCTGCTCGGCGTGATCAGCGTCATTCGTGTTGGCCAATTGCCCGTCACTGCGTTGCGCATTTGCGTGTTCAATCGCTGGGCGGCCGGCATTGGGAAATTCACCGAGAAAACCCGGCTCTACGCGCCCGATCAGACCACCATTTTGCGCGAGAGCAAAATGACATTTGAACTGACTGACCCCACTCACAACGCCACCAACGCGGCTGTGTTCCCGCAAGTCGAGTTTAAATCGGACGGAGTTTATTACATCGAAATCAGCGTCGATGAAGTCATGAAAATCCGATATCCGCTGCCAGTGATTTTGGTGCAGGCACCCAAACCACCAGCCGAAGGCACTGCCTGACGGATCCACTCGCCGTGGAAACTGCGGCTCCACATTCGACCGAACCTGCCGCGCCATCGCCGCCAATCCATCCTTTCACGTTCAGCGCGGTGGCGGAACTCGGCAAGATTGGCGGCAGCCGTCTCATGCTAATGGTCGCAGCCGTGGCGTTGTTGCTGGGCGCGACTGTTTCCTGCCTGTTTGTCAATGGATGGGAGCCAGTGCTCGTCCAATCGATCCGACAATTGCCCGAGGATGCCGTCATTCAGCAAGGTCAGTTGACATGGCCCGACACACAGCCGGTCGAGTTGGCAGCCAATTCATTTCTGCGGCTCATCGTCGATCCTGCCGCCATGACAGATCATGGACAAGTTGCCGACCTGCAATTTGAATTTCAAATGAACTGTGTGAACGTCTCCTCCATCCTCGGCTTCACACGGCTTCCCTACCCGTTTGGATTGAAAGTGACGCTCTCCCAATCGATCGTCCGTCCGTGGTGGGGCGCGTGGCGTATCTGGTTCATCGCTGGCATTGCGGCAGGACTCGCGGTGCTGTCGATCCTCGTATGGATGACGCTCGCGTTGGCAGGCTCGGTTGTCGTTCGCACGGTCAGCTTTTTTTCCGGACGCGAATCTGATTTCGGTGTGCAGTTGCGTGTGGCATTGGCGTCGATGCTCGCTGGGGCCGCGCTGCTGGCCATGGGCGTCCTGTGTTACTCGCTCAAGCTCCTGCCATTGGTCGGGTTGGCATTCATCTTTGCAGTTCACCTGTTGCTGTGCTGGATCTATTTGTTTTTCTCGCCGTTTTATCTTTCTAGAAAATCGGAGGCAGTCCCTCCGGCCAATCCATTTATCACCGAACCCGTGGATTCACTCGCGCCCGAATCAAAGCCGAAGGAATCCAACAATCCGTTCGGCACTTGATCAGTCGTTCGGAGTCGAGTCCGAACATCCGATTGCCATCCCTGCACGGTTGGCATAAGGTTCACCCAATGCGTTTCTGTCGTTTTTTCAGTTTGGCTGCCCTCGGATTTTTCATTGCGGGCTGCTCGCCGACGGGCAGTGCCACAATGGATGAGGAGAAGGAGCCGTATTATTTGCATGGTCGCGAACTGATGAAGCAGCGCGATTTTGGCGGGGCGCTTCGCGCTTTTCAAAAGGGACTCGAAGTCAACCCGCGCTCCTCGCTGGCTCATCTGGAAATGGGACTGCTTTATGAGCAGCACCAGAAAAATCCTGCCGCTGCGATTTATCATTTCAACCGGTTCATCGAAATCAAACCCGACTCGCCACGCGCAGAAACGGTGCGAGATCATCTGACGGGATGCAAAATCGAGCTGGCGAAGGAAATTACGAACACGGCGGGATTTCAGCCCGGCCAGGCTGAGAAAGAACTCAAACGCGAAGTGGAACGATTGATGGCGGAAAACCAGCATCTCAAGCTGATGCTCCAGAATGGAGGATCGGGAAGCGGATTGATCACCACACCGACAAATCCACCAGCGGTCGGCACCAAAAGCGGCAAGTCAACACCGTCGACTCCAACTGCATCGGACCGCACGCACAAAATTCTTGCCGGTGAGACGCCCACTTCGATCGCAAAAAAATACGGTGTCAAAGTGGAAACACTGATTGCTGCCAATCCGGGACTCGACCCCACTCGCCTGAAGGTCAGCCAGACGATCAACATCCCATCGCGAGCGCCATAACTTCGCGGCATTCGTCAATGCAACAACGGATCATTCTCGGCAGCGTCACTTTCTTCTGGTTGGTGATGAATATTCTGTTGTGGCGTTGGGAATACACCGATCAAAGGCCCGGCCAAGAAGTGGAGGCAGCCAGCGTCTGGCAGAAAATTCTACGCTCGCCTGACCTCGCTTATCTGGACATCTACAAAAAGAATCGTTGGCGCAGACCATTGGGATCCTTCCGTTGGTCCTCGGAAATCGTCGACACCGATTTTATCAATACGACCAGCGGCGCCACGCTGGATGGCATGATCCGCAAAGCCACTGGCTACTCCATTGAGATCTCCAACGGCTACCTCGATCTGCCCGAGCTGCCGCGCATCCGCTACAAGTTGCAGTTGGATTTTGATGCGAATATCAAATGGAAAACACTGCGCATCGATTTCCGGCAAGTGCCCGTCATCGCCACTGTCTCCAGCACGGCGACCAACAACACTGCAGAATTCAACATCGACACAGGCGAGCAAGTCACCACACGCATCGTTCCCTTCGCCGATCTGCGCCAGCCATCCAAAGTCGCCGCACTTTCCGTTGAACTTTTCACCGGCAGCAAGCAAGCCGCACCGTGGGTGGAATATCTTCTCCAAGGATTGAACCCTGCCGCGCAACTCAACTATTCGGCCGATCTCGAATGGAAAGCCCGCTACGACTGGCTTCCGCAAGTCAGCTCGCGCATCCGTGTCTATCGTCTCGAAGCGAATCTGTCCGGCAGCAAACTCCTCACGATTTACGTCAGCCGTGTCGGTGAAATCCTTCGGATCGAACTTCCGAACGAGATCGTCATCCGCAATCGCAATTTCTACAACTAGCCCACTCATGATCGAGATTGAAAATCTGACGAAGCGCTTTGGCGACCTCTGCGCTGTGAACGAACTCAACCTCACCGTCAAAAAAGGCGAGTTCTTTGCCGTGCTAGGCCCGAACGCCGCCGGCAAAACGACCACCATCAAAATGATCGTCGGCCTGATGAAGCCCAACTCAGGCTCCGTGCGAATCTGTGGTCTCGACATTCAAAATGCACCGCTCGAAGCCCGCAAACATCTGGCATACGTCCCCGATTTCCCCTTCCTCTACGAAAAACTCACCGCCTGGGAATTCATCCGTTTCACAGGCCAGCTCTTTTGCATGCCCGAGCCGGAGATCGAATCCAAGTCGCGCGAGCTGATCCCCATCTTCAATCTCGAACCCTATTTGAAGAAGACGATCGACACGCTCTCGCACGGCACGCGGCAGCGCATCGCCATCGTCTCGGCACTCCTGCACGCACCCGATGTGATCATCCTCGATGAACCCATGGTCGGCCTCGATCCGCACCATGCTCGCGTCGTAAAAGATGTCCTCAAAGAACGCACGCGTCGGGGCATGACCGTTTTTCTCTCCACACATCAACTCAGCGTCGCCGAAGAAATGGCCGACCGCATCGCCATCATGAATCACGGCAAGATCATTGCCTTGGGCACCGCTGAAGAACTGCGCAACCACAGTGGCTCAGGTGGCCAGCTCGAAAAAACATTTCTATCGCTCACAGCCGAAGAGGCGAATCTCACCGAGAATCACAAACTCGCCCGCTGATCCCACATGGAAGGCACTGCGAAAATCCACTCACCGCTCTGGCTGCTCATCCGTGTGAACACGCTGCAGATGTTCCGCCGGATGAAAACGACTGGCTCGCAATCCAGCCTGCTCATCGCGTTGATCTCGCTGTTCATCGCTGGATACGCGCTGGTGGCTTCAGCCCTTTTTTATCACGGCCTGCGCTTCGTCTCCCGCTTTCCAGGCCTCGGCGAAATTCTGATCGAACGGCTCATATTCCTCCTCTTTGCATTCCTGTTCATGCTGCTCCTTTTCAGCAACATCGTCATCAGCTACACCAATCAGTTCCGCAATCGTGAGACGAATTATCTGCTCACCCTGCCCGTGTCTTTCCAAACCATTTTCCGATGGAAATTAATCGAGTCTACTGTTCTGGCCTCATGGGCGTTCTTATTGTTGATCGCTCCCTTGCTCGCCGCGCACGGACTGCAGCAACGTGCGGAGTGGTCCTTCTTCGTCGTCACCCCGCTGCTCATCGGCGCGTTCATCATTCTACCGGCGATGTTCGGCAGTTGGATCGCCGTGCTTCTGGCCAGACATCTGGATCGACGCCTCTTTCAATTGCTCGCGGTGCTGACCGTCGTCGCGGTCATTTACCTCGTCAAAGTGTATCTCAAACCTCAGATCGTCGATGAGGAGACACTCGAAACCCGCATCATGGCCGTCATGGATCGGCTGCTCGCCAAGACACGGTTCTGCCAGTTTCCATTCCTGCCCAGCTACTGGCTCTCCAACTCCGTTCTGCACTGGGTTGATGGTGCGATTTCCACGGCCTTCTTCTTCGTGCTCGTCCTCGTCAGCAACGTCCTCTTTTTCGGTGTGATCAGTTTCACAAAAACCGGCCGCGTTTTTTACAGCGCCCTGTCCGCCACCCAAAGCCGAACCAGCTCCTTCGGCAAATGGCCTTGGATGCAATGGCTGAGCAAGCGCGCCACGCGTTTTCAATACAAGCCCTCCCTGCTGGAACGCGCGATGAAACTCGTCCCCATACTGAACTCCGATACTTGCGCGCTGATTTTGAAAGACAGCCGCGTCTTCTGGCGAGACACCACGCAATGGGGCCAGACGCTCATGCTATTCGGATTGCTCGGCGCGTACATCGTAAACCTGCGCTACTTCCGCCACCAGCTCGGCAGCCCGTTTTGGATTCATCTCGCTGCGCACATGAACCTCGGTGCCTGCGCGTTAAACCTCGCCACACTCACCACGCGATTTGTCTACCCACAATTCTCGCTCGAAGGCAAACGCATCTGGATTGTCGGGATGGCGCCGATCGGAATGGTCAGCGTCGTGAAAATCAAACTCGCGCTGGCTACCGCCGTCTCGCTGCTCGTCACCCTGCCGCTCGTATTCACCTCCTGCCACATGCTCCAACTCAATGGGCCGCAGACTTTTTATTTCGCCTCAGCCATCAGCGTGATGGCTTTCACACTCAACAGCCTTGCCATCGGCATGGGCGTCATTTATCCAAACTTGCGCGAAGACAACCCCAGTAAAATTGTCAGTGGCTTCGGTGGCACCTTCTGTCTCGTCATGAGTTTTGTGTACATCGTTGTCTCCGTCATTGCCCTCGCCATCAGCTCACCTTGGCTGGCGCACAACCTAGTCACAGCACAGCAACACATCGCTGGCTGGGTCGTTTTCACAGGGGTTTCATTCGTCCTTGGCATCATTCCACTTCGCATCGCACTGCGCCGCGCCGCCAGTTTTGAGAATTGATTCTCCCGTTCACACCCTCTGGACAATCTCCCCTTTACACGAATCGAGGACGATTCCACATTGGCAGCATGCCACCGGCATTTAATAATGCAGGGTGTCTTGAGGAGGAATTACCGATGACGGTTCGGGTGACTGAAACGGTCCGAAAACCCGATCGCGAAATCCTCGGCTCCCAAGTCACCGGCCTGCAGAATAAGATCACTGAACTGGCGCGCGAACTCGAACAGGTCGAGCGCGAAAAGGCCACCGTCGAAGAATCGCACCGGCGCTACTCCGAATGTCAGCGCGGCCGCGAAGAACTGCTGCACGACCTCATCCGTAGCATCGGCCTACTCGAAGAATCCGAACTCAACTCGCGACGCGACGCCGAACAGATGGCCAGAACTCTTGCCGGACTTCGCGAAGCTATCGAAAAAGTCCGCGCCGTCCACGACGTCAACACCGCCGACCCCAATTGGAAAACCGACCTCACGCGATCGCTCACCACTCTCGACAACGCGCGAATGGAACTCAACTCCGCCCGGCTCAAATGGACACTGATCGCCAGTCAACCCCTCGCGACCAATGGCAGTGCGCCGACACTGGCACAGCTTGATTCCGCCAAACCGGATTTTGCGGCGCAGAGCTTCGCCGAAAGAACACTCACAGGTCTCGCTTACACCTGGCCGCTCCTTCTGCTCGGTTCACTGATCATCATCACACTCCTCGTCAAACTCTGATCATGCTCTGGAACAGGCGCCCATCCAATCCGCTCACCGGCAAATCGCAGGAATTGGAACAGCGCGTCTCCAAGTTGCGCAACGAACTCACCCGCCTGCAGGCCAACCTTGCCCATCTGGATTCCAACTCCACCCAGACGGATCAGTCGGCTCCCACTTGGAATGACGAGCCCATTCTGAAACCAGCGACAGCGCGAACATCTCAAGCCGAACCAGCCGGCCATTACAACGAACTAGGCGTCCGCAAATTTGACCTCGCTGGCGTATGGGAAAAAGCGCGCCGCCTTTTTAGCAGGACTGAGGAAAATCCTGCCGACGCCAAACTCGCCAACTATCTCGCCCACGGCGGCCTGCCCGGACTCCGTCCACTGCGCCGGGAAAAACGCGTCGCCCGAAATCGCTTCATCATCCTTACAATCGTGTTGGTCGCGATTTTATGGACAGCGCTCAGCCACCTCATCCCGCAGCTTTGAGTCGGTATCGGCTGCACACGTCGGAGGGGATTTTTGTGGTCAGCTTCACTCCTGCGGGAGTCGCGCATTTGTATTTCCCAAATGCGATACGCATCGCCATCCACTCGCGACCGCCCGATGACGCGCGGCTGCGGGGCTGGCTCGCCATCACCGCCAAAGCACTGAAATCTATTTTGAAGGGTGGCCCGCCCGGTGCGCTTCCGCCGCTTGACCTCGCTTGCGCCACGCCATTTCAGGCCAAGGTTTGGAAAGAACTCCAACGCATTCCGCGCGGCAAGACTCGCAGTTACGCGGAGGTTGCCCGCGCCATCGGCCATCCAAAAGCTGCACGCGCCGTGGGCACGGCCTGCGGCGCAAATCCAATCCCGCTCATCATCCCATGTCATCGCGTCATCGCCAGCGACGGCACGCTCGGTGGATTTTCTGGAGGGCTAGATTGGAAGCGCCGCTTGCTCGCCATCGAGCGCGACTAGAAATTGTTCAGCACATCGATGAGTTCGCGCAGCCGGCCGTAACTCTTGCGGTCGAACCCGAAACCAATCCGTGCCAGTGCCAGTTCGTCGTTGTCATCGCGTTCCTCGACCGTCGGCTCGATGACGTGCATCGGCTCGCCGGTAATCATGTCCGAGAAATCCTCGTTCAATCCCGCCAACGCCGTGGCCGCCGGTGCGCGGTGCAGCCGCACCACGAGTTGATCATGCACAAATCGCGTCGAGTGAAAATTCCGGTAGAAGCGCGTGATCCAGCGCACGGCCTGCGCGGGATCGTCGGTGATCTGGTACAGGTTCAGATCCTCGTGCGAGATGAGTTGATCGCGCAGCAGATGCTCGCGCACGTTGCGATCCCACGTTTTCCAGTACGTACCGCCGGGCCGATCCACGAGCACGAGCGGCATCAACCGGCTCTTGCCAGTCTGCATGAGCGTCAGCGCCTCGAATCCTTCGTCCATCGTACCGAAGCCGCCGGGGAAAAGCGCCAGCGCATCCGAGTGCCGGATGAACGTGAGCTTGCGCGTGAAGAAATATTTGAATGTGACGAGTTTCTTGTCGTGCTCGATAACGGGGTTGGCGCTCTGCTCCCACGGCAGCCGGATGTTCGCGCCGAAACTCTTTTCCAGTCCCGCACCCTCGTTGCCCGCCTGCATGATGCCGGGGCCGGCACCGGTGATGACCATCCAACCCGCGTCCGCACTGAGCCTCGCGAATTCCACCGCCTGCTGATATTCCACCTTTGTCGGTGCCGTGCGCGCGGAACCAAAGATGGTCACCTTGCGCGTGGCGGAGTACGGCGCGAAGAGCTTGAAGGCATAACGCAATTCGCGCAGCGCCGTCTGGATCACGCGCACATCGCCGCGATGCTCCACGTCACGCATCAGCTTGAGCGCGTTCTCGATGATGTCGGCGACGAGATCCTCGTTATGCCCGCCGCCCTTTAACGCGATGAGTTCTCCGATGCGCCGCGCCAGTTCAATTTCCGCCGCCGAACGCTCCCTCTTTTGCATAGCCCGAAGGTAATCCATCGGCGACGTGTTGCCAACTTGCGAACGCCGCAACACATGTTTACCCTCGACTCCTCTCATGAAAACGCACTTCACCATCCATCACACCCGTTTGCTGACCGCGCTCATTTGGCTGGCGGCGGCGCTGGCGAGTCGGGCTGCAGATGAACCGCGCCCGCTCTTTATCGAGGGCTACGCAGGCCAACTCAGTTATCAGAGTGGCGACGAGGCGGAGTTTCACACTTCCACAAGCGCGGCCAAATTTGCGGTCGAGATTGTGCGCGTGGGCGACAAGCGCGAAGTCGTCTGGACAAGCAAAGATCTGCCGGGACGCGAGCATTCCGTACCGGAAAACGCATCATCACATGGCTGCGGCTGGCCGGTGACTTTCAAAGTGCCCGTCGCGGCCAACTGGCGCAGTGGCTACTATGTGGCCTCGCTCAAAGTTGAGGATGGCGGCGGACAATACACGCAACGCGGACGGCGCACGGCCGAAAGCGAATTGTATTTTGTTGTCCGCTCCGCGCAGCCGGGACGCGACACAAAGATCCTGCTGCAACTTTCTGCGAACACTTACAACGCCTACAACAACTGGGGCGGGTTCAGTCTTTACGCCTACAATGGCCGAGCGAAGAATCAGGGCACTCGCGTTTCATTCAACCGCCCCGGCGGCTCACAGTTCGGCAATTGGGAATTGCCCTTTGTCGTGTGGGCCGAGCGCAATGGCTATGTGCTCGACTACGCCGTGAACAGCGACCTCGAGTTCCGTCCCGAACTTCTCAAGCCCTACAAGCTCGTGCTCAGCGTGGGCCACGACGAATATTGGAGCACGCCGATGCGCGATACTCTGGAAGCCTTCATCGGGCGCGGCGGCAACGTGGCGTTCTTCAGCGGCAATTCCGTTTGCTGGCAGGTGCGCAGCGAGGATGCCGGGCGCGCGCTCACTTGCTACAAACAGAATTATTCCGTGGATCCCGTCTTCGCGACGGGAGATCACCGCACCCTCTCGACCGCGTGGAGTCATCATCTTGTCAAACGCCCGGAGAACACGCTCACCGGCGTGGGCTTTCTCTTTGGCGGATATCGCAAGAGCCACGGCCAGTTCATGACGGAGCCAGCGGAATTCACCGTGCACCGGCCCGAGCACTGGGTCTTCGCGGGCACGACCTTGAAACGCGGTGATGTCTTCGGCGGCAAAGACACCATCGTCGGCTACGAATGCGATGGTTGCCAGTTAGTATGGCGCGATGGCCTGCCCTTCCCGACTCATCAAGATGGCACGCCTGAGAATTTCACCGTGCTCTCCTCCTGTCCGGCCAAGTGGCATCCCGACGACGCCGAGTGGTACGAGCGTTGGGTGAAAGGCCGCGTGGGAAATGCCGTGATGGGAATCTACACGCGCGGCGGCACGGTCATCACCACCGGCACCACCGATTGGGCGCACGGCCTGCGCGGCGGTGATAAAGCGGTCGCGCGCATCACCCAAAACATTCTCGATAAACTGGGCAAATGATCGGGCGCCCGCGTGCTGGCTGGATTGCTTGATTGCGCCCTCATCGGCTGCTAGTTTCCCCGCTTCTTGGGCTGCCTGATGGACTATAAAAACACACTCAATCTGCCGCGCACGGATTTCGCGATGAAGGCCGACCTCGTCACGCGCGAGCCGCAGCGACTGGCGCAGTGGGAATCCGCCGGCCTGTATGCGCAGCTCCAGCAACGCCGCGCCGGTGCGCCGAAATTCGTGTTGCACGATGGCCCGCCTTTCGCCAATGGCGATGTCCACGTCGGCACCGCGCTCAACAAGATTCTCAAGGACATCATCATCAAGTATCAGTCCTTGCGCGGCTGCCATGCGCCGTATGTGCCCGGCTGGGATTGCCACGGACTGCCCATCGAATTCAAGGTGTCACAGGAGATGCGCAAGGCGGGCAACACCGCGAGCGACCCCGCCGCCATTCGCACGGCCTGCGAAATCTACGCGCGCAAATACATCGATCTTCAGCGCACGCAATTCAAGCGCTTGGGTGTGCTGGGTGATTGGGAGAATCCGTATCTCACGCTCGATAAAGAATACGAGGCCGACGAGCTGCGCCTTTTTGCCGACATCGTGGAGAAGGGTTTTGTTTATCGCGGCAAGAAGCCGGTGTACTGGAGCATCCCGTGCCGCACGGCGCTCGCCGAGGCCGAAGTGGAATATGCCGATCACGTGAGCCAGAGCGTGTTCGTGAAATTCCCCGTGGTCGGCCAGCCCAATACTTTCATCCTCATCTGGACCACCACACCGTGGACGCTGCCCGCCAATCTCGCCGTGGCTTTCAGCGCGAAGTTCTCCTATCAACTCGTCCGCGTCGCCGATGAGTCGCTGCTGGTCGAGACGATGTTGCTGCCCAAAGTCGCCGCTACGTGCGGTTGGGAAAGCCACGAGATCATCCGCACCGTGTACGGCGATGAACTGGCCACGCTGGAATATCAGCATCCCTTTTGCGCGCGCACGGGGCGACTGTTCGCAGCCGAGTTTGTCGAGAATTCCACCGGAACGGGTTTTGTCCACATCGCGCCGGGCCACGGCACCGACGATTACAACCTGGGCCGCGCGCACGCACTGCCCATCTACTCGCCTGTGGATGACGAGGGTCGACTCGCCCACACCGGCGATTTGCAGCCCGCGCAACAGATGCCCGCGAGCCTCATCGGCAAGGCCATCCTTGAAAAGGCCGGCAAGAGCGAGGCGAATGAAGCGGTCATCGCGCTCCTGCGCGAATTGAATGCGCTCGCGCACGCGGAGGATTACACCCACAGCTACCCGCATTGTTGGCGCAGCAAAACGCCGGTCATTTTCCGCGCGATGGATCAGTGGTTCATCAAAGTGGATCATGACGCCTTTCGTCAGCGCGCGGTGCAAACCATCGGCCACGTGCATTGGGTGCCCGACTGGGGTCAGCGCCGGATCGAATCAGCCGTGGGCACACGCCCGGATTGGTGCATCAGCCGCCAGCGCACTTGGGGCGTACCCATCCCCGCTTTTTACGACGCCAAGCAAAATCCCATTCTCGATGCGCGCATCGTTCGCGCCGCCGCCGATCTCTTCGAGAAATACGGCAGCAACGTTTGGTTTGAGAAAACCGCCGCCGAATTGTGGGCGCTCTTGAAACCCGCCGATTGGAACGGCCCCGCGCCCGTTGCCAAATCGCAGGACACACTCGACGTGTGGATTGATTCGGGTTCCTCCTCGCGCGCGGTGTTGATGCGCCGCGCAGAATTGCAGCGCGCCCATTCTCCCGGAGCGATGGCGTGGCAGGCCGATGTTTATCTGGAAGGCTCCGACCAGCATCGCGGCTGGTTCCAATCCTCGCTGCTCCTCTCGCTTGCGGGCAATGGCGCCGCGCCCTTCAAGACCGTGATCACACACGGGTTCATGGTGGACGCCGATCGCGAAAAGATTTCCAAAAGCAAACAGACCGGCTACGAGAAACCGCAGACCGCCGATGCCTACGTGAAAGCGCATGGCGCCGATGTGTTGCGCCTCTGGGTGGCCTCGCAGGATTTTCGCAATGACATCGTCGTGAGCGAGGAACGCATCCGCAAGGTGAGCGAAACCTATCGCAACCTGCGCAACACGCTGCGTTATCAGCTCTCCAATCTTTACGACTTCAATCCCGCTGCGCACACCGTGACCGATGCGAAACTCACGCCGCTCGACCGCTGGGTGCTGGGCGAATTCGCTGCGCTCGAAGAATCCGTGCGCGCCGCCTACGATGCTTTTGAATTCCACGTCGTGTATCAGAAAGTCTCGCAGTTCGCTGCCGTCGAACTTTCCTCCATCTACCATGACGTGGTGAAAGACCGGCTCTACACCGACGCGGCGAATTCACCGCGTCGCCGCGCCACACAGACTGCGCTGCACCGGATGGTCTCCGGCCTCGCCAGAATGCTCGCACCCATCCTCGCCTTCACCGCCGATGAAACGTGGGAATTCATCCCCGGCACAAACGTGCCTTCCGTGCATCTGGCCGACTGGCCCGAACGCGGCGCGCCGCTTTCTGAAACGGATCAAGCCGACTGGAAACAACTCTTCGCCCTGCGCGAACTGGCATTGCCCGAGCTGGAAAAGGCGCGGCAATCCAAACTCATCGGCAAAGCGCTTGAAGCCAAAGTCACGCTCTCGGGCAATGCCGAGTCACTCGCCACCGCGCACGCGCAGGCCGATTCCCTGCGCGAACTCCTCAATGTTTCCCAGCTTGAATTGCGGGACGAACCGACGGCGCAGATCGTCACCGCCACAGTGCAGAAAGCTGAAGGCGCCAAGTGCGAACGCTGCTGGCATTGGGAACTCGACCTCGGCAAACACGCCGCGCACCCGACAATTTGCGGACGCTGCGTGAGTGCGGTGACAGACATTGCAGTCGCTTGATTCATTTCCCGCACGCGGGAATGCCTTGCCCGAGCTTGAAATGATGGCGCGCTCCTGCTGGTGGATGCGGTCTTTGTTTGGACAAAACTAGCGAGGGGAAATCGCGGGAGGGACGGGCATCGCATCAATCCATTTTCGCAGGAGGGCGAGTTCCTCTTTTGTGACGCGCAGAGTTTCCTTCTTGGGCGGCATCTCGTTGAAATGAATCAGCTCGATGAGCAGACTTTTTTGAGCATTCCCCGGCTTGATCGCAGGCCCCGACACGCCGCCGATGAGCATCGAACTCAGTGAGCGCATGTCGAGCTTGCCGTCGCGCCGCTTCACACCGTGGCACCGAAGGCATTTCTCTTCGAGGATTGGCAGTGCGTCCCGTTTGAAGTCCGGAACAGTGTCCTTCTTGTCGTCTGCGTGCGCACTGCCCGCTGCGAGGCTGCAAATCAGCAGCCCGCAGTGGAACGCTTGATGACGCATCCGCATCGCCCGTCCGCTTGAAATCTACGCTTGGCCGACAATGTTCACGAAGCAATGGACGTGCGGCAGGACGCGGTAGTTCCAGACGAATCCGGGGCCTTCAATCCGCCACGCGTCCCAGCGGCCATTTCCCTTTTCCGCGTCGTCCTTGTAGAACGCGAGACGTAGTTTCTCCATGCCGCCGTTGGTCTTAATGAGCTGCATCACTTCGTCCCCATCTTCCTTGCGGAACGGACTGATCAACGTGCGCATGACGCCCGTCACCAGCTTCCGTTGCGACTCGTCGAGATCCGCGTAGCCGATGCCGGTCAGCGATTTCGCCATCAAGAGAGGCCGCAGCGCGCCCGCGCCGTCGCCGGGACCGCCGACCACGACCGCTTTTTTCTGCTGCTGTTCGCTGAGCATGTCAAACACGCCCATCACCTGCTTGGTCTGGTAATTATAAACGTTCGTGTCGCTGTGACCGTTGGCGGAGTGGCCGTAATACATCGGCCCGCCGAACGCGGTGTTCGGCTGGGAATTGCCGTCGCAGCGCAGTGTCAGGTGATGCCCAGCGAAGACCCACGAGAACGGATCCTTGCCCGACGGATCGCCGAAGATGGCGATGCCATTGCCCGCGAAGGAACCGCTGTCGTCCCATTTTCCCTTGCGGCTAATCCGGTCGTAAGATTCCTCGTCGGAAAGGATCGCCTTGAAAGTCGTGTGGATCAGATCCTGTTGCGGTTTCGTGAACTGCTCGCCCAACTTCTTGCCAAGCGGCGGCGCATTATGCGTTTTGAGCCGCGTCGGCGTGCCACCCTTTTCGGCGCCGTGCGCCCAAGGCAGCACCATCGCGGCTTTCTGTTCAGCCGTCAGCGTGGCGTAAATCTCGCGCACGAGCGTTTCCGCCGGCTTTGCCGCGCGCGCCTTATCAACCGGGGCCGCAAAAGCCGACGTGGAAGAAAGCAGCGACGCGCCTCCCATCACACCCATCGCGCCGCCCGCCACAACGCGGATGAAATCGCGTCGAGCCAGACCGGTCAACGGAGTGACGACTTCGGAACATTCGGGGCAAGTCTGCGGGGTGGAGCGTGTGTTCATAGTGAGATAGTTTGGGGTGTTGATGGAGTGAGTGGAGACGGTGTTTGTTGGAGGTTCATTGACGGTGATTCTACGACGCCTCCGGTTAAGGGCAAATTCAATCGGCTGACTTTCAGAAACCCATCTGCATGACGATGCATTGAGCGAACTACTGCCGGCTCAGACTTTCGGTTCCCAACCGGGGCGGTATTCGCGCGACCAGTGTTTCTTCACGGCATCGTCATCGCCGAGAATCTTGCCGGTCTTCGGATCGCAATGAATCGTGCGGCCGGTGCGGTAGGCGATGTTGCCGAGGTGACAAAGCCGCGTGCTGATCTGCGCGTCGCCAATCTCGGCGTTCAACTTCTCGCCGGTGCGCACGGCGTTGAGGAAATTGCCAAAGTGAAATCCATCGCTCCATTTGCCGGGGACATTCGCCGTCTCTTTGCCGGCGAGGTCGTGGATTTTGTAGCCGCTGCCGACGATTGAAAGCGTGCCGCTCTCGCCGTAGAAAGTGACAAGCGGATGATTCTCCGGCTTGCGCGCATGGCAACTGCTCTGTTCCCACGCGATGCCGACCTTGCCGAAATCATAGACGGCGTAGGCCGTGTCCGGCGTCTCCTGATCATCCTCGAAATGGTACCGCCCGCCGTTGCAGGTGACGCGGGTGGGATAATCCACGCCCAAGCCCCAGCGCGCGACATCCAGAAAATGTGGCCCGTTATTCTGCATCTCACCGCCGCCCCAGTGCCACATCCAATGCCAGTTGTAATGCACGATGTTGTCCTTGAACGGACGCTCAGGCGTCGGCCCCTGCCAGCTTTTCCAGCCCTCGGCCCCGAGCCATTCGGGCAGCGCCGCCGCCACGCCCTTCTTGATGGTCGGCCGCGCGCCGTCATACCAGCAACGGGCGTAGAGCAACCGGCCGATGGCGCCGGACTTGAGTTTCTCGATGCCCTCGATGATTCCCGGTTGACTGCGGCGTTGGTTGCCCATCTGCACCTGCTTTTTATATTTGCGCGACGCCGCGACGATCAGCTCCGCCTCGCGACAATTGTGGCTGCCGGGTTTTTCCACATACACATGCTTGCCCGCCTGCATGGCCATGATGGCCGCGGGCGTGTGCCAGAAATTCGGTGCGGCGATGGAAATCACATCCACACTCTTGTCCTCCAACATCCGCAGAAATTCCGTCACGCCTTTGGGCTCGCGTCTCTCAGGCTGATCTTTGATGAGGTTGCGCGCCGCGTTCAAACCACTGGCCACCCGGCGCGAATCCAGATCGCACACATAAGCCACCTCGCAATTGGACTGCGTCAGGTAACTGCTGACATGCCCCATGCCGCGCCCCAATCCCATCACGCCCACGATGACTTTCTTCTGCGAATCCGCCGCGTGCAGCGATGGAAAACCTTTGGCAGCCGCCCAGCCGATGGCACCGGCGACCGCACTTTGTTTGATGAAACGACGACGGGAAGGTGTGGTGTTCATGGCAAGTAGGATCGCCATGAAAGTAGAACGATGCTGGAAGTTGACAAGGACAAACCCGTGTCACCCGCCACCGCGATGCAGCAGTGCGCGGCCGTATTCGCGATTGAGTCTGGCAATGAAATCGAGCCGGATTTCTTTGGGACAAACCGCCTCGCAGGAGCCGGTCACCGAGCAGGCGCCAAATCCTTCGGTGTCCATCTGCGCGACCATGTTGAGCGCGCGACGTTCGCGTTCGACTTTTCCCTGCGGCATGAGCGCGAGATGAGAAACTTTGGCGGCCACGAACAACATGGCACTGGCATTTTTGCACGCGGCCACACACGCGCCGCAGCCGATACATTGCGCGGCGTCCATCGCCTGATCGGAGTCTTCTTTGGCGACGGGAATCGCATTGGCATCGGGCACGCCGCCAGTGGAGACAGAAACAAAACCGCCGGCCTGGATGATTCGGTCGAACGCACTGCGATCACAGACCAGATCTTTCACCATCGGAAACGCACGCGCGCGCCACGGCTCCACAGTGATCGTCTCGCCATCGCTGAATTTGCGCATGTGCAGTTGGCAGGCAGTCGTCGCCTTGTGACCGCCATGCGCCGTGCCGTTGATGACAAGCGAGCAGGCGCCACAGATGCCTTCGCGACAGTCGCTGTCGAAGGCGATGGGTTCGATCCCGCGCAAGATGAGTCCCTCGTTCACCACATCGAGCATCTCGAGAAAGGACATGTCGGGATTGACCTCGCGCACCTCGTGCGTTTCGAAACCGCCGATGTCCTTCGCATCTTTCTGCCGCCAGATTTTGAGAGTGAGATTCATGCGGTCATTTATAGCTGCGTGTGGCCAGATGCACCTCGTCGAACGTCAGCGGCTCGATATGTCGCGTCGGTGACTTGCCTTCTCCCTGATATTCCCACGCGGCCACGTGAGAGAAATGGGCATCGTCACGTTTGCATTCGCCGGCTTCCTGATGCTCCACGCGGAAATGTCCGCCGCAGGATTCTTCTCGCGTCAAGGCGTCCAGGCAGAGCAATTCGCCAAACTCGAGAAAATCTGCCACGCGTCCGGCGTATTCGAGATCTTGATTCAAGCTGCCGTTCTCGCCGGTGACACGCACGTTGCTCCAGAATTCCTCGCGCAAGGCCGGGATTTTTTGCAAGGCCGCTGTGAGGCTCTCCTTGCTGCGGGCCATGCCGCAATGTTCCCACATCAGCTTTCCCAATTCTCGGTGAATGGAGGTGGCGGTGCGCTTGCCCTTCACGGCGAGCAGTCGCCGTGTGCGCGCGGAAACAGTTTCCTGCGCCTTCTTGAATTCGGGATGATCGGTTGTGATCCTGGTTTGTTTTTGCGATGCGAAGTAATGGCCGATCGTGTAGGGCAGAATGAAATAGCCGTCGGCCAATCCCTGCATGAGCGCGCTCGCGCCGAGCCGGTTCGCTCCATGATCGGAGAAATTGGCTTCACCGAGCACGAACAGCCCGGGCAGGTTGCTCATCAAATTGTAATCCACCCACAGCCCGCCCATCGTGTAGTGCACGGCTGGATAAATGCGCATAGGTTGCTGATAAGCGTTCTCGCCGGTGATCCGCTCGTACATGTCGAACAAGTTTCCGTATCGCTCCCGGACAACTGGCTCGGTCAATCGCGCAATGGCGTCGGCGAAATCGAGATACACGCCTAGACTGCCCGGCCCGACGCCGCGTCCTTCGTCGCACACTTCTTTCGCGGCACGACTGGCGATGTCACGCGGGGCCAGGTTGCCAAAGCTGGGATACTTCCGTTCCAGATAATAATCGCGGTCGGAATCGGGAATGCTGGCCGGAGTTTTGCCGCAGTCCTCCTTGCGTTTGGGCACCCACACACGGCCGTCGTTGCGCAAGGACTCGCTCATCAGCGTGAGCTTGGATTGATGATCGCCGCTCACGGGAATGCAGGTGGGATGGATTTGCGTGTAGCAGGGATTGGCGAATGTCGCGCCCATTTTGTGCGCGCGATAGGTGGCGGTGACGTTGCACCCTTTCGCATTGGTGGAGAGAAAAAAGACGTTGCCGTATCCGCCGGTGGCGAGCACCACTGCATCGGCCGCGTGACTGGTCACCACACCGTTAATCAAATCGCGAACGACTATTCCCTTGGCATGACCGTCAACGACGACGAGTTCGAGCATCTCCGTTCGTGGATACATTTCCACACGACCCAACCCGATCTGTCTGGAGAGCGCTTGATAAGCGCCCAGGAGCAGTTGCTGTCCCGTCTGGCCGCGCGCATAAAATGTCCGGCTCACTTGCGCGCCTCCGAAGGAACGATTGTCGAGCAGCCCGCCGTACTCGCGCGCAAACGGAACGCCTTGCGCCACGCACTGGTCGATGATGCTCACCGAGACCTGCGCGAGCCGGTGAACATTCGCTTCGCGTGCGCGAAAATCGCCGCCTTTGACTGTGTCGTAAAACAACCGGTGAACCGAGTCGCCGTCGTTCTTGTAATTCTTGGCGGCATTGATTCCGCCTTGAGCGGCGATGGAATGGGCGCGACGCGGACTGTCCTGAAAACAGAAACACTTCACGTTGTATCCCAGCTCCGCGAGCGATGCGGCGGCGCTGGCACCGGCAAGTCCTGCGCCGACCACGATCACATCGAACTTCCGCTTGTTGGCTGGGTTCACCAGCTTCATGTCGAAGCGGTGCTGATCCCATTTCTGAGTCAACGGACCTGATGGAATGTGCGCGTCCAATTTCATTTGCAGCAATCGCAGCCTGTCGTAGCGGTCACCAGTCCGCTCAACACGGCGACCGGCACGGTGATGTATCCGAGAAATAAAAGGAGCGATGCGACGATTCCGAATCGCTGAATCAACGGCCACCACGCGTGGTTACGAAGTCCCAGTGTTTGGAAAAGGGCGCTCAATCCGTGGCTCAGATGCAGGCAAAGCAGTCCGACGGCGAGAATGTAAAATCCACTGACGAATGGGTTCTGGAATCCAGTGACCATCATCCGATACACGTCGTGAAATCCTTTCTGCGCGCCTTCAGCGACGTGAAACGTCTTGAAATCGACCGACACAAAATTGATCTCCGGCACTTGGACGGTGAAGTGGAGTATGTGATAGATCGCAAACGCGGCGACGATCAGTCCGCTCATCAACATCGTGCGACTGGCAAAAGTGGCAGCGACGGGATTGGGATCGCCGATGTACTGCACAGGTCGCGCGGCTTTGTTTTCCGCCGTGAGTTTGATCGCGCTCCAGAGGTGAATCGCGACCATGGAGAGCAGTCCCAATCGCGCCGGCCAAAGCAATTCCTTGTTGGACTGGAGAAATTGCGCGTAACGGTTGAGCGATTCCGGCCCGAGAAACAACTGGAGGTTGCCGAGCATGTGCACGACGGTGAAACCGAATAACCCAGCACCTGAGAGGGCCATGAGATATTTTCTGCCCAAGGTCGTCCCGAACAATTGTGCGGCTAGCTTCATTCCATGTGCGCCGATCATCGCCAGCGCAATCGTCGCTGCTGCAAACCTAATGACTCTCGTCGATAAAGGCAATTCACAGCCGAATCTATAAGGCGGACTGTGGCGCGCGTAAGCAGAGTTGATTCACTGTGCAGCGGGAAATGGCGTCGGCTGCATGTCCAACGCCTTCACAAGGAAGGCCCATTTATCGGCCGCTTCGTCGATGACTTTGGCCGTGGGCTTGCCTGCACCGTGGCCTGCTTTGGTTTCGATGCGGATGAGCACTGGCGCTTCTCCCGCATGGGCGGCCTGCAATGCGGCGGCAAATTTGAAACTGTGCGCGGGCACTACTCGATCGTCGTGGTCGCCTGTCGTCACCAATGTGGCCGGATACCGTGTTCCCGCGCGCAGATTGTGCAAAGGCGAATACGCGTGCAGCGCCTTGAATTCGTCTGGGTTTTCCGCCGAGCCATATTCGGATTTCCACGCCCAACCGATGGTGAATTTGTGGAAGCGCAGCATGTCCATCACGCCCACGGCCGGCAATGCGGCCCCAAATAATTCCGGCCGTTGCGTCATGCAGGCGCCCACGAGCAGGCCGCCATTGCTGCCACCGGAAATCGCGAGCTTGTCCGGCCGTGTATAAAGATTGGCCTGAAGCCATTCGGCTGCGGCGATAAAATCGTCAAAGACCGTTTGCTTTTTGAGTTTCATGCCGGCCTTGTGCCAGTCCTCACCGTACTCGCCACCGCCGCGCAGATTCGGCATGGCATACACACCGCCCATCTCCATCCAGACAAGATTGGCAGGCGAGAAGCTCGGCATCAGGCTGATATTGAATCCGCCGTAGCTGTAGAGAACCGTCGGGTTGCGACCATCGAGCGCAAGACCGCGCTTGTGCACGATGAACATGGGAATGAGCGCGCCGTCCTTGCCCTTGTATTGCACTTGGCGCGTCACAAACTGCGCGGGATCGAATGCCAGTTTTGGCTGGCGAAACAGTGTGCTCCGGCCTGTGGCCATTTCGTGGCTGTAAATCGTGCCGGGCATATTGAAGCTGGTGAAGGAGTAATACGTGTTCGTATCACCACGTCGGCCGCCGAATCCGCCTGCAGAACCAATCCCGGGCAGCGCAACATCGCGCACCCACTTTCCATCCAATCCAAAAACACGGACGGTAGATCGCGCGTGGACCATGTAGTTGGCGATGAAACGGTCGTTGATGAGGCTCACTCCGCGCAGGGTCATCTCGGATTGCGGAATGATTTCGCGCCAATCCGCACGCGCGGGTTTCGCGGTGTCGATCGCGATGACACGGCTGCGGGGCGCGTTCAGGTCGGTCTGAAAATAAAAGACCGGCCCGTCATTGGCGATGAACGAGTAGTCCGCATCGAAATCATTCAACAGTTCGACTGGCTTCGCCGCCTTCGCCTGCAGATCGAGATAATAAACCCGGTTGCGCGTGTCGGTTCCCTGCCAAATGGAGATGATGAGATAACGCCCATCCTCGGTGACATTCCCTCCAAACCCCCATTCCTTTTGATCGGGACGATGATAGATGAGCGTGTCGACCGACTGTGCCGTGCCCAGCCTGTGAAAATACAGCTTCTGAAAATAATTCGCGCCCTTCAATCGCTCGCCCGATTTTGGCGCATCGTACCGGCTATAATAAAATCCGCTCCCTTCTTTGTTCCAGGATGCGCCGGAGAATTTGACCCACTGCAAACGATCCGACAGATCTCTCCCCGACTTCACGTCGCGCACGTGCCACTCCTGCCAATCCGATCCGGAACTGGAAGTCCCGTAGGCAAGATGACGCCCATCTTCGCTCACCGAATAGCCGCTGAGCGCCACCGTTCCGTCGGAAGAAAGTTTGTTCGGATCCAACAAAACCTTCGCTGATCCCTGCGGCGAATCGGCCACGTACAGCACGCTCTGATTTTGCAGACCGTCATTTTTGGTGAAGAAATAGTTTGAGCCTTGCCGGAACGGAATGCCGTATCGCTCGTAATTCCAGAGCCGCTCGATGCGTTGGCGAATCCCTTTGCGTTCAGCGATGCCTTCCAGATGCGCGTACGTGACCTTGTTTTGCTCCTGCACCCACGCCTTTGTTTTCGGCGCATTATCATCCTCCAACCACCGATACGGATCGGCCACTTTCACTCCGTGCAGAGTTTCCTCGAAGGGAACCTGCTCCGACTTTGGGTACACCAACCGGCTCGGCGCAACTGTCGTTTTAATCTCGGGCTGCACGCAACTCGTGACGATTAATCCGCCAGCCAGCAGCCAGACTCGACAATCATTTCTGCGTCTTCCATTCATTGAGTTCCCTTTCCGATGGCGCCCGTGCGTTTGCCGGTCGCAATAATTCCAGTGCTTCCCCCACAAGATACAGAGAGCCGGTCACCACAATCAATCGTTCTTCCTGCGCTTGATTCAACGCCTCGGCCAGCGATTCACAAGCCACGGCACGAAGGGTGGCGCCGCCCTCATTGCAAACGGCCGCCAATTGTTCGGCGCTCACCGCCCGGCTGCTATTGGCGCGCACTGTAAATACGTTTGCGGCCCGACCAGCCAATGCCCGGCACATCTGCGCCCAATCTTTATCCGATAACATTCCCAGAATCATTGCGGGTCGTTCGCCGGGAAAACACTCATCCAATGCGCCTATCAAAGATTCGATCCCAGCCGAATTGTGCGCCCCATCGAGTAGCACTCGGCGACCATCGGCGAGATTCAATAATTGCAATCGTCCCGGCCAATCCACCGTGGCCAAGCCTGCGAAAATGTGCGCCTGGTTTATTCCCAGTTGTCGCGCCACCGCTGCGGCCAAAGCGGCATTTCGGCGTTGGTGTTTCCCAGTCAACGATGTGTCGGCTTCGTTCCCGACCCATGTCAGCGGCGCATGATTTTCGCGTGCCACGCGCTCGATTACCGAACGCGCCTCAATCCCCTCCTCGCTGCACAAAACTGGCACGGCCTTTTTGATGATGCCCGCCTTTTCAGCGGCGATTTCAACCAACGTGTCGCCAAGCCACTCCTGATGTTCCAGCGAGATATTGGTGATAACGCTCGCCTCAGGATTGACGATGTTGGTCGCGTCCAATCGCCCGCCCAAACCCGTCTCCCAAATGACCCAATCGCAACGCGACTCAGCAAAATGTCGCAACGCCATCGCTGTCACGACTTCGAACATCGTCGGTGGAGAATCTTGTGAGCCCTCCTTGAGGTGCCGCTGAACTTCATCCACCAATCCAGCCACTTCCTCTTCGCTGATGTACTGACGATTGATTTGGATGCGTTCGCGGAAAGTCACCAAGTGCGGCGAAGTGAAAAGTCCCGTGCGAAAACCTGCATGGCGAAAAATGCACTCCAACATCGCGCAGGTGGATCCTTTGCCGTTGGTTCCAGCGACGTGAATGAATCGCAGTTTGTCCTGCGGGTTCCCCATCAGACCGGCCAATCGCTCGATATTTTGCAGCCCGAACCGGGCGCCAAAAGTCTGGAGCCTGCCCAGAAATTGGATCGCCTCGGTATAGGTCAAATCGGCCGGTGATGGATATGCGCGTGCGCCGCGCTGATGAAACCTTGAAACAGCGGGTGAGGCACGTGCGGCTTGCTGCGAAACTCAGGATGAAATTGGCTGGCGATGTAGAATGGATGATTGGCCAACTCGATCAATTCCACCAATCTGCCGTTGTCGGAAGTTCCGCAGAAAACAAATCCCGCCTTTTCAAAGGCCTCGCGGTACGTGTTGTTGAATTCGTACCGATGCCGATGTCGTTCGTGGATCAACTCAGACTGATATATCTTCGCCGCGCGCGATCCTTTTGCAAGCTGGCAGGGCTGCAGCCCCAGCCGCATCGTTCCACCCTTTTGAATCACGTTCCGTTGTGCGTCCAGCAGGGCGATCACGGGATGCGGCGTGCTGGCGTCAAATTCGGTCGAATGAGCGCGATCAAGCTTCATCACATTGCGAGCAAACTCGATGGTCGCAATCTGCATCCCCAGGCAAAGCCCCAGATACGGCAAACCTTTTTCACGCGCGTATTGCGCAGCCAGAATTTTCCCTTCGATGCCGCGCTCTCCAAATCCACCCGGCACGAGCACACCGCCCAGCCCCTGCAGAATCTGGCCCGCTCCCTGTTGCTCGATTTCCTCGGCGTCAATCTTGACGATCTCCACGCCACAATCGTTGGCAATGCCTCCATGGATGATGGATTCATACACCGATTTGTAAGCGTCCTGCAGCTCGATGTATTTCCCGACCACCCCGATGCGCACCCGGTGTTGCGGCGCGATAATCTTGCGGATGATTTCCTGCCAGTGCGACATGTTCCCTCTCGGCGCATCCAATCGCAGCATCTTGCAAATGAGATCATCGAGCCGCTCGCGTTGAAGCAACAGCGGCACTTCGTAAATCGAATGGTCCACATCCTTCTCCTCGATCACCGCGTCGAAGGCCACGTTGCAAAACATCGAAATCTTCTGGCGCAGCTCCTTGTTCAATGGCTGTTCGCAACGACAAATCAAGACATGCGGAGCGATGCCGATCTCGCGCAACTTGGCCACCGATTGCTGCGTCGGCTTCGTCTTCAACTCGCCTGCTGCTTTGATAAACGGCACGTAGGTAAGATGGATGAAAATAGCGTTTTCGTAACCCACCACCAACGCGAATTCACGAATCGCCTCGAGAAATGGCAGCCCTTCGATGTCGCCTGTCGTCCCGCCAATTTCAGTGATCAGCACATCCGCATTCGATTGCTCGGCAATCTGCCGGATCCGGTTCTGGATCTCGTCGGTCACATGCGGAATGACCTGCACCGTTTTGCCGAGATACTTCCCCTCGCGCTCGTTGTTTAACACCGTCTGGTACACCTGCCCGCTGGTCAGGTTGTTGAGCCGCGTCATTTGGGTGTGAGTGAACCGCTCGTAATGGCCCAAATCCAAATCCGTTTCCGCGCCGTCATCCAGCACATACACTTCGCCGTGCTGATACGGACTCATCGTGCCGGGATCGACGTTCAGATACGGATCGAACTTTTGAAGCGCCACTTTCAATCCGCGATTCTCGAGCAGCGTTCCAATGGCTGCCGCCGTCAGTCCCTTGCCCAGCGAACTCACCACGCCGCCTGTCACAAAAATATATTTCGTCATCTCAACAATGCCTCAACTCGCGCCACGTCTTCAGGACAATCCACACCGATAGAATTGTGACGCACCCGCACCACCGCCATTCCAATCCCATTTTCCAGCGCCCGCAACTGTTCCAACTTCTCCGCCAACTCCAGCGGAGAGACCGGATAATTCACCAGCCGCAACAACGTCTGGCGCCGGTAACCATAAATACCCAAATGCTTCAAAAACGGAAACGCCGCCAAAGGTTCCAGCCCGGAACAGCTAGCGGCATCGCGCAGATACGGAATCGTACGCCGAGAGAAATATAGAGCGCGGCCAGCCGCGTTGACAACGACTTTCACTACGTTCGGATTGTCATACTCAGTCTGATCGATGATCAGCGTGGCAGCAGTGGTCATTTCAGCATCGGACAGCGCGCCAGCCACGGCATCAATCACCGATGGATCCATCAACGGCTCGTCGCCCTGAATGTTCAGCACTCCGTCGCACTCAAGCCGCGCCGCCACTTCGGCTATCCGATCCGAACCACTCGGATGATCCTCTCTTGTCAGCTCCACATTGCAAAACGCGCGCGCCACTGCGGCAATTCGCTCGTCATCTGTAGCCACGATCACTTCGCACAGCGACTTCGCCAGTCGACAACGCTCGACTACATGTTGGATGAGCGGTTTGCCAGCGATGAGTTGCAGCGGCTTTCCGGGAAACCGTGTCGAGCCAAAGCGCGCGGGAATGATGCCGATGATTTTCATGCCTTCTGTTCCAGAATCCATCGGGCGGCCGCCGTCATGTCATCCATCACCACGGCACGAGCGAGGTTTGCCGCTTCCGACTTTTCCACCTCAACGCCGTAGCCGGTGCGCACCAGAATGCTCTGCTGCACTCCCGCATTCCAGCCGCACTCCAAATCAATTCGTTTGTCGCCCACCATGAAACTGCGCGAGAGGTCCACGCCAAATTCATCACGCGCATCGAACAAGAATTGCGGGCTCGGCTTCCGTCCGCGACTCGGAAGTTCCGGTGCCTCCGGTGCAAAATAAATCTTCTCAAAATGAACTCCCTCGGGTGCCAGCTCTGCAATCAATCGCTCGTTCACTCGGTGCATGTCCGATTCAGTGTAGTAACCGCGACCAATGCCCGACTGGTTGGTGACAATGAAAAGCAGAAAGCCCGCGTCCTGCAGCCGCCGCAACGCCGTGCCTGCGCCGGGAAAAATCACCAATTTGTCAGGATCACCAAGATATCTGGCTTCGATATTGAGCGTCCCGTCGCGATCGAGAAAAACAGCCCGTTTCATTTCCAATCCGTTTTGAAGCTGGCCAACAATTCTGCCGGCGTGACGGTCGCAGTGCCGAGTTTTCCCACCACCACGCCCGCAGCATGATTTGAAAGAATGGCGGCTTCAACGGGCGAAGCGCCTGCTGCCACCGCCAAAGTGAACGTGGCAATCACCGTGTCGCCTGCGCCGGAGACATCGAACACTTCGCGCGCGACGGTGGGGATGTGAAACGGTCGCTGGCCGCGTTTACAAAGGAGCATTCCCAAGTCGCCGAGAGTGATGAGCAACAACGCCGGCGATAAATCACAAAGGAGTTTTTCCGCCACGCGCTGCAAAGGGACATCTGCCAGCGGATCGGCTGCGCGCGAGGTGTCATCCATTCCCGCCAGCTCGAATGCTTCTTTGCGATTGGGCGTGATGAGCGAAAGATGCGAGAGATCGAGATGATGGACAGGCTTCGGATCCATGCTGAGCCAGATGCCTCGCGAACGACAAAGCGATTTCACACGAGTCAACAACGCGTCGGTCACAGCGCCTTTGCCATAATCACCGAGGATGACCGCATCGGCATTCTGTAATTCGAGTTCAAACCGGTCAAGCAACCGGCCAGTCGTTTTTGAATCGAGATCGCCCGACGTTTCCCGATCCAATCGCGCCACTTGCTGGCGATGGGCAATGAGACGCGTCTTTTTCGTCGTCGGCCGGCTCTGCAATGGCACAAGCCCGGCACTGCCGACACGATCCATCGCCAGTAATTGTTTCAATTGCTGCGCAGAGACGTCGCGCCCAACCACTCCGAATAATTCTGTGTGCGTGCCGAATGCGCTGAGGTTTCGGGCGACGTTTGCCGCACCGCCCGCCATGAAACTTTCACGCTCAAATTCGATCACCGGCACTGGGGCCTCGGGCGAAATCCGGCGGACACGCCCCCAAATGAAATGATCGAGCATCACATCGCCCACGACAATGACGCGCGTTTGGGCCGCGCAGGCGAGAATCTGACGGACTCGGGCGAGAGGGAGGTGTTTCATTTCAGTTCAAGAATGCGGTGAGGGGGCTCGTGGCACTCGCTGTAAACTGGGATTCATTTATTCCCAACTCGTGCGCCGCGCGACCCGCCTCGACGGCCATTTTGAATGCGATCGCCATTCTGCTTGGATCAGCGGCGATGGCCATGGCCGTGTTCACGAGCACGGCATCTGCGCCCAGCTCCATCGCTTCAGCGGCATGACTTGGTGCGCCAATACCAGCGTCCACCACCACGGGCACGGTGGCCTGCTCGATGATGATCCGGATTTGATCTCGTGTCTGGATGCCGCGATTGGAACCGATGGGGGAACCCAGCGGCATCACTGTGGCTGTACCGATTTCCTGCAATCGCTTGGCAAGGACAGGATCGGCATTGATGTAGGGCAGCACGGTGAAGCCTTCCTTCACGAGTTGGACGGCAGCATTGAATGTCTCCACCGGATCGGGCAGCAGATAACGCGGGTCGGGATGGATCTCGAGTTTCACCCATTTGGGCAGTCCCGCAGCGGCAGCCAACCGCGCCAGTCGCACGGCCTCTGCGGCATTCATCGCGCCACTGGTGTTTGGCAAAATCAGATACCGCTGCGGATCGATGAATTCAAGAATGTTGGCGAAGGGATCTTTCTTGCCCGAGAGATCGGCACGCCGCAACGCAACGGTGACGATTTCGGTTCCGCTGGCGGCGAGCGCATCGCGCATCAGCTCGGGTGAAGAAAATTTGCCCGTGCCCACGAAGAGGCGGGAATGAAACTGGCGGCCAGCAATGGTCAGCGGACGGTTCTCCAACGACATTTCTGCCACGATATAAGTTCACCCGTTCCGAGTCGAGGAAACGGTTTGCAATGGCCACGAGCCCTGCGGCGCGTTATACCCATCAACAATGACGCGACCCGCATTTCCGAGAATGCTTCCGTTGCAGCAGAATTTCGCGCATTCGCCGCAACTGGACATCGCCGCAACCGTGAGGCGAGAATTGGCGCCACTGCGAGCACGGCTCAAACCGGGCGCGAAGATTGCCGTCGGCGTTGGCAGCCGGGGCATCACCCATCTCTCCACGATTGTTCGCGCTGTTCTTGATGAACTTCGCGCAGCAGGCGCAGCCCCGTTCGTGCTCCCGGCAATGGGCAGTCACGGTGGAGCAACGCCCGATGGCCAGGCGGGTTTGCTTGCGGAATACGGCATCACCGAGTCAACGATGGGCGTGCCAATTCATGCGGCGATGGAAACCGAACAGGTGGGCACGACAGATACAGGCGCGCCAGTGGTGGCCAGCATCGAGGCGACGCGCGCGGATGGGATCCTCGTCATCAATCGAGTGAAGCCGCACACCGATTTTGCTAGTGAGACGCTCGGCAGCGGACTCTTGAAAATGCTCGTCATCGGACTGGGCAAGCGCGATGGCGCAGCCGCGTTTCATCTGGCGGCAATCCAGTTCGGCTACGAACCGACCATTCGTGCCAGCGCGAAAACAATCCTGCGCACGTTGCCGATACTTGGCGGGTTGGGGATTGTGGAAGACCAGCATCATGCGACGGCACGACTCGCGTTTCTGTCTGCTGAAGAAATGGAATCCGGCGAGGCTGGATTGTTCGCCGAGGCGAAAGTGCTGATGCCGCGACTTCCGTTTGATCACGCGGATTTGCTCATCATCGATCGACTCGGCAAGAATATCAGCGGCGCGGGAATGGATCCGAATGTGACCGGCCGCTGGGTGCACGGTCGCTCGGCAGAACTCTCCCCCGGAACGGCGGCGGCCACGGTGGTGCGGCGCATTTTCGTGCGCGACCTCACGCCTGAAACTCACGGCAATTCCAATGGGATTGGTTTGGCAGACATCACGACCACCCGGTTGATCAATGCCACTGACAAGCCCTCCACTTATATCAATGCGCTCACATCGCTCACGCCGCACGGCGCAAAGTTCCCGATCCATTTCGACACCGACCAAGAGTGCATCTCGCGGATTTTGGACACGCTAGCGGGAGTGGAACGGGCGAAGGCAAAAGTCATCCGCATCACCGACACGCTCACGGTCGATTCCGTTGAGGTCTCCGAATCGTATTTGGAAACGATCTCTGGGATGCCGAATCTAAAAGTTTCTGGCAGCACCGCAGAAATGGCATTCGACGACACCGGCAATCTTCTGCCAATCCGCAAATCTGTTGCCTGAGTGCGTCTTGATTCACTCCGGCCACAATATGAAAGGCAACGGACTTTCCTCACTGGGTCGGCGCACACAGTCCCCACCCATTTCGTGGTTGATGGCCGCGGCGCTCGAAACGCCGGGACTCATCTCACTCGCCGCTGGATTCACTGATAATCCTACGCTGCCCGTCCGCGAAACACGGGAACTGCTCCGCGGTTTGCTGAAATCCAATAGCCGTGGCCAACACGCATTGCAGTACGGCACCACGGCGGGAGATGCTGAACTGCGTCGCCTCACCGCGCAGCATTTGGCCGGGCAGGATGGTGTGCCAGTCAAATCCCGCACCCATGCGCCCGAACGGATGATGATCACGCACGGCTCGCAGCAGTTGCTGTATATCGTCACCGAAGTTCTGTGTGATGAGGGCGACATCGTGTTGGTGGAAGATCCGACTTACTTTGTTTTCCTCGGCATTCTGCAGAGTCACGGCCTGCATGGACGCGGCTTGCGAGTGGACCGCGACGGGATCGATCTGGCGCACCTGGCGGAAACGCTGGAGAGATTGAAGCGGGCGGGCGAATTGCCACGGCTGAAGGCGCTCTACATGGTGAGTCATTTCAGCAACCCAACGGGCATCACCACTGGCTATGATCGGAAAGCGGGCGCGCTGAAGTTGCTGCGCAAATATGAGAGCGCGGCAGGACATCCGATTTACCTGATCGAAGATGCGGCCTATCGCGAGTTGCGATTCGCCGGACCCGATGTGACTTCGGCACTGCTGGCCGATCCGCGCGGCGAACGCGTGATCTACGCCGGCACTTACAGCAAGCCCTTCGCCACAGGGGTGCGCATTGGATTTGGTCTTTTGCCAGAACCGGTGTTGACGGCGGCACTGCGCGTGAAGGGCAATCACGATTTTGGCACGAGTCACTTTCTCCAACAGCTCATCGCACGCGCGATGGCCAGCGGCGCGTTTGCCGACCATCTGAGTGTGTTGCGGCGGCGTTATGCGAGTAAGGCGGCGGCGATGGGCAAGGCGTTGCGAGCGCACATGCCCGGCGGCGTGGAATGGACCGAGCCGAACGGCGGACTTTATTATTGGGTGCGCGTGCCGGCCTCGGTGAAGGTGGACATGGATTCGGCATTGTTCCAGGCGGCGCTGCGTCACAAGGTCATCTATGTGCCGGGTAATTTGTGTTACACGCCAGATCGGGCAGGAAAAATCCCCAACCACGAAATGCGCGTGAGCTTTGGCGGCGCGAGCATCGCCGACATCGCCAAAGGCGTCGCCCGACTCGGGAAAGCGCTCGACGAAGTGTTCTGAATCGTCCTGCAAAAGGGATCCGACTTGACCGGTTTACAACTGGTGGGGAGTGTCGCGGAACAACGCCCGTCTAAATCATCATGAAACGAATCTTGTCTTCTTTGTTGTTATTCACGCTGTCGTTCTGGATCGCTGCGCCATCGGCGATGGGAGTGATCATCGTGATTGATCCCGGCCCGAACCCGATCATCATCGTGCCGCCGCGCCCGATTCCGCATCCGATTCCATGGCCGCGCCCGGTTCCGCAGCCGCACGTGTTTGCACCATTGGAAATCACATCTCTGCAAGGATCGGTGAAGATCAAGGATCAGGTGGCGGTGACCACGATCGATCAGGAATTCTACAACCCAAACCCGCGCCAGATGGAAGGCACATTCCTTTTTCCAATTCCGAAAGGAGCAGCGATCAGCAAGTTCACAATGGAGATTGGTGGCAAACCGGTGCAGGCGGAATTGCTCCCGGCTGACAAAGCCAAGAAAATCTACGAGGACATCGTTCGCTCGATGAAGGATCCGGCGCTGCTCGAATACTCGGGCTTGGATGTGTTCAAGCTGCGCATATTCCCGATTGAACCCAATGGCCGCAAGCGCATCAGCCTCACCTACACGCAGGTGCTCAAGAACGATGCCGGTTTGGTGAGCTACCAGTATCCACTCAACACGGCCAAGTATTCTGCCAAGCCCATCCCGAATGTCAGCTTCAAGGTGGAGATCGATTCCAAGCGCCCGATCAAATCCATCTATTCGCCTTCGCACAATGTGGAGGTCAAACGCGATGGAGCCAGCCGCGCGACTGTCGGATTCGAAGCGCGCGAAGCCAAGCCGGACGCGAACTTCCAACTCTATTTCTCGCCCGAGAAAAGCGATGTGGCCGTGAATCTCCTGACGCATCGCACGGGCGACGGCGAGGGATTCTTCCTGTTGCTCGCTTCACCGGGTGTGGACGTGGCGGACAAACAGATCGTGCAGAAAGATGTCGTGTTCGTGATCGACACTTCCGGCTCGATGGCCGGCGCCAAACTCGAACAAGCCAAGAAGGCACTCGCGTTCTGTGTGGAAAATCTCAATGACAATGACCGGTTTGAGGTCATCCGTTTTGCCACCGAAGCGGAGACGCTTTTCGGCTCGCTCACCGAAGCGAAGAAAGCCAACCGGGACAAAGCGCGCGATCACGCGAAGGAACTCAAACCGATTGGCGGCACAGCCATCGACGACGCGTTGCGCAAAGCGCTGGGTTATCGGCCCGCCACTGGCGACCGGCCGTTCGTCGTAATTTTCCTCACCGACGGACGCCCCACCGTGGGTGAAACGAATGAGGACAACATTCACGCCAACATCAAGAAAGTGGCGGCGAATTCGCGTATCTTCTGTTTCGGAATCGGGACGGATGTGAATTCGCATCTGCTCGACAAGATTGCCGAGACGACGCGCGCGTTCACCCAATACGTCCTTCCTGAAGAGGATATTGAAGTGAAGGTCTCCACATTTTTTACGAAGATCAAAGAGCCGGTCCTTGCCAATCCTTCGCTGAAATTCCCCGATGGAGTGAAGGTTTCCAAGCTGTATCCCAACCCGCTGCCGGACTTGTTCAAAGGCGAGGAATTAATTCTTACTGGACGCTACACCACCGGCTCCAAAGGCCACGTTCTTTTGGAAGGAACCGTCAACGGACAAAAGAAACAATACGAGTACGCCGTCGAATTCCCCAATGCCAATGCGGAGAATGAATTCATCCCGCGACTTTGGGCCACGCGCCGAGTCGGGTACTTGCTCGATGAAATCCGGCTCCGAGGCGAGAGCAAGGAATTGAAGGATGAAGTGGCTGAACTGGCGCGCCAATTCGGCATTGTCACACCCTACACCGCTTATCTGATCCTCGAGGATGAAGCTCGGCGCAATGTTCCTGTCGCGATGCAGTCCTTCAAAGAACTTCAAGGCAACCGCGAATTTGTCGAAGCTCAAGCCGAAGAATTCCGCAGGTTCAAAAACGATCGTGGCGGCGAAAAAGGTGTTGGCGCAGCACGCTCCAGCATAGCGCTGAAGGACGCGAAAAATGCGACTGATGGAATTTATCAGGGCAATTTCGAGGCACTGGCCGCTGGCAAAGTTGCCGCCGCTCCTGGATTCGGTGGCGCCGCTGCTGGCACTCCGTTCAATGCTACTGAGAGGAAGCGCGCTGTTGAGTCATCCCGGTATTATCAACAGCAGATGCGCTGGAGCGCGGGCAAAAACTTCTGTCAGAATGGCGATCAGTGGATTGATTCAGAAGTCCACAAACAGAAAGCCGACGCACCGAGGGTTCGGATCCAATTCGGCACGCCGGCATATTTCAGCCTCATCACAAAGAATCCGGAATCGCGCCAATGGCTGGCCAATGGTCGCAACGTCCAGTTTGTCCTCAAAGACACTGTCTACGAGGTCTACGAATAACGGGCCAACTCGGGCTATTGACAAAATAGTTCGAACGGGCATTTTGCCATACAGCCAACTCCTTTTATGAAAACAACCCTCATCGCGGCTATCGCCGCTTACATCGTACTACCCGCCAATGCAGCCATGTGTGCGAAGCACAAGGATGCCAACTTCATCACCGTCATCGGCAAATGCAGCACGGCTAACTGCGATGGATTCACAGCCAGCCGCGCGTTCAAATTCTGCAAGAGATGTTCCACAAAACAAAATGCCTGCGAAGCCTGTGGCGAGCTGCTTGCCAAAGTTCTCGCTGCCGTTCCAGCCGACAACTCCGCAGCAATCACCCAGCACGACGGCCATTTCGTGAACAATACCTTTCGCACCAATGATGCTTCATTGTTCCTGCTCATCACCGAGATGGCGGATTTTGAAAAGGTGTTCGGCGTGGCTGCTGTCCAAGGCAAACCCAGAAAATGGGTGAACACCCGAACATTTGAAAACAGCTCCGTGGCCGCCATCATCCGGCGCGGAAACTCGATTTGGACTTACAAGGTTCAGAAGGGCGAACTGCAGAACGGCACTCTCGCGCTGCACTTCAGCTCCGAGAAAACCCCACCCAATCCAGCCACTGAGTTTGCTTCGCCAATGATCGTTTCATTTGACCGCGCAGATGTCCAGAAAGTCGAGTTCATCGAGAATGGCAAAAGCGTCAATGTGATTGCGATTCCACAAATCGGCAAACCGTCTGGCCTCCCCGCTGACAAATCAGCCGAGATCGAGAAAACTAAAAAACGCATCGTAGAGATTGAGCAGCTCATGATTGTCGCGAAATTCACACCTGAAGGTTACGCCAAGATCACGGCCGAACTCGCCGGACTCAAAAAACAACTCGCCATACTGGAGGCCGAGGAAAAACCAAAGGACAAACCCGCTCCGCCGGTTTTCAAAGGGCCGAGCGGAAAGGCTTTTCCAGCGCATTGGGGTGAACCGCCGCGCATCCAAACGCGCGACCTGCGCCCGCTACCCGGCGGCTACGGCCAAGGCAGTGGCACATTGGCGAAATGGATTCAGATGAACCTCGATAAAGACGCCGAGATAAAACCTGTCGAACCCAAAAAACCAGATGCCGCGCCAGAAGCCGCAGTCAACGACGACCATGGGAAAATGCTGACCAGCCACAAGGCTTGGCAGCAAATCAAAGCGAAGATCGATGGAAACTACAGCTACAAAGTTGCACGATACAGCCGGTTTGGCGGAGGCAATTCGACGGAGATCATTGTGCGTGACAACAAGGTAGTGGAACGACGCTACCAATCCGCCAATGGATTGCCCGTGCCAGCCAAGCCCGCCGAAGATCCCAAACCCAATGGCGAGTCATGGATTGAAAAAGACAAGGACCTCGGCAAGCACAAGGAAGGTGCCGCACTGTTGACCCTCGATGAACTTTACCAAAAGGCCATCCAGATTGCGAAACAGGAGCCGCCGGCATTTCACCGACTCTACACACGATTCGATGGACAGGGACTGCTGCTCGCCTGCCTTACGATGGACACACGCATCGCCGATGATGTCCCGCACAACGGCGTCAGCATCGCCAGCATCCAAACAGAGCCGGAATTGAAACCCAAGCCGTAACCGATCGAGTCTCTCAGAGGGTCCGGCTGCTTTTCCGTTTTGTGCGCGAAAGAATTTCCCGCGCCTCATCCAAAAACCGATCCACATCCGCTGGCTCCGTGTCCCAAGCGCACATCAGCCTGCAACCCGTCTGGCCGATGAATCTGTAAAAGTGCCAGCCCGCAGCGTGCAATGCGCCAATCGCCGACTCGGGCAAATCCACAAACACCGCATTGGCCTGTCGCGGCAGCAGCACTTTCACTCCACACATCGACACCAGCCCCGCACGCAACCGCTCAGCCATTGTATTCGCGTGTTCCGCATGTCGCAGCCAGGCACCGTCGCACAACAACCCCATCCACGGTGCTGCGAGAAATCGCATCTTGCTCGCGAGCTGTCCCGCCTGCTTGCAGCGATAATCAAATTCGCGCGCCAACTCACGGTCAAAAAACACAACCGCCTCGCCCACGTGCGACCCCACTTTAGTCAGCCCGAAAGTCAACACGTCCACTCCCGCGCGCCAAGTCACCTCCGACGGTTTTACTCCGAGTGACGCCACTGCATTCGCCAACCGCGCTCCGTCCATGTGCACTCGCAATCCGTGTCGCCTCGCCTCTTTCGTGATGGCCCTGATTTCGCGCGGTGAATACACCGTGCCCAACTCAGTCGATTGAGTCAGCGTCAGCGCGCGAGCCTTGGGCGCATGCAATTCGCGCCCGTGATTCACCGCAGCGGCGATGTCTTCCGGACGGATCTTCGCATCGTCGCCCGGCAGTAAAATCAGCTTGGCTCCACCCGAGAAAAATCCCGGCGCACCACACTCGTCCATTTCCGCATGCGCCCATTTCTGGCACAGCACACTGTGAAACGGCTCGCAGATATGCGCCAGCGCCAGCGCATTCGCCGCCGTTCCATTGAACAAAAAAAACACTTCGCAATCCGTGTCGAGCACCGCACGAATCGCATCGGCTGCACGCGCCGTCCAAACATCATCACCATATCCGGGTGTATGACCGACATTCGCCTCCTCCAAAGCCGCCCATGCCTCCGGACAAATCCCTGCGTTGTTGTCGCTGGCGAAGTGGCGTTGCATCCCCTGTTCTTGCCCGCTTTACGCCTTCATTTCAAGCGCGCGAAATATCTTGGTAATCCAACCCGCCTTGCCACAATCAAATTCATGTTCAATCGTTACAGCATCTCATTCGCTTTTCTTGCCGTGGTGGCCTGTGCCGCGCTGGCATTGGCGGCAGAAGATCCTTTCGCCGCCGGGGTGCGCACGACGGAACCGCTCGCGCCCGCAGAGCAGCAGAAGACTTTCAAGCTGCCGCCGGGTTTTGAGATCCAGCTCATCGCCGCCGAGCCGGATTTGCGCAAGCCGATGAACATGGCCTTCGATGCCTCGGGCCGCCTGTGGATCACCGAATCGCGCGAGTATCCCTTCGCCGCCAAACCCGGCGAACCCTCGCGTGACAGTATCCGAATCTTCTCTGACTTCGGCCCCAACGGTCGCGCCGGAAAGATGACCGTCTTCGCCGATGGGTTGAACATTCCCATCGGCCTGTATCCCTTCCGCTCGCCGTCGTCGCTCACCAACGCAGTCACGCGCGGCGCCAAACCCGCGCTCACGTGGAAGTGCATCGCGTGGAGTATTCCGAATATCTGGCTGATGGAAGACACCGATGGCGACGGCAAGGCCGACAAGCGCGAGGTGCTCTTCGGCCCGCTCGGCTGGGAGAAGGACACGCACGGCAACCAAGCCAGCTTCCGGCGCGGTCTCGACGGCTGGATTTACGCGACGCATGGTTTTAACAACACGTCCACGTTCAAGGCGAAGGATGGATCGTCCATCACGATCAACTCGGGCAACACGTATCGCTTCCGTCCCGACGGCTCGCGCGTGGAACAGCACACGTGGGGACAGGTGAATCCGTTCGGCATGTGCATGGATCCGCTCGGCAACTTTTACACCGCCGACTGCCACAGCTCGCCTATCTACCAGCTCGTTCGCGGCGGCTATTATCCGAGCTTCGGCAAACCGCATGATGGTCTCGGCTATGCGCCGACCGTCATCCAGCACAGCCACGGTTCCACGGCCATCGGCGGCATCGTCTATCTGAGCGACCCAGGTTGGCCCCCTGAGTTTCGCGACAACATTCTCGTCGGGAACGTCATGACCAGCCGCCTCAACCGCGACCAGATCACGTTCAACGGTTCGTCCCCGAAGGGAAAGGAGCTGGCCGATTTTCTTACCACCACCGACCCGTGGTTTCGTCCGGTGGATTTGCAATACGGCCCTGATGGCGCGCTTTACATCGCCGATTTTTACAACCGCATCATCGGCCACTACGAAGTCCCGCTCACGCATCCTGGCCGCGACCGCGAACGCGGCCGTCTCTGGCGCGTGGTGCATCGCAAAGACCAGCTCGCGCTGCCCAAAGGCTTCAACATCGTCACGGCCAGTTCCGATGAGCTCATCTCAAATCTGATGTCGAGAAATCCCACGCGCCATTCGCTGGCGATGAGTGAGCTTGAGCTGCGCGCTGATGCCAGAACGATCGACACGCTCAAGCAAGCCGCGCGCGGTCTCTGGCATTTTCGCCAACGGGACGACCGCGACGGACTCATGACCGGCGCGCTTTGGGTTCTCCATCGCCGTGGCGTGTTGGACTCCGAAACGCTGCTGAACGCCGCCAGCGATCGCGACACCGCCGTGCGCGTCCACGCCCTGCGCATCCTCGCCGAGATTACCGTGTGGAAACCCGCAGCAGCGCGTGCCGTGCTAGATGCCCTGCCCGCCGCCGATCCATTTGTGCAACGCGCCGCTGCTGAAGCGCTGGGGCTGCACCCCGACGCCGCTCACGTTGCGCCGTTGCTGGCTGCGTTGCGCGCTGCACCCGCCGCCGATGCGCATCTGGTGTACGTGCTGCGCCGCGCACTCCGCGAGCAGTTCCGTGCGCCCGGCGCCTTTGCCAATCTGGGTGACAAACCGCTGCCCGAAGCCGAGGCCCGTGCCATCGCCGATGTCGCCGCCAGCGTCGCCACTCCCGATGCCGCGGCATTTCTCTTCCGCCATATTCGCAGCGCCAACGAGCCCACCGAAACGCT
>CAMDOH010000011.1 GCA_945903605.1 Akkermansia muciniphila
CTCTTCACTGTCACTTGGCGCAGTGTCCGAACGACAAGATCAGGCTTGTGATTGCGTAGTTGGGCTGTCGTGAAATCACCTGTGGCCACGGCCAGCACTTTTGCGCCAATAGCTCGGGCGCATTGGATGTCGCGCGGCGTGTCGCCAATGATGAGCACGTGTTCGGGTCGAAGTGTCCGCCCCAGCTTGCGTCGAAGTGTGCGAAAGGCATGGGCAGCGATTTGATCGCGTTCGCTGAATCGTTCTCCAAAAGCGCCCATCTCAAATTCATTCCAAAGATCGAATCGGCGCAGCTTGCGTTCGGCTCCGCCAGAAATGTTTCCCGTGAGCAGGCCAATGACGGGCGGCGGAGCGTGCTTTCGCAACTGACGCAACAAGGCGCGAACGCCGGGGCAAATCTGGCCGCGTCGTTTCAACAGTTCTTGATCGAGTCGCGGGAGATACCCGGCATAGAATTGCTGAAAGCGGGCGGTGCTGCGGGCGATTCGGTGCGCAGCGAATATCTCGGCGACGATGGCGCGATCGGTCCGCCCGGCAAAGCTGATGTTGTGTGCGGCATTGTGAATGCCGAAATCCTGATCGAAGGTATCGGTGAAGGCACGGACACCGGCGCCACGTGTGTTGATGAGAGTGCCGTCGATATCGAAGAGAATGGCCCGGAACATGGGCGGCGAAGATAGTGGACGGGCACAAGAAACGTCAACGCGAGTTTGTGAACGGGGTCGGCTTGACGGGCTAAAGAGGCTGCCATACGGTGCGACGGTGATTTTGAGGTATGTCATATTGATTGCGGCGTTGAGCGTGGCGGGATGCTCAACCACGGAAAAAAAGGATTTCCCCTCTGTATTTGAGCCGGGCAAATCCAAGGCAGCGCGGGAGGAAGTGACCGGATACGGACTGAAGTTTTTCCCCGGCATCGGCTGGAAATATATCCGGCCGGGAATGTCTGCGGAGATTCTGGACAAGCCGGTTCCCAAACGGATCGAAGCCGCCGAAGAGGCGTTGAAGGCCGGCAATGAGGACGAGGCGTTGTTTGCCGCCAAATCGATCATCCTCGAAACACCGATGGGCGAGCACGCGAAGAAAGCGCACCGGATCGTGGCCGAAGTGAATGAGAAATGGAAATTTTATGAGCACGCCTTCAACGAGTATCAGCTCCTGCTGAAAAAGTTCCCCGAGTACGAAGAGCGCGAGGTGATCTTGAAAAAGCAGTTTGAGATCTGCGATCGGTATTTGGGCGGTCAGCGTTTCCGATGGAAGCTTCCCTACACGGAGTCGGCGTTTCTACCGCTGCCGAATTGGTTGACCTTTTCATTCGTGAAAACGGCGGGCATGTACGGTCAGGTGGTCTCCAACGCGCCCTTCGGCGGATTGTCCGCGCAGGCACAACTCAAGAAAGGTCAGTCTTATGAAAAATCCATCGGCTTCTTTTCGGATGGCTCGGAATTTGTCCACGCCATTGCCGCTTACGAATTGGTGACCGATCGTTACCGTCTGCGCCGGACGGGTGACCGGTTGTTGGACGCGCCCTATTCCGATCAGTTGCTGCGGGACAAATCCGTGGCTGATGCCCAGTTTGGGATTGGGCGGGTTTATCAGCGACAGGTGCTCGAGGGCGTGTATGACCAGACGCTCACCGGCAAGGCCATCGATGCCTTCGAGGATTACCGCGCACTCTACAAAGACAGCGAGACGGAAAAGGTGCGTGTGACCGATGCTTTGGAAAGAATCGAAGCGATGAAGATCGAACAGGCACGCGGCGCACTCTCCACGGCGCTCTATTACGAGAAGAACCAGAAATGGCTCGCGGCTCAAAAATATCACCAGCAGGTCATCGGCATCACACAGGGCTTGGCATCGGACAAGCACCGCGCGGAGACGGATCGAATGCGCGAGCGAGCGCGGACGCGTGTGCAGGAACTTTTCACCGCGCGAGTGGATCTGGCGCTCAAGTCATTCGCCGCCGCTTCGAAAATCGACACGCGCAAAAAGGCTGATGCGGCCCTGCAACTTTATCGCGAGGTGGTCGTGAATCTGCAAGGCATGGCACCTGAACAATGGGGAGTGAAGGATGCGAAGAAGATCGCCCGCTCGCAGGAGGCCGATAAAGTTTCCCGTGAGCGCATCGCTGAGTTACAGCAAAAACGCAAATGAAACCAAGAACACTCATCCAACTGGCCTGGCTGACTGTGCTGCTGGCGACGACGTCGTGTGCAGGATATCGGCTTGGGCCAACGGGCGGATTCAAGGCGGGGGAGAAATCTGTGCAAGTGTCGTTTTTCAAGAATGAGACTTTGGAGCCGCGAATTGTGGAGGCGGTGAATCAATCGCTGCGCAAACAGTTCCAGAAAGAAGGCACGTTCCGCCTTGAAACACAGCAAGGCGGCGACCTCATTGTCACAGGCAAAATCACTCAACTGCTACGGAACGGACTGAGCTATCGATCGACAGACGTGCTTGCTGTGGCGGATTTCTCGATGATGTTGTCTGCCGAGATCATCGTCATCGAAAGAGTTTCTGGCCGCGAAGTGTTCAGCAAAAAGGTGACGAGCACGATTCCTGTCAGCGCCAGTGGTGATCTGGTGAGTCAGGAACTTCGGGTGCTTCCGCTCATCTCCGATGAATTGGCGCGCAAGGCGGTGAACCTTCTGGCGGATGGAGCTTGGTGAGGTTTCCAACTTTCTTGAAGGCGCACCGATTCCAAATCGTCTCCGATACCAATCATGAATAAATCGTACGCCCTCATTTTCGCTGCGTTGGCAGCGTTCCAATCCACAACGACATCGGCTGCTGATTGGTCGCAATGGCGCGGGGCTGCCCGTGACGGCATTGCCAGAGGTGAATCGAAGCTCGATGGCTTGCCGGTCAAATCCGAAGCGGCGTGGTCGCTGCAGACGGGAAAGGGCCAGGCGGGAATGGTCACGGCCAACGGGAAGCTCGTGATTCTCCACGAGGTGGACGGCAAAGAGGCGCTGCGTGTGGTGGAATTGCAGAATGGAAAGCAGGTGTGGGAAACGCCCATCGGCGATTCATGGAATTTCACGAATGAATTCGGCCCGGGACCGCGTTGTACGCCGCTGATTGATGGCGATTTGATTTTTGTCCAAACCGCCAAAGGGGTGCTCGCGTGCGTCCAGTTGAAGGACGGGAAAATTCTGTGGTCGACGGATTACGACAAGAATTTCGGTGCGAAATTCTTTGGTGGGAATATTCCCGGATCCGAAGGGACGGCTGCGCGGCGACATGGCAACAACGGTTCGCCAGTGGTGGACGACAAATGGATTTACGCGCCGGTTGGTAGTCCAGATGGCGCCAGCTTGGTGGCGTTCGACAAGCGCACGGGCAAAGTGCAGTGGAAATCGGGAACGGATAATGCGGCCTATGCGTCGCTCATGCTCGCGACGATTGCCGGCGAGGCGCAGGTGATCCTCGTGACTGCCGACAGGCTGATTGGCTCGCGTTGCGCGGATGGGAAAATACTTTGGGATACGCCGGTGAAGACGGGTGCTCAGCGAAATGTTGTCACGCCGATTGTCGTGGGAGACACCGTGACGATCGCCTCGCAAACGGTCGGTCTTGTTCAATATCGCGTGAGCAAGGAAGGCGAGAAATTCCAAGTGGCGGAAGTTTGGGCGAACAAGCAACTCAAGATCAATCTGACGACGCCCGTGTTGTTGGCTGGCCACCTTTACGGATTGGGGAGCAGCAAAGGCAACTCGTCCGAATTCGTCTGCGTGAATTTCGGCAGTGGGCAGGTGCTGTGGGCCAAGCCGGGCTTCACGGATTATTCCTCGGTCATCGGTGTGGGTGACCGGTTGCTCGTGCACAATTCATCGGGTGAATTGTATCTGTTGCGCGCGTCGCCCGAGAAATACGAAGAGTTGGGTCGGCTGCAGGTTTGCGGGCGTACTTGGAGTTTCCCCGCTTATTCGGGCGGGAGACTGATCGTGAAGGATGCGAGGCAGACTATTTCCGTGCCGCTGATCAAGTGACGTTGATCATTCGGGAGCGGCTCGTCGACTGAACCAAACCCAGTCGCCTTCCTCGTATCTCGGAAACGCTTTCTTGATGCCATAACCGGTCACGATTCCCAATTCGTCGCTCTCATTCCAGCCAACAGAATAGAGCCGGTATTCAGTGGGCGAAATGATGGAATACCGCATGGGTCGACCATCGATGATATCGGCGGGAACTTTGTCCATGAATTTGGCGGCGACAAGGTCGGACAGGGATCGTGGCAGCATTCCGAATTTCATTCGGTGACGCTCGATGGCGATGGCCGTCCGCGCCATGTCAGCGCCGTTTTGGATCACGGCAAACCGTATTGAAGCTTTTGCGAGTGCTGGGAAAAACTCGAAGCTGTAAATGTTGTACGGAGATCGTTGCATCGAATCCAACTGAGACTGTAAATTGGCTGCACGATCAGGTCTGAATCGTCCGGTGGCTGTCTCGAAAACAGGTAGAGCGATTTCGAAATGGAGTTTGGCCAGCGCAGTCTTGTTTTGATAAAGCCAGCCATTGGGCATGAAGCGCAGCAGGGTATCGTCCGAACCTAATACTTCACGCAGCGAATTGATTCGGCCTCGAATCGCTTCATCAAAAAACGTTTCAGAAATCATCACTGCCTCTCCCCGGATGCAAAGTTGATAATCCTCGCCGAATCGTAGCTGCGCCAATTCGCGCGAGATAGCCTCCCATTGTGGTTCGGTCCAGATGTTCGCGCTGAGTCCTTCCCAGATGATTTGCAGCGCCATTTCTAAAATGGCAATCCGCACGAGGTGCGAGATCAAAACTGGTTCAGACTTTATTGAGTCAGCCAGCCGAAATTGGATTTGGAGATCTTCCCAAGCCAAATCGGGACGGCTTTGAGCCAGTTGCGCTGAAGCTCGATGTTTGAAAATTATGGCGGCGACTTTATTCACTACTGGGTGTAAAATCAGCATTCTGATTCCCGCCCCGTATTGATTGTTGAATCGCGCTTTGGGTCGTCGCGTTGCTTCGGTTACTTCCAACATCAAACTTGAGTACGGACCGAGCGCATCGAGTATGCGCCGAGCCGCAGTGTCGTTATTGGTGGCTGGCCCAGTGGCAGCATGTGCGAGGGCATCGAGGTCGGTCGGCATCGCGAGCCGCCACACGCCCGAATTTGTAGGGTTCCAATGAGGAAATCGTGACGTGATACGGGTGAGAGCATTTGTGTTGTAAGAGAGTGTCTGTGAATCAGGATTCCATTTTTGCTCCGCCAAGGGTGCGAAGAACGGAGCCATGGCCATGTTTTCGTCATCCGGCACTGGCGGAGGAATCATCCGATACAAATCGAATGATTCGCCGCGTGATTCCCATTCTGTTTGAAAGTGGTCCCACGCTCGCCGTCCTCGCACCCCTTCAATTGTGAATGCGACGAGGAGAAGGGTGATCAGCACGGCGAATCCAACGGCGACATTCCCGAACACCTGCCACCGGAACAACCATTGGAAAAAACGTTTCATGCGAAGTTTGTGAAAATGAGTTTGTCAGCCCTGTTAAAAAAGGCAAACAAGTGCAAACGCGGATGGGCGAACGCGGATGGGAATTTTGCTGGCGGTTGGGCTCCCGCTGGGGCGATACTTCGCGCAACAACACACCCACCCCTTGAACGCCACAGAGGAATACGTCCAGTCACGAACCGAGAACGATCCGATCAACATCATCGTGCTCGTCAATCACATCGTTCATGACTCGCTTGAATCAAAGGCGAGCGATATCCATATCGAGCCTTGGGAAAACTACAGCGGTGTGCGGACGCGCGTGAACGGCATCCTGTCGGAATTGGCGATTCTTCCATTGGAGTATCACGAAAAAATCTGCGCGCGAATCAAGGTGATGGCCAATCTGGCCAGCCATGAAAAAGATGTGCCGCAAGACGGCAAAGCTGCGCTGGAAGGGGAAGAGTACGCGGGGGTCCAGCTCCGCGTCTCAGTTTTTCCCACCGTGCGTGGCGAGAAAATAGTCATGCGTATTTTTGATCCGCGTGCGCGGACATTCGACATGGCCAGCCTCGGTTTCGATGCCGAGACACTTTCTCGCTACACGGGCATTCTCGGTAAGCCCAATGGATTGATCCTGCTCACCGGCCCCACCGGCTCAGGAAAAACCACGGCGATTTATGCCTCGCTCGGTTACCTGCTTGAGAAATATCAAAACACATTGAGCATCGCCTCCGTTGAAGATCCCGTGGAGCAGAGCTTGATGTGGGTGAACCAAAGCTCGCTCAACCCCGCGCGTGAATACACCTACATCGCCGCGTTACGCTCGCTTCTGCGCCAGGATCCAAACGTGATCATGATCGGTGAGATCCGCGATATGGAAACCGCGTCGATCGCTGTGACGGCAGGAATGACGGGTCACTTGGTGATCAGCACGCTGCACAGCGGTTCGACATCGGGCGTTTTCGCGCGCATGATCAACATGGGACTCGAACCGTTCCTGCTCGCCTCGACGATTATCGGGGTCATTGGCATTCGCCTCGTCCGTCTCAATTGCCAATACTGTCTCGAGCCGTACACGCCGGAAGATTACGCCTTGCACCATCTGGAAGTGGCCACCTCAAAAGAATTCGTCGAGGAACAGTTGAACAACAACCGGTTTTTGAAAGGGCTTGGTTGCGAAGCGTGCCATCATACTGGATTCGGCGGACGCGGTTCCGTGACCGAATTGCTCCCCATGAGCGAGGCGGTGCGTCAGGCAGTGCTTCAAAAGAGGCCAACGCGGGAGATTCAAGAACGCGCAGCCGAATCAGGTATGCGTACGCTCTGGGATAACGCACTGCAGCGGGTTCTTGAAGGCAAAACCACGCTGGAAGAGATCATGCGCAAGATCGCCGCGGATGTGGTCTGACCTTCTTTTCAGAAAATTTATTTGCCGTTGGCAATTCGCCCGCTAACTTACCGTCAGTTGTCTGATGGTGTAATGGTAGCACAGAGGTTTTTGGTTCCTCTAGTCTAGGTTCGAATCCTAGTCGGACAGCCAGTTTTTTTTCCGCCCGATCGTCAGTCTTCAGCGAAAAGGAATTCCAGATCGGTCTTGGTCAGACTCTTCGCGAAGCCTTCTTCACCGAGAACATCGGCGATCGTCTGACTCTTCGCCTGTTGCAGGCTCCAAATCTTTTCTTCCACAGTGCCGGGCGCAATGAGGCGGTAAGCATTCACAGTCCGTGTCTGTCCGATGCGATGCGTGCGATCGATGGCTTGTGCTTCGACGGCTGGGTTCCACCATGGATCATAGAGAACCACGTAACTGGCCGAGGTCAGATTCAATCCCGTGCCCGCCGCGCGGAGGCTCAACAGGAACACAGCGGCATTCTTGTCATCCTGAAATGCGTTGACGACTTCCTGCCGATTCTTCGTCTCGCCGGTCAACATGTGGGTTGAGATCTGGCGTGTCTTGCACTCAGTCTCGAGCACATTGAGCATCCGGACAAATTGACTGAAGACGAGAACCTTCTCGCCACGTTCGATGAGCGGTTCCAGCAAATCAAACAACGCCTCGGTCTTGCCCGAAGCGGAATCGTTCCCAACCAACGTGGGATGACAGCAGATTTGACGCAGTCGAGTCAGCGCGGCCAGCACCTGCATTTTGCTTTTGGCCAAACCCTGCTGCTCGATGGTCTGCATCACTTGGTCGCGGCTGCGTCGCAATTCGGCTAGGTACAATTTGCGCTGATCCTCGGTGAGCGGGCAGTCCTGCCGTTGATCAATGCGGTCGGGCAGATCCTTGGCGACTTGCTGTTTGATGCGGCGCAGGAGAATGGGACGCAAACGTGAAGAGAGCCGACGCCGCGCAATCTTTCGGGCGTTGATCGATTCTTCGCTGTCACCCTGCGGCTCGTAGATCTCGTGAAAATGTTGCGAGGAGCCGAGGTAACTCGGCTCGACGAAATCAACGATGCTCCACAAATCCATCAGTCGGTTTTCAATCGGCGTTCCCGTGAGCGCCAATCGACATTCGGACTCGATTTGCTTCACCGATTGCGTGACTTGTGCGCCGGGGTTTTTGATGAACTGAGCTTCGTCAAGAATCACAGCACGGAACGAGAACTTCTGCAGCTCCTCCAAATCGCGCCGGAGCAGCGCGTAGTTGGTGACGATCAAATCATGTTGCGGGATTTGCTTGCGCAGATTGTGTCGCGCCGCGCCGCTCTCGAGCACCAGCACCTTCGTGCCGGGAGTGAATTTCTCCGCTTCGCGTCGCCAGTTGTGCAGCACAGAGGCGGGACAAATGACCAACGACGGCTTTGGATTCTTCGTGTTCTGCTCTTTGAGCCACTTCAGCCAGACGAGAGTTTGCAGAGTTTTGCCGAGTCCCATGTCGTCGGCAAGGACGCCACCCAACCCAAGTCGATTGAGGTGGCAAAGGAAATCGAAACCATCTTTCTGGTACGGGCGAAGTTCTGCATCGATTGTCTTGGGCAAATCCGTGGAGGCCACGCCTTCGAAATTCGCGATGCGCTCGCGCAATTTGCGTGCTTGGGCGGTGTTGCCAAAAAGTGCCAGAGTCGCATCGTCGAGATGGGCTGCTTGCTCGATAGCCACTCGTTGTTCTGAAGCTGAGAGATCTTCCAACCCCATCTCGGCCATCGTTTCATGAGCCTGATGAGTGGCGTCGACATCCAATTCGATCCAGCCTGAATCCGGCAGCTTCACGAAACGACTGGTGGCGGTCGCCAGTCGCTCCAAGTCCGCTTTCGAAAGCTGGAATCCTTCATTCTCCCATTCGGCAGAAACGGAAAGCCAGTCGATGCCGCTGCCGCGAACAATCAATTTGGGTTTCAGTTTTCTCGGCTGCATGAAGAGCCGTTGGAAAGCCTGGTTGCCGAGGAATAACGTGTCTTTCGGCCGTTGTTCCCACATGGACGCCAGCAAGCTGAGAAAATTCTCACCGGCATCACCCACCCACAGTCCCGGCTCCGGAGTAAAGCAGTCGAGTTTCAAAAGCCATTCTTTGGCGGGATCAAGTCTCGGATCGTCAAGAATCTCGGGCTTGTCGTTGGGCTTGGTCAGATGGGAATTGATGCGATGCCATTCGTGACCGGTCCATTCCCAGAGGCTTTCATCGCGCTGACTTTTGGCCTGCAGTCGCAACTGAACGGCGTCGCCGGCCAGCTCGAGCAGAAACTGCGGCTGGGCAGTATGCGCCACGCAAAGTTGATCCCAATCCACTTCACCTTGCCGATGTGTGCGGCGCAGTTTGGTGATGAATCGATGACTGAGTTTGGTGACGGGCACGTGCGGTTTCTGCAGCCAGCGAACGAGCAGTCCTATCGGCGGTGCTTGGCGAAGGAAATAAAACTGGCGGTCAATCAACAACAAAGTGGGACTGCCCGCAAAGAATTGGGCATCCTGCAATGGGCGCTGCGGCTCTCCCGGCAAGTGGAGCGTGTGAGTGAAAGATAATTCCTGCGTGCCATTCTTGATGTCCGGCACCAGCTCGGCGACTTGTCCGTGATATTCGAATCGCTCACCATCAGCCGACATGATGCGTCCTTGATCGCCCCACTGCACCACCCATTCGAGCAGTTCCTGACCTGCGAGCCGGAGTTGCTCGGTTTGTTTATCGCCACTGTAACGATCGGACAGCCATGAGATGAATTCCCAGTCCGGTGGCGAAAATAATTCCTGTTCGTGTGTCGCGCGCGTCGTCAGCTCAATGATGTCTGCCAGCGGCTTCTTGCGTTCGCCGTTTCGAGGCCGTGTGATGTAAAATTCGATCGCCAGCACGTGGATGGCCGAGCCATCCATGGCGACCGGGGTACACACGGCACGCAGTTGTGCGCGCGGTTGATCGAGATGCTGCGGTTCGGGCGGAAACATCCATCGTTCGATCCGCTGCAATAGATCAGATTCCGCTTCCGCGGCTTCGATCTCAGCGAAGCGATCGAGATTCACATACGTGGAAAGCTCGTTCGGCAATGTGCGTTTGGACCGCAGGAATAAAACAGCCAGCTGTTCCAATCGCTCGGTCTTGCGGGTGTCAATCATTTGGGGCCACCATTCCTCCCCCGGGAAATCACGCCGGGTGAGTTTGAGTTTCTCCAAATAATCTTCGAGAAGTAACCAAGCCCGCTGTGAGTCGGGGCAAATGCTGAACATGCGAAGCAATTCTTCGCGTTCTGTCGCGGCGTCCTTCGTGTCGGACAACGAACGTCGTAAATCCGCCCATTCGCCATAGGCGTCGGACAAGGCAGTATGATGGGCGTCATACTTGCTCGCGCCGTTGGAGGCGCGCGGCGACTTCGCGTTTTTTCTTCTGGGCTTCGCCATCTAAAAAATCAAAATAGAAAGTCCATCTCGACAAATATCCCGTGCGGGGTCAATAGAAAACAGAGGCGATGGGTGCATTCCCTCCATCAATTGTGTTGACGGGAAGCGAAGGATTCCGTGAAAGCGCGCTGGCGCCAGTGGCAACTAACTTGCCTTGTTCTTGGCAATCTGAGCCAGCAATTCGGTGCGTTGAGTCGTGTCGCCACTGCTGCAATCGCCGCCCGATTTGATTGCCGCTTTGGCTTCGGCGAGGTGGCCTTTGCCGATGGAGACGCCGTTGAATGCCTTCACTTCGTGCCCAGCTTCGTATCGTTTGGGCTTGGCGCCGAAGTTGTACTTAAAGTTTTTCCAGTTATCACCGCTCTGATAATTGGTGCCGAGTGCGCCCGAGGGATCGTAGCCGCAGTGGACCATGCAGTTTTCGCAACGCGAATCACGGGCGACGCCGTTAACCACGCCGTATGTTTCCCACTTCACCTCGCGCAGCATTTTCTGATAGCCGGCATAATGGCCGTCGGTCATCAAGTAGCATGGAGCTTTCCAGCCTTTGACATTGCGTGTCGGGATGGCCCACGCAGTGCAGGTTAGTTCGCGTTTGCCGGCGAGGAATTCCTGATAGACCGGTGTGCCGAAGATGGTGAAGTTTTTGCCCCACTCTTGGATCTTGGCGAATTTCTTCCGTGTCATGTCGCGCGTGAGGAAAAACTCCTCGGGCTGCTTGCCGAGGCGTTTGACCATATCTTTCTTGGCGGCGTCATAATCGTAGCCAGGAGAAATCGTGTGGCCATCCACATCCAGCCACGAGAGGTATTTGAACATCTCGTCCAATTCCTTCACTTCGGTCTCCTTGTAAACGGTGGTGTTCGTCGCGACTTGATAGCCAAGAATCTTGGCCATTTTGATGGCTTCAACGCACTCTTTGAAGACACCTTCGCGTTCGACAATGAGGTCGTGGGTGAATTCCAGCCCGTCGACGTGCACGTTCCAATACATCCACTGGCTCGGCTTGATCGTGATTTTGGTGCGGGCTTTGTCGTCGGCATTTCGGATGGTCTCGGCGTCCTTCTCCGTGATCAGGTTATCGGCGATGAGTTTCGCGATCTTCGCCTCCATCTTCGGCGAGTAGTGCGCAGCCATGTAGTCACGCATTTTCTTGCGCATGAACATCGCGTTTGTGCAGATGTAGATGATTCGTTTCTGTTCTCGCAGACCGGCGACGAGTTCCTCGATCTTTGGATAAATCAGCGGTTCGCCACCACAAATGCTCACCATCGGCGCTTCACACTCGACTGCCGAGGCGAGACAATCCTCGAGGCTCATCATATCCTTGAGGCTGGTGGAATATTCGCGAATGCGCCCGCAACCAGTGCAGGTCAGATTGCACGTATGCAGCGGCTCGAGCTGCAACACCATCGCAAATTTTGGAGTGCGACGAAGCTTGTGCCAGACGATGTGTCCGGCAATCTTCATTGTCAAAGCGAGAGGAAAACGCATGTTAAATCAGGAACCGATTGGGCGAGCCGCAGTAGCTTGCGGCACGGGCTGGCTTGAATCATTTTGCAGCAAAAGTGGAAACAGGAATGTGGCAGGCGAGATGGATCCCGAGGCGGAAAGTCCACGGCAGCCAATGCCGGCAAAAGCTGTAATCGCCAAGCCCACGATCAGGAAATAGGGTCTGAACTTACGGAACATTTGTGACTGGGTAAATAGCGCAAAAATTGGCCTCAAAGCAATGTCAAACTGCCAACGTACATTCTACTTTTTGGCGATAATCGCTTGGGCGACCTTCGCTGGGATGGCCGATGATTTGGCAGATCAAAAGTCCAAGCTCAAGAGTGCGGCCGAGAAGTCGCTCGTCTCAGCACGCGCTCAGCACAAGACGACTTTCCAGTCTGCCGTCACAGCGCGAAAACTCGCTAGCGCCTGTTTTGATCGTGCAGAATTTGCGGAAAACGATTCTGAGCGGGCGGCGTTGGCACGCGAAGGGTTGGCCATTTGTAGGGACTGGCTCGTGCGGCATCCGAAGGATGTGGGCGGACATTTTTTTCTGGCGATGAATCTGGGGCAACTTGCGCGGACAATGAATCTGGGTGCGCTCAAACTGGTCGATGAAATGGAACAAAGTTTTTCCAAGGCGCGAGAATTGGATGACAAATACGAATACGCAGGCCCGGATCGCAATCTGGGACAGTTGTATCATCAGGCGCCGGGTTGGCCGATCAGTTTGGGGGACAAAAAAAAGGCGCGGCGACATTTCGAGCGCGCACTGGAGATTGCGCCAGATTATCCAGCGAACCGGCTCAATCTGATTGAGGCCAATATGGTGTGGGGCGAAAAGGCGATCGTCATCGAACAGCGGCGAGCGTTGGAGGAATCACTTCCGAAAGCGCGCAAAGCATTTGCTGGCGAACGGTGGGAGGCGCATTGGGCTTCGTGGGAAGAGCGATTGCGGAAAATTCGAATGTCCACTGGTGAATAACCATCCATTGACCGTTGGGGAACTCAATCTACGATGACCGCAGGAGAGATATGAAGATCAACTTTTTATTGGCAACACTGGCATTGATGGTTGTCGGTTGTGGCGACAAAGGCGGGAAGACGACGAATGTCGTTCCGCCGGGCGCTGGATCAACCACGAAAGTTCGGCCGGCAAATGTCACATCCGTCAAGGTAGCGTTGGTGGACACGGAATTAAAATTTGTTGTGTTGGACTGCACGCTCGTCCGGATGCCCAAGCCGTTGTCGAAGCTGCAAGTGTATCGCGACGGCGAGAAAGTCGGCGAATTGGTGACAACCAGTCAGGTTGAAGAAGCCTTTTTGGTGGCCGACATCTCCAAGGGCGAGATCAAAGTGGGCGACGAAGCGCGAATCGAGTGAATCGGATTTCAGCGATTTGAAGTTGCCGGCTTCAGCCCCCGCTTCTTGTGGGGCGAATACAGATTGAAATAAATCCCGCACAGCGGCCGGTCAGTTCCTTCCTGCTGGCTCAGGATAATGGTGACTTGGGGGTCCAACGCCAAACCATGTCGCAGTCCCTCCCCACGGTTATTGTAAGCCTTGATTGCTTTGCGCAGCAGCGAATCCAGCGAGTCGCGACATTCATCAGGAGACTTCTCAAGACAGACGACGCACTGGTCGTACGTTTTCAGCGCGGCCGACATTTCTTCCTCGAACATTTCCGGCGTTAGTTCCATGGGTCGGTCATTCAAGCACAAGTCGCCGATAAAATGAACCAAATAAAAGAGCCAGCACAGCTCACTCGATCGAGTCGGAGTCGGTCTTTGCCGGTTTCGATCTGGCCGCGCGCGGGCCAAAAAGAGCCGTTCCGATGCGGATCAACGTCGATCCTTCCTCGATGGCGACTTCGAAATCGCCGCTCATTCCCATACTCAACACAGGAAGCGGTGCCCCCAGCACCTGTTCGCAGGTTGATTTCAATTCGCGCAGTCTGCGGAAATACGGCCGGGTGTTTTCTGGTTCTGGCGTCCAAGGCGGGATGGCCATCAAACCGTGAATTTCCAACCGTGGCAGTGCGTTGATGGCTTCCAATTCATTCAACAACGATTCAGGTTTGTATCCGAACTTGCTCGATTCAACGGCCACATTCACTTCGATGAGGATGGGGATGGTTTTCGACAATGTCTGTGCGTGATGCTGAATCTCATTGGCCAATCGCAGGCTGTCGACTCCCTGAATCATCGAGAACAAGCGCACGGCTTCGCGACATTTATTGGTCTGCAAATGGCCAATCATGTGCCAGCGCAGATTTCCGGGACAACTCGAAATCTTGAGCGCGGCTTCCTGCACTCGGTTCTCGCCAAACAATCGCAGCCCCAATTCACCGGCAGCACACACCGTTTCCACGGGCACGGTTTTTGTCACAGCCATCAACTCGACCGTTTCCGGACTGCGGCCTGCTCGTTCGCAGGCGGCTTCGATACGTTTGCGGACACCCTTCAGATTCGCAGCCAGATCCATGGGCAGACGATAGCGCGAGCGCGGAACGGTGAACAGCGGACAATGTTTCGGCGCAGAAATCCGTGACAGAACTTTTCGTGCCGAACACAATCGCGCATGAATTATTGGCTGGTGAAACAGGAGCCGGAGAGTTACGCGTGGGCCAATTTTGTGAAGGATGCCGGCACGGCTTGGACAGGCGTCAGAAATTATCAGGCGCGCAATCATCTTCGCACCATGGCTGTGAACGATTTGGTTTTCTACTATCACAGCGGCGATGAGCGGGAGGTTGTGGGGCTGGCAAAAATCAGTCGAGCTGGTTATGCCGACCCGACGGCCAGCGAGGGTGACTGGGTTTGCGTGGATCTTGTGCCGGTGAAGTCGTTGGTGAAACCCGTGAGTTTGTCAGCCATCAAAGCGGAGCCGGCACTCGCAACGGTGGGGCTTGTCCGCCAATCGCGATTGTCGGTGATGCCGCTTCTCCCGACTGAATTCAAAATGATGCTCAAACTGTCCCAAACACGAATGTAAGTTTGACTTGTGCGCCCAGAAGTATTCCTTAGAACGTCTCCGCCGGCTTTGACAGGTGCAGGGTACGGCCATAAATTCCAACACATGAAGGGAACAAAACAGGTCGATGCAGCCGCCACACTTCCAACGGCGAGTTGGGAAGCGTTGGTCGGGCCGCTGCGGCCATTCCTGCACCAAGTGACTGAACGGTTGCACGCGGAGGTGGCAGACTTCGATCCGGCAATCAGCCAGTTCGTTCAATACGCCTTGGCCAGCCAAGGGAAAAGATTGCGGCCAACTCTTGTCGGTTGGAGCGGACGATTGCAGGGGAAATTATCGGACGATCACGTGACCCTTGCGGCCATCGTCGAGATGGTTCATTTAGCGACGCTGGTTCACGACGATATTCTTGATGGTGCCCAGTTGCGACGCGGTCGACCCACGCTCGCTGAACATTGGGGCAGCAATATGGCGGTGCTCGTCGGAGACTGTCTGTTTTCGCAGGCGTTGAAATTGGCGGCCAGTTTCCCGACCACGGAAGTTTGTCGCGCTTCGGCGATCGCCTCAAAAAATGTCTGCACGGGTGAGATTATCCAGACGACACAGCGCGGCAATTTCCATCTCACTCGCGAGGAATATTACAAAGTCATCCGGCTGAAGACGGCCGAATTATTTGCTGTTTCGTGCGAAATGGGCGCGAGAGTTTCGGGCGCATCGAAAGAAATTGCGGCGCAAGTCCGGGCCTTGGGCGAAGAAATCGGAATGGCCTATCAATTGTATGACGATGCGCTGGATGTGTTCGGACATGAATCGACAGCGGGCAAGACGCTGGGGACGGATCTGGGGACAGGGCAATTGACGTTGCCGTTGCTCATCGCGCTGGAGCAGGGAACTGAGCAGGATCGCGCTTGGCTGATGACGCATTTGCCCGAATGGCGACCGGAATTGAACGGCGCTCTACTGGTGTTATTGCGACGAAATGCAGTTTTGGAAAAGACACAGGCCGAGATTGGTTTGTATTTGGACAGAGCGGTGAAAATGGCGCAGTCGTTGCCCGGTGGTGATGGAGTGGATGGGATTCGCGGATTGATCGATCTGTTGACGTCGCAGATCGCCGCTTTGGGATCGTCGACTGAAACGATCGACGCGGTTGTGGCCAGCTAGTTGTCCTGCCGTTCGAAGACGTATGTTTCCTTGTTAAACTGTCCAAACTCGGCCAGCAATCGCCCAGCGGCTTCGTAGATTCGCACATTGATGACTTCAGAGACAGGCTTGGTGCCGGAGCGCTGTGTGAAAGTGATCTTGGTGGGAATATCGTTCTCGCTTCGTTCCCAAGTTCCTTTGGCGATGATTCGCGGTGGTCGTGAATGGACGAATTGCCAGTTCACCAATGGAGGTTTGGGCGACATGACAATTTTCTTTACGACGCCGTCGCCCAATTTTTCGCGAGGTTTGTAGATCGTCTCATCGCAAAAATAGTGGCCGCTGAGCAATACAGTGTAGTCGTCATTAAATGTGAGGGTGAGTCCGTAACCCATGTTCAGGATAAAGGCATTGAAATTCTGAGCGCTGCCGGTGGTGACCTCGGCGTTGCCGGCTTGCTGGTATTTGGCGAAGATTGTTTGATAAGTGCTCGCCTCGTCCAAATCCCATCGGCCAATGACGAACGGAACGTTTCGCCTCTTGAGACCTTCTGGACTGTAATCTTCTGAATAGCCGGTCTGAAGGTATCCGAGCAGGTCGGTGGTATTGATTTTCTTGAATTGGCGAAACACCTCGCGATTGCGAAGGAGTGAAACCACCGGCTGATATTCGAGGATGCGGTGGAAATTCGTTTTGCCGCGCAGCATCTGAGCGAACGTCGAGTCCTTCATCAACTTTTGGACATCTTCGCGCATGAAAAAAGTGAATGTGCCGGGGTAATTGAGTAGGCGTTTTTCGAACCGTGCAGCGTGAACGTTATTGGACGCGCCGTAATTGTGGTAAACGAGACCGAGAATATCCGCTGACTCGTAGAATTTGAGTGGAGCTGGATCGAGCGGCGCAGCTGTCTTGGCCAATCCACTTGCCTGAAGATCGTGATAAAGACGATTGATAATTTGGACAACGGGCGGCTCTTTGAGTTGCGACTCAGCCGTGGGTTTCACTTGTGTTGAGGCATAACCCAGCACACTCACCACCGTGCAAAAGGCAACGAGGTAGATCATGCCGATGATCGCGCCGAGGGCAGTGCCGGTGATGTGATTCAAATGTTCCCAGCGGAAAAAGTCCGTTTCATCCGTCTTATTCTTGTATTTGAAATGGAGATAAACAGGGCGATGCACGGCCTCGGCAATAAGTTTGACGAGGATCATGCCGCCAACAAAAATGATGATGGGCGGCCAAATCTGCTCGTACAATGGATGATCGGGCCAATGAATGACGGGCGCTATGTCCGAGAATCGCACGGCGCCGTAGAGCGCGAGTAACGCACCCGGCAGAGTGACAGCCATGCGAACCCCTCCTTGCATGCGGCCAGTGAGCGCCGAGGCTGCCAGCACGAACAAGACAAGCGCCACCACTGAATCACCGGGAAATAGGGTGAAGGCCAGCATTCGCTGGAGTGTGCTGAAATGAAGTTGATTTGCACGCCGAAAAATCAATTCGGGATTGCACCTACATTTGGTTTTGAGTTACAAATTGAATATCGAAGGAGGCGTGGAGTCTTAGAATTCTGTATGTCTGAACAACCTCAATGTGAATGCCCGCAACGGCGCGATTTTCTGAAGGAGTTCAGTTGCGTTGCCGTGGGCGCGAGCATCGGGTTGGTGCCAGTGGCCGCGGGTGTTTATTCGGCAATGGATCCACTACGGCGCAAAGCCAGCGGTGGCGAACCAGTGCGAGTGACAACGATTGAGGCTCTGCCCGCTGATGGTGTGCCGATGAAATTTGCAATCATCGCCGACAAGACCGATGCGTGGAACAAATATCCGGCCACTCCGATTGGGGCAATTTATCTACGGAAAATTTCAGAGGGGAAAGTGATGGCGCTGAGTTCCGTGTGTCCCCACGCGGGATGCTTCGTGGACTATCGCAAAGATGCGAAAGATTTTTTCTGCCCGTGCCACAACAGCAATTTTAGTTCGGATGGCGCCATCAAAAGCGGAGTGAGTCCGCGCGCGATGGACGCGCTGGATGTGGAAGTCCGAGCGGGGGGCGAAGTGTGGGTGAAGTTCCAGAATTTCAAAGCGGGCCACCCGCAGAAATTGCCCGTATCATGATTCGACCCTTGCTTGACTGGCTGGACAACCGGACGGGTTATCGCAGTCTGACGAAAGAGGCGCTCTTCGAAAACATTCCCGGCGGTTCGCGCTGGCGATATGTGTGGGGCAGCACGCTCACATTCGGATTGGCGATTCAATTCATCACCGGCGTGTTTCTGTGGATGGGCTACAGCGCCAGTTCGCAGACGGCGTGGGAGAGTGTCTACTATATCCAACACGAAATGATGGGAGGCTGGTTCCTTCGCGGGTTGCACCATTGGACAGCGCAGATCATGACCGTGCTGCTCGTGCTCCACCTCATGCAAGTGGTGATCGATGGCGCGTACAAAGCGCCTCGTGAAGTGAACTTTTGGTTCGGAGTCATCCTGCTCCAACTCGTGCTGGCGCTTTCGCTGACAGGTTACCTTTTGCCGTGGGATCAAAAAGGATATTGGGCAACGAAAGTGGCGACCAACCTCATGGCGCTCGTGCCGATTATCGGCGATGACCTGCAGAAGATCGTCATCGGCGGCTCGGATTACGGCCATCACACCATCACGCGATTCTTTGCGCTGCACGCGGGAATCTTGCCGGCGGCAGTCATCGGGCTTGTCGTCGGCCACATCTATTTGTTCCGTCGCCACGGCATCACTCCAGCGAAACCATTGCGAAAGAAGGACGAGTTTTTCTGGCCCGAACAGGTGTTGAAAGATGCGATTGCCTGTCTGGCCGTGCTCGCAACGGTGATGTTTTTGACGATCCGATTTCACGGCGCGCATCTCTCCTCACCTGCCGATCCTTCCGAGCCATTCTCTGCAGCTCGGCCTGATTGGTATTTTATGTTCCTGTTCCAACTGCTGAAATATTTTCCGGGTTCATGGGAGATTCTGGGCGCCATCATCCTGCCCGGCTTGGTGATGCTGGTTATTTTCCTCATTCCATACATCGGGAAATGGGAGCTGGGACATCGATTCAATATCGGCATGTTGGTGGCCTTACTCGCAGGCGTGGGGCTGCTGACGTACCTGGCGATCGCAGAGGACAATCGCAATCCGATGTATGTGGCCGCAGTGAAACAGGCCGTACAGGATGAGAAGCGGGTCATCGAACTGGCAAAGGCTCCTGCAGGAATTCCAAGCTCTGGCGCGGTCACTCTTTTACGTGAAGATCCGAAAACGCAAGGACCACGACTCTTCGTGCGCAACTGCGCAAGCTGCCATCGATATGATGGCCACGATGGAATGGGCGTCGCCGTGAATGATCCACAGAGCGCGTCCGATTTGAAAAACTTTGGCACGCGGCAATGGCTCGCGGGTCTGCTCGATCCAGCCAAAGTGGATAGCGCGCATTATTTCGGCGGCACAAGATTCAAGGCCGGCAAGATGGTCCAATTTGTTAAAAGAGACGTCGCCGGGTTTACACCTGAGATGAGAACCCAGCTTTATAAAGTGGTGCTTGCGCTCTCCGCCGAAGCCAAACTTGGCTCTCAATCCGCCCTTGATGCGAAGGACGCATCCTTGATTGAAGAAGGAAAAAAACTTGTTATCAGTGCTGAAATGAATTGCACGGAATGTCATTCTTACCGCGAAGAAAAAGGTGGCGGCACAGGGCCGGATTTGACTGGTTGGGCATCGCGCGAATGGCTGGTGGACTTCATTTCAAACGCGAAACATGCGCGCTTTTACGGCAAGAGAAATGACCGCATGCCGGCCTTCGGCGCTGATCATATTCTAGATCAAAAACAGATTGGGCTGATTGCCGATTGGCTGCGCGGTAATTGGCACGAACCTTCGGCCTCTTCAAGCCGCTGAGCTTCTGAATAACTTCCACTGAAACCCTCGTTTTAGGTTGTCAAAACAGCCTCGCGAGCCACTTGGCACATTTGTTGATTTTGGTTAACAGGTCGTCGGTAAAAAGTCTGCAAATTACTCTGTTCCAAACTTGACACAAACGTCTATACGCCCCAATATGTCGTCGCAATCGTTAGGGCGAGACACAATGGATGGTGCATGCGCGACTTGTTGGTAGATTGGATGGATGACGTGAATAAAATGGTGATAACTAGGGGATTTGAGTGCGGTTTTCCTCTGCAAATGGCGCTGTCTTTGGGTGGATTTCGCTTCCAATGCTTTGCTGAAAAGTTTCACTCGAATACTACCCCAGCCTGGCCAAGGCTGGAGGGCGTTGAATGAGCCGGTGCGGAGTGGCATCCGCGAGAACTAACCTGATATGTTTAATGAGCAACTTGACGGTCAACTTCGTCTTCCTGCGGTCGATCCACTGGAGGGAAAAGAATTCCTCGTCTGCAAGCGTGATGGGCGGGTAATTCCGTTTGATGAGACTCGGATATTTCTCGCCATCGAGAGTGCCTTCAAGGCTGAGGCGGGATTGGATCGCGACGCGCAGGTAGCCGAAGAATTAAAGCACAAGATTCGTTCGCTGACGGATGCCGTCACAGGATTATGTCTCGGTCGGGCGTTACGGGGCGAGGCGCTGAGCATCGAGTTGATTCAAGACGCGGTTGAAACCCATTTGATGGCCGGCGGTCATCACACCGTCGCCAAGAGCTACATCGTTTACCGCGAAGAGAGACGCAAGGCACGCGCGCTGCGAGGCGATCGCACGGTGAACGGAGAATTGCAGGCGCAACTTTTTGTCACGAACGTGAGCGGTGATCGCGAGCCGTTGTTGCCGCAAAAAATCCGTCAGCGCGTGCAGAGCGCCTGTCGTGGATTGGAAGGGCGCTGCAACTCGGAGGAGATTCTTGATGAGACGCTCCGCAATTTGTACGACGGCGTTCACACCGTGGAGATCACGAAGGCGATGGTGATGGCTGCGAAGGCGCGCATTGAGATTGATCCCTCCTATTCCTATGTCGCTGCGCGATTGCTTCTGCGGCAGATCTACATGGAAGTGATTCCCGATGGAGGTTCCAGCGACGACGTGCTGGCGAGTTTACGCAACGGGTTTCGCGCTTACTTAGAAAAAGGCGTGAAGGTCAACCGACTGAGTGCGGACTTGCTGGGTTACGACATCAATCGCATGGCGGCGGCGTTGCAATTCGAGCGCGACGACCAGTTCAGCTACATGGGACTGCAGACGATTTACGATCGGTACCTGATCCATCACGAAGATCGCCGCATCGAGGCACCGCAGTATTTCTGGATGCGCGTGTCGATGGGGTTGGCCCTCAACGAAACGGATAAAGAGGCGCGCGCCATTGAGTTTTACGAGGTGCTCTCCAGCTTCCGGTTCACTTCATCGACACCCACGCTGTTCAATGCGGGCACGCTGCATCCGCAGCTCAGTTCTTGTTACCTGAGCACGGTGATGGATGACCTGGAGCATATTTTCAAAGTCATCTCCGACGACGCCAAGCTCTCCAAATGGGCCGGTGGCTTGGGGAATGACTGGACGAATATTCGTGCAATGGGCGCGCACATCAAAGGCACGAACGGCCGCAGTCAGGGAGTGATTCCCTTCCTCAAGGTAGCCAACGACACAGCGGTGGCCGTCAATCAAGGCGGCAAGCGCAAGGGCGCGATGTGCGCGTATTTGGAGACGTGGCATTTGGACATCGAGGACTTTGTCGAGTTGCGAAAGAACACCGGCGATGAGCGCCGACGCACGCACGACATGAACACGGCCAACTGGATTCCGGACCTGTTCATGAAGCGGGTGAAAGCGAATGGCCAGTGGACGCTCTTTAGCCCCAATGACGTTCCCGATTTGCACGATCTCTACGGTGCGGCCTTTGAGAAGCGGTACGAAGAATACGAACGCATGGCCGACGAGAAGAAGCTGAAAAACTTCAGGCGCATCGAGGCGCAGCAGATTTGGCGGAAATTGCTGATGATGATTTTTGAGACGGGCCATCCGTGGATCACGTTCAAGGATCCCTCCAACGTCCGTTCGCCGCAGGATCACAAGGGCGTGGTTCACAGCTCCAATCTCTGCACGGAGATTTTGTTGAACACCAGTGCGGAGGAGACGGCCGTGTGCAATCTCGGCTCGGTGAACCTCGTGGCGCACATCCGCGATGGCAAGCTGGACGAGACGCTCGTCGCCGCGACCGTTCGCACCGCCATCCGGATGCTCGACAACGTGGTGGACATCAACTTTTACCCGACGCCCGAGGCGCATCTCTCCAACCAGCGGCACCGGCCCGTGGGCATGGGCATCATGGGATTTCAGGACACGCTCTACAAACTGCGCATTTCCTACGCGAGCGCGGCGGCGGTGGAATTCGCCGATGAGAGCATGGAGATGATTTCCTATTACTCCATTCTTGCCTCCACGGAACTGGCGGCCGAGCGCGGTGCCTATCCCAGCTACAAGGGTTCCAAGTGGGATCGCGGCCTCTTGCCGATTGATACGATTGCGCTGCTCGAAAAAGAGCGCGGCGGTTACCTGACGCTCGATCGTTCATCGAAGATGGATTGGACGCCGGTGCGCGAGGCCGTGCGCCGTCATGGCATGCGCAACTGTAACACGATGGCCATCGCGCCCACGGCGACCATCTCGAACATCGTCGGTGTCAGCCAATCCATCGAGCCGACCTACAAAAACCTGTTCGCCAAATCAAACCTGTCGGGCGAGTTCACCACGGTGAACAATTATCTTGTAGAGGAACTCAAGTCGCGCGGGTTGTGGGATGCGGACATGGTGGAGGAACTCAAATGGAATGACGGTTCGGTGCTGATGATCGACCGCATCCCTGCCGAAGTGAAAGAGGTGTATCGCACCGCCTTCGAGATCGATTCCAAATGGCTCATCTCCTGCGCGGCGCGGCGCCAGAAGTGGATCGACATGGGGCAATCCCTCAACCTGTACTTTGATTTGAATCAGGTGAGCGAAGGCCAGAAGACCGGCCAGTTGTTGAGCGACATGTATTTCTTCGCCTGGGAGTCCGGCCTGAAAACGACCTACTATCTGCGCACGCTTGCCGCGACCCAGATTGAGAAATCCACCGTGGATATCAACCGCTTTGGCGTTCAGGCCAAGTGGGTGAAAAACAAATCCGCCTCATCGGACATCAAGATTGAGCGCGCCCAAGCGCCTGCACCGAAAGCCTGCAGCATCCTCGATCCCACCTGCGAAGCCTGCCAGTAATTGTAACGAACCAAGGAGCCACTATGTCTTGCTGCAATGTCACCACCGAGCGCCCCGAGGCGCATGACCTCACCAAACGCGTCAACGCCGAGGACAAGCGCCTCATCAACTGCAAAGCCGTCGACGTCAACCAGCTCATGCCCATGAAATATCACTGGGCGTGGGAGCATTATCTCAACGCCAACAAAAACCACTGGTTGCCGAGCGAGGTCTCCATGCAGCGCGACATCGAGTTGTGGAAAAGCAACCGGCTATCGGCCGACGAGCGCAGTGTGATCATGCGCAATCTCGGGTTTTTCAGCACGGCTGAAAGTCTGGTGGGCAACAACATCGTGCTGGCTATTTTCAAGCACGTGACCAATCCCGAGTGCCGCCAGTATCTGCTGCGCCAGGCTTTCGAGGAAGCCGTCCACACCCACACCTTCCACTACATCTGCGAATCCCTCGCGCTGGACGAGCGCGAGATCTTCAACATGTACCACGAGGTGAATTCCATCAGTGAGAAGGATCAATTCGAGATGAAACTCACCACTGACATCCTCGATCCGAATTTCAGCACCGACACCGTCGAGGGCATCCAGACGTTCCTAAAAAACCTGGTCGGTTTTTATGTGATCATGGAGGGCATCTTCTTTTACTCGGGCTTTGTGATGATGCTCTCCTTCCATCGCCAGAACCGGATGACGGGCATCGGCGAGCAATTCCAGTACATCATGCGCGATGAGAGCATCCACATGAATTTCGGCCTGGACCTCATCAACGGCATCAAGCAGGAAAATCCTGAGGCGTGGACGCCGGAATTTCAGGCGCAGATTCAGCAGATGATTGAGAAGGCGGTGGAATTGGAGATCAACTACGCACAGGACTGTCTGCCGCGCGGCATCCTCGGCCTCAACGCCAGCCTGTTCCGCGAATATGTGCAGAACATCGCCGACCGCCGCCTCGAGCGCATCGGAATGACGGCGAAGTACGGGTCGAAAAATCCCTTCCCGTGGATGAGCGAGACGATCGACCTCGGCAAAGAGAAAAACTTCTTCGAGACGCGTGTGACCGAATATCAGGTCAGCTCGGCGCTCACTTGGTAATTTTGGGGGCGGGGAACGGCGGCGGTGGCGGGGTGCCATCGCCGCTTTTTCCTGAAAAACAAACATTCATTTCATGGGCGTACACGCAGATAGTTGGATTCGAAAGATGGCCAAGGAACACGGCATGATCGAGCCGTTTGTCGAGAATCAGGTGCGGTTGTCCACCGACGGCACCAAAGCCATCAGCTACGGCGTCTCCAGCTACGGCTACGACCTGCGCGTGTCCGATGAATTCAAGGTCTTCACCAATGTGTTTAGCTCGGTGGTGGACCCAAAACATTTCGACGAGCGCTCGTTCGTGGACATGAAAACCGATGTCTGCGTCATCCCGCCCAACTCCTTCGCGCTCTCACGCAGCGTGGAATATTTTCGCATCCCACGAAATGTCCTGACGGTGTGCTTGGGCAAAAGCACGTATGCCCGCTGCGGCATCATCGTGAACGTGACACCCTTCGAGCCGGAGTGGGAGGGCCACGTCACACTGGAAATCTCCAACACCACACCACTCCCCGCAAAAATCTATGCCCACGAAGGACTGGCGCAGGTGCTCTTTTTTGAGGCCGAAGAAATCTGCCAGACCAGCTATGCCGATCGTAAGGGCAAATACATGAATCAACGCGGCATCACCATCCCGCGAATTTAGCCGGCAGTTTCTCCGTTGTTTCCACGGATTCCTTCTGAATCGGCCACTCGACGCAGCCGTCGAAACGTCAGCAAATTGAGGAGCTGACATGGACCAACATTGCCGCGGAATGGCCAATCGCGAAATCAGCCGCCGGTCTTTCATCGAGACGAGCGTGACGGCTGGCATGGTGGGTTTCGCATTGCCGACCATTCTCGCGGCACGCGCGCAAGCCGGAGAATCCGCGCGCAACAATACCGCCGTGATTCAGATTTGGCTCGGTGGCGGTCCGACGCAATTTGAGACGTACGATCCAAAGCCCGAGGCACCGCAGGAATATCGTGGCCCGCTGGGTGCCATTCCCACGAAGATTGATGGCGTGCGCATCTGCGAAGTCCTGCCGCGTCACGCGAAGATTTTGGATAAGGCCGTGCTCCTGCGCAGCGTGTTTCACAACAGTGCCGATCACAATGCAGGCATGTACATTTGCACCACCGGCAAGACGATCAAGGACCAGCCCTCCACCGGCTCGTATGTGGCGCGAGTGCGCGGAGCGAACCGCTCGGCTGTGCCGCCTTTTGTACATCTCGGTTTCACGCAGACGGACAATTTGGTTTTTCTGCCCAACCACAAAGCGAACCATTTGGGTAGCGCGCTGGATCCATTTTACGTTTATGACGACCCGGCCGTCGGCACATTTCAGGTGCCGAATCTGGGGCTGGCAGATGGGATGACCGTGGACAGGTTGCAAGATCGGCGCGCCGTGTTGACGAGTCTTGATGGGGCGATGCGCGTGTTCGACAAGCGCGGCGTGGCCGATGCGATGGATGGATTCAGCCGCACGGCGTTTGATTTAGTGACCAGTCCGCGGGCGCGCGAGGCCTTTGACCTTTCCAAGGAGCCGGCCAAATTGCGCGAGGATTACGGGATGCATCGGTGGGGGCAAAGCTGTCTGCTTGCACGACGTTTAGTTGAGGCTGGAGTCACGTTTGTCACAGTCAATTTTGATCCGCACTCGTACACATTTGACATGCACGGCAACGTGAAAGGGGCGATGGAAAGTGCCGGGCCGCGGATGGATTCAGCGATTCCTGCGCTCATCGAGGATTTGTACCAACGCGGGATGGACAAAGATGTGCTGGTGATTGTGTGGGGTGAGTTTGGTCGCACGCCGCGAATCAACGCCAGTGCAGGGCGCGATCATTGGGGGCAGGTGATGAGTGTTTTGATGTCGGGCGGCGGATTGAAAATGGGTCAGGCCATTGGCACTTCCAACGAGCGGGGAGAGGAGCCGAAGGACCGGCCCATCAAACCACAGGATATTTTGGCGACGATGTATCGACATCTGGGCATCGACACGCGCACGACGTTTAAGGACCACACGGGCCGCCCGATTCAGCTTCTCAATGAGGGTGAGATCATCCGCGAGTTGATCTGATTGATTTGAAACCGTGTGCTGCGGATCGTTATTCTCGCATCCCCAAGTTTTTCGGAGCAAAGCGGCTCCGGAGCCGTCGAACGACTGTGAAATTATTTGTTGTGATTAGATGCTCGAAAAGTGTCTAATTTGCAGCGGAACAAGATAACCATGACCATGAAACCCATCCGACAACTACTCTGCCTCATCGCACTACTGGCCCTCGTTTCGCCCGCCTTCGCGCGTGTGAAATTGGTGGCGTTGCCCGACCGCGCACGTGTGGTCGTTTCTCTCTCTCACCCTGATGTGACCCTGCTTGAAGAAGAGCGCATGTTGCCATTGCAAAAGGGAGGCAACCAGATCGATTTCTCGTGGCGCGGTGTGAATATCGACGCCAACTCAATCCAAATCCGCCTGCTCACGGCGCCCGAACAGGTGAACATCATCAACACCAGCTACCCGCCGAATGAAAACGCGCTGATCTGGCAGGTGTTCAGCCCCGTGGCAAAAGAAGAGCGCGTGCGCATCTCCTACATCATCGGTGGCCTCACTCGCGAGGTGGCGTATCGGGCCGTGTCGGAGCCGGATGAAAAATCGCTCGCACTTCGCAATTACCTGAAACTTCGCAACCATTCCGGCGAGGATATCGTCGATGCCGAATTTGGGATTGGATACGGCGCAAGTTTCAAGAAATCCATCCAGCACGAAGAGTCATTGGAATTGCTCTCCGAACGCATCGACGCTTTGCCGATCAAAAAAATCCTGACGTGGGATTCCGCGCAACAGCCATGGGACCCAGAATACGTGAAAAGCACAGTAGGATTGCCGCTCACGTACGTCATCAAGAATGACAAGGTCAGCAAATTGGGCGTGCACACGTTGCTGCCCGGCAAAGCGCGAATCTTCATCAAGACCAAAGAGCAGCCCGAAAAAGAAGGCGACAAGCCGGGCGAAGGCGTGGCGTTCACAGGTGAAGATTGGGCGGGGCTGACGCCGGTGGATCGTGAAATGAAACTCTACATCGGCCAGAGCCGCGATGTGAAGGTGACGCAGCGAAAGGTTCGTGAAGACCGCGTCAATATCCGTCGCAACAATGGCAATAATCCGGTGCTCTGGGACACGGATGAACTGTACAAGATTGAGATTGAGAACTTCAAGAAAGTGGCGGTGGACGTGGTCATCGTTGAGCATTTCCCCGGTTACTGGAAAATTGTTGAGAATAGCCACGCTGCCGCATTCAAGAAGAAGGATGCGTTCACGTTTGAATTCCACCTCAATCTGCCCGCTGAATCGACAGGCGCGAAGAAGACGACGATTAACTTCAATCTGAATCGCCTGAACGTTCAAGGCAACGAACCATCCAGTTACTAACCGTAGGCTTTCCCAAATCTATGAAAACTGTGGTGTCGCGTCTGGTTCGCATTCACTTGTTGGCAGTCATCGCCTTTGGATGTACTGCATTTGATTCCCACGCCCGGATCAACGTGGTGACGTTGCCTGGGCGGGACACGGTGCAATTGACGATCTACAATTCTGCGGACCTGACATTGGTGAAGGAGACGAGAGTGCTGACGTTCAAGCAGGGATTGAACCGGTTGGAGTTTTCATGGGCGAACACGCTGATCGATCCGACGAGCGTGGAGTTCCGGGCGTTGACGAATGCGGACAAGGTGGAAGTGTTGGACGTGAGTTTCCCAGCGAGAGTGACGAACACATTGGAGTGGAGGATAGCGAGTGAAGTGGCAGGAGAAGTGAAGTGTGAGATTCGGTATTTCACGAGCGGGATCAGTTGGGGAGCGGACTATGTGGTGGAAGCGGATCAGAAAGAGAAGCAGATGCAGTTGGCGGGAAGTGTGCGGGTGAACAATCATTCCGGTGAAGATTACGAGAATGCGCAGATCCGATTAGTGGTCGGTGTCGTCAGACTTGTTCAGAGCATTGTTGACCTCGCCAGACAGGGACAGCCAATCGGAGAAGTGCCAAAACCCGGCTCTGCGGTACCAATGATGCCACCTGCCGCCAAGTTTGACGCCATGCGCGGCATGGGCAGAGCAGTGGGTGAAGCCGAAATGCGCCAACGCGAAGTGGTGAAAGAAGCCCTCTCCGAATATTTTTTGTACACAGTGGAAGGAAGAGACACAGTGGCCAACGGGTGGAGCAAGCGGATGCCATCGTTCAAGGCGGCTGAAGTGCCGATCACCAGTTACTACAAATACGAGCGCGAGAGATGGGGCGACATCGTGATGAGATATTACAAATTCACCAACGCAGTGCCGTCCAAGCTGGGCAAAGAACCGTTGCCGGACGGAGGAGTGATGGCGTTCCGGACAGTGACGAAAGATAACCTGTACAGTTTTGTGGGGAGAACAGCGGTGAAGTACATCCCGATAGGAGAGACGGTGGAGATGGAATTGGGGAACGACGCAGAAGTGATGGTGAAGCCGACGTTGATGAGTTGGGGGAAAGTGGATTTGGCATTTGACCCGTTTGGGAACGTGAAAGGGTGGACGACAAAAGAGAGCTGGCAATTTGAGATCCAGAACTCGAAAGAGATCGAAGTGGTGCTGGATATCCGCAGGAACTTTGGAGGAGACTGGAGCATGGTGACAGAACAGGCGTACGAGAAAGTGGACGCGACGAAGGTGAAGATGGTGCTGCCGTTGAAGCCGCTGGAGAAACGGACCATCACCTACGAACTCACCACAAGACACGGATCCAATGCGACGAAGTAGATGTGGCTGCAGTAATCTAGCGAGCCACGGATTTCAGATACGCCAGCAAATCCAGAATCTGATCTTTTGACAGAAGGTTGAGCAGTCCCGCAGGCATCAGCGACAGCGGTTGGGCTTCTCTGCTTGCAATGGAATTCTTCGGTACCTTTTGAATCAACGCATCTGAAGGCCCTGTCTGAATGGTGATGTCACTTCCTTTTTCATCGAGTATGAATCCGGTGAAGCTCTCGCCATCTTTCGGCTGGAATGAATGTGCGCGATAACGCGGTTCGATGTTCTTCGATGGGGTCATGATTTCCGTTAGCACAGCTTTGCCATCATTTTTATATTTGATAAAGACACCCGACAGATTCGGTCCGTAATCCACACCCTCTTTGCCGATGCGATGACACGAGATGCAACCTGTGGACGTGAACAGTTCTTTCCCTCTCGCCAAATCGCGGCTCTTGCTCAGCTCCGCCAATGACGGCACCAAGTCGTCCAGCTTCCACTCAGTGAAGGTTGGCTCCGGCTCTGTTGTGGTTGTTGCGAGATATTTTTCCAAATCATCCACGACCAGCAGCGTGCCGCGCATCCGAAGTGAGTGGCCTGGAAATGTGCAGAGGTAGGGATATTTGTCCGGCTTCGCAGGCGCGGTGCAGCGCAAGCGCAATGACTCGCCGGCATTTAACATCTTCGTCGCCTGCAAAATCTTTTGCGAATTGGGAACATGCACGCGGCCTAGCGCATCTGGTGTGGGCGACATCTTTTCTGCAGCAGTGCCAATCTCGTCCGCCGCGCCCGGCGACACGAGCACCCAGTTGTGCGGCATCTCATCCGTATTCTCGAAGACAATTTCAAATGGCTTTCCCGCCTCAACCACGAGCAGCGATTTATCGAACAACATCTGCTCGTGCAGCGTGCGCAAACGAAGCACAGCGACACCGAGTGCAGCGAACGATTTGCGGACAGCCACACCATTTTCCTTCGGCAGTCTGGCGGCGATGTCTTGCGCGAGTTGCTGCAGATCGAGAAATGAATTTTGCGTGCGATCTGCCTCGGGAGTTTTTTTTGCAGCTGCCAATAATCCATCCGCCAGTGCAGGGAGTTGCTCTGCCGGCCATTTGTCCTTTGGAATCTGCGCCAACGCGCGGGCACATTCGGGCGCATTCACTCCCGCCTGAATCAGTTTTGTGAGCGCCAGAAAGGCGTCCATCTCGTGTCCGGGCATTCGGCTGGCAGCGTTGATGGCTGCGGCGCGGGTTGCGCTGATGGCTTCAGACGTGAGGAACGGCGCGAGCTTTGGATAGTAGGCGGCGCGTTTGATCGGGTCTGCCACAAAGGTCAGACTTTGAATCAACGCTGTTGCGCCGCTCGGTTCGCTTTGCACGAAAGCCCACATTCTTTCTGCGGATTCGATGGTGACGAGCGCGGCCAAAGCAGCACTACGCACAGATGATGGACTGTCTTTCCCGGCGGATTGTTCCAGCATGGGCCGGACTTTTTTCAACGTGTTGGTATTTTGCGTGACGAGCAATCTCGCCAGTTCCGGCAGGACGCCGGGGTTTTTTTCCGGATCGAGCCTTTCGATGGCAGTCAGAATTTCAGTCGGTTCGTTCGTCTTTCTCAAAACGACAAGAGCGGAGACGGATTCAGATCGGAAATTCGCGAGCATCTTTGGCCGGCCAAGTATGGCTTCAAAAACAGGGATGAATTTCGGATGGGAAGTCGCGCGGTCGACGAGCAGGAGCTGTTCGTTGGAAAGGCGGCCTAGCTGGAATTTGACGATGGCCGGCGCTTTGTCGAGAAACACGACCGGTTTTTCGACCTTGAATTCAGATTTCGAATCGCCGTGTTCGTGCGGGGCAAAGGCGGTCAGCACCGCGCAACTTGCCGCCAAGGCAAACGACCGAGCTAGAAATGAGCACGACATGACTCAACCACGATACATCGGCTGCGTGCCAAAGGCGATTGTTCCGATGGTTTACTTGACTGACTCGAGGGTCTTGAGAGTCGCGTCGAGAGTGTACTTGAGATAGTAATCAGTTTCCTGTTCTGGAAAGGCTGCGGCTTCGATGGCAATCTCTGCGGCCTTTGGCGTTTGAAAAAACGAGCAGGCGCGAATGGCGTGGAGCCGCACGCGCGGATCTTTGTCTTTGATTTGCTGCGAAAGCAGATCAAGTGGGTTCTTCACCCGATCACGCCAATAGCAGAGGACGCGAGTGGCGGCAGCGCGCGCACGCGGCTCTGGACTTTTGAGCATCAGTTTCAACAGATCTTCGTCGACCACGTGTTGCCATTGATGAACCCAGAGCGCTTCCATCATGTGATGTTCGTAGCTCGGGTCACTTTTATCGAGGCCCGCAGCCCATTTCTTGGTGGCGGCGGCCACTTTGGCAGCGGGATGTTTGCTCAGTTCAATTTTCGCACGTAGACGTACGCTGTCCTCGGGTGTCTTGAGTGCGGCGAGCAATTTCTCGATCGGTTCGCCGTCGATCTTCACAGGGGTGAGCAGCGGGCGGCCTTCATAAGTGATGCGGTAAACGCGGCCATGCTGTTTGTCGCGATTGGGATCCCGGATGTGATGCTGCATGTGGCCGATCAGCTCCTTGGCCCAATCGATGAAGTAGAGCGAGCCGTCGGGAGCGACTTCAATCGCGCTGGGGCGGAAATTTGGCACCTTCGAAATGTCGGACTTCACGAGGTCTTCGAGATTATCGCCCTTCAAACCGGAGCCATCCTGCGACATTTTCGCGCGGAAGATTCCTTGAAAACTAATGACGTTGAGATTGAGGAAATTCCCCTGAAACTCGTCGGGGAAATGGCGGCTGGAAAGTATGCCGGTGCCCGGGCAGGGGCGTGACGGCCGATTCCAGAACTGCTTCATGTTTTTGTGCTTGTTTGGATAGGGCACATGTCCGCTAAAAGCTGGCGCGAAGTAATTCGCATTGCCCGTGGCATCGGTGATGATGTCATCGCCCCAATTGTCGAACACGTGTCCGTGTGGGTTGGCGAAGCCGTATGGCGTGTAGCGTTCCAATCGGCCGGTGCGCGGCTCAAATCGATAGATGCAGCCGTCGCTGTTGCGAATCGGTCCCCAAGCGGTCTCGACTTGAGTGCGATGGAAAACGCCGTCGCTGAGGAAAATTGCGCCACCCGGCTCATACGTCATGGCGTTCGTGGTGTGATGGGTGTCGGCGGAATCCATGCCCATGAGCACGCGCTCTTTCGTGTCTGCTTTGCCGTCGCCATTGGTGTCGCGCACGAACCACACATCCGGCGCCTGCATCACGAGCACGCCGTCTTTGTAGAACTGAAATCCCGTCGGGCAGTTTAGCCCGTCGAGAAAGGTGGTGCACTTGTCCGCTTTGCCATCGTTGTTGGTGTCTTCGAGGATCAGCAGCTTGTCGAATACTTTGTCCGTGGGCTTGAGTTCGGGATAGCTCGGCCACGCGGCAACCCACAGGCGACCCTTCGTGTCGAAAGCCATTTGCACGGGGCTGACCAATTCCGGGAATTGTTTCTCGTCTGCAAAAAGAGTGATTTTGCAGCCCTTGGCTGCGGTGAGGTGATTGATGGTATCCTCGCCGCTGAGGAACGGTTTGATGTCCTGCTTATTCGATTCGAATGTGGACACGGCCGGCAGTTTCGAGTCGTCCACTTTCAAGTCGCCGCCCTTGGCTACAGCCCAAACGCGCTGTTCGCGGTTGGCGGTTTTCGCATCACGCTGCGCCATTTCCTGCTGCATCACATCGAAGTTGGTGATTTTCGGCGCGCCTTTTTCTTTGCTCGTGGGGAAGGAGAGTTTCGAGCGGCCACCATAAACATTGTAGCCGTCCACGGTGCGGTAGCGCGCGTGCCATTCCTTGTTTTTTTCAACGACAGCGGCGCAAAGAGCTTCCAGCTTTCCAGAAGCGGGCGCTGCGCCGAAGAGCGCGCTGAACAATGCCGAGGCGACCACTTTGTCTCCGGCCTCAGTCAGAAAATGCCCGTTCACCGTGAGCGACGGGCCGCGAGCGGCGTACAACTTTTCCGTCACCGCAAACAAATCAACGAATGGCACGCCGTTGGTCTTCGCCACTTCGCCCATCGCTGCAGTGTATTTCTTGAGGTGGGCGTTGTTGACGGTCGGATCGGGGAGATCGATGTCGGTGTGTTTTTCCTGGGCGATCGCCGAAATCAACACCAACTGGGGTGCGCCTTTGCCGTTGAATTTGCTCGCCTTGGAATCTTTCAGAAACTTATCGAGGTCGGTCTTAAACTTGTCCAGTCCCGCATCGCCTTTGAACGATTCGTTGTAACCATAAAAAGCGAGAACCACATCGGCGTTCACGCGGCCAAGCCAGTCGTTGCGCGAGCCGAAGTTTTCCGAGCGGTGCCAAGTGGACACCTCATCGCCCGATGTCGCGAGGTTGCGGAAGACGAGTTTGTGATTGGGATGCTTGGCGTGAATGAACGTCTCAAGCCAGCCGTGATGCTGCATCCGGTCGGCAAGCGCGCCGCCGAGAATCGCCACATTGTCACCGGGCTTGAATTCAAGCAGGGCTGGCGCGGCGGTCGCGGCAGTCGCAAAACACAGGGTGAAGAAGTATTTTAACAACATTTTCATAGAGTGCATTCTATTCGGCAATCGTGGTTCGACGGATGGCGGCGCGGATTATTGAAGCGAATACGACTCACTGGCAATCGCATTCAACATCGCCGCGCAAACCCGGTTGAACATTATTTCTTGGTCGGTGCGGGCGCAGGTGCCAGAGCGGGCATGATCGCATCCGTCCATTTGTCGGTTCGGAAAGGAGAGGCGGGCAGACCGGCGGCGTTGGCGAAATTAGGCTCTGCCAATTCATGCCAACCGAAACGAACCGCGACGGGATGAGTCACGCCTTCAGCGCTGACAATGACGGCGCCGCCAGAAATATCAGCTTTGGCCGCGACGAATTTCTTGTCTTCGCCGGCGACGGTGAACCATGTGAGAGGCTGGCCGTTGAGCGATTTGAGGCCGCCTTCAGCATGTTTGAATGTGAGGCGAGCTTTGCTGCCGTCGATCTTGAGCGTGTCAAACATCGGGCTGGCATAACTGTCGACGGGCTTGTTGTAGGTCTTTGCCAAGGCCCACAAAGCCAGGCGATGCGCGACGGTTTGCTTGTCCGGCGGATGGATGTTGCCAACCGTGCTGACGTCGGTGATCACGGACATGCCGGTGTTCGGGATGGAAAGCGTGGCCGACTGAGCTTCCCAAATGCCGGGGAGTTTTTCAGGGCTGTTGTAACGGTAGGGCGCGAGCTGAACGAAGAGGAACGGAAAGTCGCCTTGGTTCCAAACTTTGCGCCAGCCGTTGATGAGCGCCTTTTTCTTTTCGTAATAAAGCATTCCTTCGCCGTTGTTGGATTCGCCTTGATACCAGAGCGCGCCACGGATGGCGTAAGGCACGAGCGGATGGATCATCGCGTTGTACATCGCGAGCGGCGAACCGCTGCCGGCGACGCCTTGGGCGTTGGTTTGCGGGAATTGCGCGAGCTTGTCGGCATAATTTTCCTTGAGAGCCGGCACGGATTGGAAACCGACTGGCGGCGTCCAGGGTTCGATGCGCGTTCCACCCCAATTCGATCCGATCAGGCCGATGGGCACGCCTAGTTCCTTTTGAATCTCGCGCGCAAAAAAGTAACCGACCGCTGTGAATCCCGGAACTGTCGCGGTCGTGGAGGCGACCCAACCGCCGGCCTTCACATCGTCCTGCGGTTTGGTGGCCGTCACATGCGGTACTTTGATGTGACGGATGAGCGGATGATTGCCATCGGCGATTTCTTTCTGCGCGTTTTTCGACTGGCCAACGTTCCATTCCATATTTGATTGGCCGCCGCAGAGCCAGACTTCGCCAACCACCACATTCGACAGCTCAATCTTGTTGTTGCCAGTGACGCTGAAGTTGGCGCCGGTGGAGCTGCCTTTGAGCGGCGCGAGCGCGACGGCCCATTTGCCCGCCTTGGCGGTTGTCTCGACTTTTTGTCCGGCAAATTGAACGGTGACCTTCTCGCCATCCTCGGCCCAGCCCCAAACAGGAACTTTCTGGTCACGCTGAAGCACCATGTTGTTTCCAAATATGGCGGGCAATCGCACATCGGCCTGCGCTCCAAAAACAACGAAGGCGACGGCGAGAATAGATAAACGGAAGTAGGTCAATGGATTCATAGGTCGGGCAATTCAACCCAATCCCAGCAAAACGTCAATCGGGAAACTCGATGGCGGTCAGATTTTGTGCGGATGAAGATTCACGCTTGCGTCAGCGAGGCATGCTAATTTGCTAAAGCCTGCACTGGGTGAAGCCAGTCAGAATTCAAAGTCCCGGCATTTTGTACTCGAGAATCTTTCGGTGCAACGTGCGGCGACTGACGCCGAGTTTGATGGCGGCCTCCGTGCGGTGTCCGCCACATTCATTCAGCGCGCGGATGATCATCGCCTTTTCTGCTTCGGCTAGCGTCAAGTCTTTGCGGATCACATTGCGTGTGTTGATCGGGGAGGTGTGCCCGCTGATGGCGGGTGGCAGATCGTTTGCCTTGATGGAATTGCCACGGCAGAGAACGACCGCGTGCTCAATCGCAGAGCGCAATTCGCGCGCATTTCCCGGCCACGTGTGAGCGAGCAGGGCGTGCATGGCGCTGGCATCGAATTCGCGGATGGGTTTCTCGTTCTCCGCAGCGAGTTCGCGCAGGAACGATTGCGCGAGCAGCGGGATGTCGGTCGCACGTTCACGCAAGGGCGGGAGATGGATTTCGACGACGCGCAATCGGAAATAAAGATCCTCGCGGAATTTGCCCGTGCGCGCCAACTCGCCGAGGTCCTTGTTGGTCGCTGCTAGAATCCGGACATCGGCCGTTTGTGTCTGGCTCGAACCCACTCGCTCAAAAGTGCGTTCGCCGAGGAATCGGAGCAGTTTGATCTGCACGCTGGCGTCAATCTCGCCAATCTCATCGAGAAACAGCGTGCCGCCCTGCGCTTGTTCGAAGCGGCCGATGCGCCGTTCGATGGCGCCGGTGAACGCGCCCTTCTCGTGGCCGAACAACTCGCTTTCCAACAGCGTCGGTGCGAGCGCAGCGCAGTGAACGGTCACCATCGGCGCACGCGCACGCGGGCTGAGCTGGTGAATGGCTTTGGCGATGAGTTCTTTTCCCGTGCCACTTTCGCCGAGAATGAGGACGCTGGCGCGAGAGGGAGCGATCTGCCTCACGACCTCAAAAATCCCCTGCATGGCAGCGGATTTGCCGATGACGTGGTCGAGGCCAAATTTCGAATCAAGCTGCTGATGAAGCTGCCGGTTTTCCACTTCGAGATCACGCGACCGCAGCGCACGCGCAATGCGCAACTCCAGTTCGTCGATCTGCAACCGGCCTTTGGGAATGTAATCGTCGGCGCCGTGCTTCATGGCGTCCACGGCCATCTCCTCCGATCCGTACGCGGTCATCAGAATGCAAGCGGGCGGCTTGGGCTGCGACTTGATCTGGCGAATCAACTTGAGTCCGTCATTGCCGGGAAGGCGCAAGTCCGTGAGCACGGCGTCGAACCGTTCTTCGGAGAGCAGTTGAGTGGCCGCAGCGGCATCGGGCGCGGTGTAGATTTCGTATCGATCTTCAAGCGCGGCGCGGAGGCCGTCGCGCGTCGGCTTCTCGTCGTCCACGATGAGGAGAATGGGTTTGTCCATGATCAGCTTTTGAGCAGGAGTGGCTGGCGGCGTGGCGCGGGCAGCCAAACTCGAAAGGTCGTGCCACGGCCGGCATCGCTCAGGATCTCGATTCGGCCGCCGTGCTCACGGACGATGCGCTGGACGATCATCAATCCAAGGCCGGTTCCCTGCTGTTTGGTGGTGTAGAACGGCTCAAAAATGCGATTGATGCGATCGGCAGGGATGCCGCCGCCGGTGTCATTGATGGCTGCCCAAATTCCCTGTGCTGAACTGCCGGTGGACAATGTGAGTGTGCCGCCTGCGGTCATGGCTTGGATCGCATTCTTGATCAGGTTCACGAGCACTTGCTGAATCTGGGCGGAATCAAATTTGGTGGACGGTAATTGCCGGGCAAGTTCGGTGCGAATGGTGATGCTGCGATTGTCGATTTCTGGCTTGAGCAACTTGAGCGTCTGTTCGATGGATGCGTTGAGCGAGTGCGGCTTCCGATTGGGTCGCGTCGGACGGATGGCATTTAGGAATTGGCTGACGATGTAATCGAGCCGGGTGATTTCGCCTTTGGCCACTTGCAGGTACGAATCAATTTTGGAAATGGCCGCTGGCTCGGCGTTTGATTTCACGGGCTTGCTGCGCGCCGAGGTGGCCGGCTCGCGAAGTTTGGCAAGTTCGCGTTCGATCAATTGCAAATGAATGTGAAGCGCGTTGAGCGGGTTGCCGATTTCGTGGGCGACGCTGGCCGAGAGTAATGTGAGGGCTTGGATGCGTTCATTTTCGATGGCGGCATGAGTTTGCTCGCGTGATTCGGTGGCGTCGCGCAGGACGAGTGCGGTGCCTGCGGGCTGGCCTTCCTCGGTTTCAATGGGCGCGGCGTAAAGATGGAGGAATCGCGGGCGCGGGAATTGGATTTCGAGTTCGTGTCGGGAAATAGTGCCGCCGCGTCCGTTCGGTGTGTCGAGGTTCAGTCCGGGAAGATAATGGGACAGGGACTGGTTTTCGATCAGATCGGCTGGAAGCCCGAGCAGGTGAGTGGCGACTTGATTGGCCCAAATGATTTTGCGTTTGGCGTCGACGACCAGCACGCCGTCTTCAATGGTATTGAAGAGGGTTTCGAAAAAGGCGCGTTCACGTGTGAGTCGGCGCATGACGGATTGAACGCCGTCGGCATCGAGGCGATCGATGCGCCCGAGAACTTTGTCGAGAAAGCTGGATTTGCGAGTCGCCATTGGGCGCGGTGCGGCGGATTAAAACCATTTCTTGCGCTTGAAATACCAGTAGGTCAGCGCGGTGGTGATGAGAGTGATGGCGATGACCAGCGGATAGGCGGCGTTGAGTCCCAGCTCGGGCATGTGCTTGAAATTCATGCCGTACCAAGTTGCCAGAATCATCACCGGCGTGGTGATCACGGTGATGAGAGTGAGGAATTTCACCACCTCGCCGGCTTGGTTGGACACCATGTTCATGTACAGTTGAAGGATGGCGGTGAGTGAGTCGGTGTAGCCTTGCGCTTTTTCGCCGATGTGATTGATGGAGTCGTATACGTTGCGATAATAGGGAACGAGATGGGGGCGGATGAGTTTGAATGCGCCATCAGCAAGCTGTTTTAGCACGTCGCGCTGCGGGCTGATGATCTGCTTGAGGTGGAGCACTTCTTTCTTGGTTTTGAGAATCCGGTTGAGTGTGGTTTTGTCCTGATGCTGTAAAACTTTCTGCTCGCAGTCGTCGATCTCCGCTGAGAGTTCGTCCAACGCGGGCTTGTAGTTTTCCACGATGGCGTCGAGAAGGTTGTGCGCCACGCGGTCCGGCGCGCGTGCGATGTGAATCGTGCCGTTCACCGATCGCTCCATCACGGACTGCACGCTGCGCATGGGCACGTCGTGATAGGTGACGAGAAAGTTTTTCCCGAGGAAGAAATTCAGTTCGCTGGTGGCAAAGACGCCATTCTGGCGATTGTAATCCACTGCGTGAATGACCATGAACAGGTACGGGCTGAACTGGTCGTCGCTCTTGGGTTGATACTCCTCGATTTTGGGCAATGGGCTGACCATCACGCAATCCTCGATCGAGAGGGGATGGAAATGAAACACGTCCTCGAGAACGCGCTTGGCCTCGTCGCCCGTCGGATTATCCAGATTGACCCACAGAAACAAATTCGTGTCCGCCAACATGGTGGGCATCAGAAATGGGTCGATGTCCTTGCTGTGCAACCGTCCTTGATTTGTAAAAGCCAGTGATCTGATCATCGTAAATCCATCAGCACAATGGCTGACAGGGCTGGGACAATATGGCACACATCGGCCGTCGTACCAAGCCTATTCCCATTGGAAGCTTGCAAGCGCACGTCCAGCCCGTTATGAAATTCAACAAGTACACCGACAACACGCCACCCTTATGAATATCGCCAAATTCCGCGTTGCCATTCTCACGCTCTCACTCATCTGCGGCACGGTTCTCTCCGCTGCCCCAAAGAAGATGCTCGTGGTGACGATCACCGTTGGATTTCGTCACAGCTCCGTGCTCGCCGCCGAGCCGGTCATTGCCGAGATTGGCAAAGACAGCGGCCTATTCACCGTCGACTACATTCGACAGCCAGACAATAAACCGAATATCAACAAGCCAAAGGAGCCAGCCAAGCCCGCGCAATTCAAGGACGCCAAAGAAGAGGCTGCCTACAAAACCGCACTCGATAAATACAAAGCCGAGCTGGCCAAATTCGAGGCCGATCTACCCGCTCAACAGGCCGCTCAAAAAGCGTGGAACACCGCTTATGAAGCCGCGCTCGCCAAGCTCACGCCTGAAAACTTGAAGCAGTACGATATTCTTTTTTTCGCCAACACCACTGGCGCAGTCTTGCCGAAGGGCGGCCCGCGCGAAGCGATTCTCGACTTCGTCAAATCCGGCAAAGCGTTCATCGGCACACACAGCGCGACCGATACCTTCGGTGATTTCCCCGGTTACGTCTCGATGATCAACGGTAATTTTGCTGGCCATCCGTGGGGCGGCGGCACGCTCTGCACCTTCACCAATCACGATCCGAGTCATCCCGCCGTGAAAATGTATCCAGCCGAATTTCAGTGGAAAGACGAAATCTACCAGTACCGCTCATTCGATCCCACCGCCGTGCGCGTGCTCCTTTCGCTGAACATGGCCAAGACCAGCCCGAAGATGCCCTATCAAGTACCCGTGAGTTGGGTGCGCGAATTTGGCGCCGGCCGAATCTTCTACACCAACCTCGGCCATAACGACGTCACGTGGAAGGACAAGACTTTTCAGAGTCATCTACTCGGCGGCATTCGCTGGGCGCTCAAGTTGGAAACAGGATCCGCCGTGCCGAACCCTGAAATCAGCGCACTCGAAAACGCCAAATCCTACATCGCCACTGCCGCTGCCGAAGCGAAGCGCGATGCCGCGCCATTGATCGAGAAGCTCATCGCCAAGAAGGGCGATGCCGCGCTGCTCAAACAACTCAACGCCGACGCCGCAGAATTCCACAAACTCAAAGACGCGCCGCGCGCCGCGCTCGCAGCCAAAGCCTTCGCTGTGCTCGAATAGTTTTTGTGTCGCTCTCGCAACGGTCTTTGGCATCATGAATCGCCTATGAACGGACGCGGATACTATCAATCGGTTGTCTCGCTGGATCGCCGCGACTTTATCGCCGGCGGCTCCACAGCGGCCTTGTTGGCGTTGCTGCAAGGCAAACTTTCCGCGCAGGAAAAACCCAAGCCGGCGGCAGCTCCAGAAGAGCCGAAGAAACCTGTCGGCCCACCGGTGAAGTGCGGTGTGATTGGCTGCGGCGTTTGGGGCCGCGAACTCATCAACGGATTACTTCGACTTCCCAACGCCCCCATCACCGCCATCTGCGATCATTATCCAGCTTTTCTCAACCGCGCAAAAAACCTCGCTCCCAATGCGAAGGCTTATGCCAGCCACGCTGAATTGCTCGCCGACAAAGAGGTCGAGGCCGTGCTCATCGCCACGCCCACACACCAGCATCGCGCATTGGTGGAGGCTGCGTTGAAGGCCGGGAAGCACGTCTATTGCGAAGCGCCGTTGGCGCACACCATTGAAGAAGCTCGCGCCATCGCCAAATCTGCCAAGGCCGCCGTCAAATCCAATTTCCAGAGCGGGCTGAATCTGCGCTCCGATCCGCAGCGGCTCTTTTTGCTTCCGTTCATTCGCTCTGGCGCGATGGGCGCTCCGTTGCGCACGCGTGCCCAGCGAAATAAAAAAGAAAGCTGGCGTCGTGCCTCGCCGAATCCCGAGCGCGAAAAGGAAATCAACTGGCGGTTGGACAAGCTGACATCCGCCGGACTGATCGGCGAAATTGGCATTCACCAATTGGACCTCATTCATTGGATGCTCAGCACTCGTCCTGCGGCTGTGCAGGGATACGGGCGAACATTGCAGTGGAAAGATGGGCGCACGGTGCCCGATACGGTCCACGCCATTTTTGAATACGCCAATGGCATGACTAGCAGCTACGAATCAACGCTCGGCAATTCATTCGATGGCGAGTACGAGATGATGTACGGGAGTGATGCGGCGATCATGATTCGTCAGAACAAAGCGTGGATGTTCAAAGAGGTGGATTCCCCACTGCTCGGCTGGGAAGTTTACGCGCGCAAAGATCAGTTTCACAAAGAAACGGGCATCGCGCTGGTCGCCAATGCCACCAAGTTGGTTGCGCAGGGTGAGAATGCCACCGACGAAGTTCCTCCCACGCAGACGCCGCTTCATTTTGCGCTCGAGGCGTTCATCGCCAACAGCGACATCACCGGCACAGCCGTCCGCGACTTCGCCGAGAATTTTGACATCACCGATATCAAGGCGCTGCGCGAGTACATCGCCACTACCGCCAAATCACGGATGCCCGCTGCCGGTGCCGATGAGGGATTTGAATCGGCTGTCGTCGCCATCAAGGCCCACGAGGCCACGCTCAATAATTCCCGCATCGTCTTTCAAGACGACTGGTTCAAAATCGCCACATCATGAAAAACCCAATTCTCATTTCACTTTTTCTAACTCTCGTTGCGATTAACACTCAGGCGGCCACTCGCTACGCCGCCCAGCCCACCGGCAGCAAAATGCGCGTCGACGGCACGTCCAACATCCACGACTGGGTTGTGGAAAGCGCACTCATTGGCGGATGGATTGAGGTGGATGAAAAATTCCCAGTCGACCCCGCCGTCACGGTGGTTCCCGGCAAGTTTGAAGTCAAAGCGCTCGTGAGCATTTCAGTGCGCTCGCTCAAGAGCGGGAAGACCGCGATGGACGTCGTCATGCACGAGGCCATGAAGTTCGAGAAGCAGCCGCGCATTCAGTACAGCATCAAAACCATCGCCATCAAAGCCGCACCCGCCAAAGCCGGTGATCCTGTGAATGTGGAAGCGATGGGCGATCTCAATGTTTCCGGCGTGAGCAAACCAGTGACGATCAACATGACCATGCAACGCACCGACAAAAATGAGCTGATTTTTACCGGGCAGACTGCCGTGAAAATGACTGACTTCGGCATCACTCCGCCACAGCCCAAGCTCGCACTCGGCCTCATCAAGACAGGCGATGAGGTGAAGCTGAAATTCGAATGGCGCACTCAACGCGCCGAGAAATAAACGGCTGTGACCGATTCTATTGCGCCCCGCGTGTTGCGACCGCGTTTCCCATTCCACATCCGCATCACCCGCAAATTCCGCCTCAGCTATCTGCGACTGATGCGCACACCGGACGCCGAACACGTCGTCGCGCGGGGAGCCGCTCTCGGCACATTTCTGGAGTTCATCACCTTTCCCACACTGGGGCTGGCGCTGCTCTTTGTTTATCCCGTCGTGAAACTCGCGCGCGGGAGCGTCGCCGCCGCCATGCTCCTTTACCTGATGTGGAAATCCATCCTCTGGATTTTCATTCCGCTCAACATCAAGTTCGGTCACTACCTGATGAAGTCAGAGCAAATTGTCGATACATCAACAATAGTTCCGCTCAGCGGATGGGATGCCAAGCTGGCTTTCGTCAAACAACAGGGCGCCGCATTTTTTGTCGGCAGTGCCGCTTCGGGGATAATCGCCACGGTGATCGTCTACGGCTTCTCGATTTGGGCCGTTCGTTCCTATCGAAGGAGCCGCGCCCACCATTATATCAAGTGACGATCGGCCGGATGACTTTGCCGCCCACGTCGGTCAGGCGGAAATCCCGGCCGCTGTGGCGGTAGGTCAGCTTCTCGTGTTCCATGCCCAATAGATGCAACAGCGTGGCGTGAAAATCATTCACGTGCACCCTGTCCACCGCCGCCTTGTGGCCGATCTCGTCCGTCGCGCCGTGGCTCACGCCGCCTTTGACACCGCCCCCGGCGAGCCACGCGCTCATCGCATGCGGGTTGTGGTCACGCCCGGGCTTGTCGCCTTTTTGCGCCACGGGCAAGCGGCCAAATTCGCCGGCCCAAACAACGAGCGTGTCCTTGAGCATCCCGCGCTGGTCAAGATCCTGCAAAAGTGCGGCCACCGGCTGATCGGTCTCCTGCGCAAAGCCCGTGTGGTTGCCGGCGATGTCGCTGTGGCCGTCCCAGCTCAACTGATTGTCCATGCCACCGGAATAAATCTGCACAAAGCGCGTGCCGCGCTCGACGAGTCGGCGCGCGATGAGGCATTGCGCGGAGAAATGCGCGCAGTGTTTCTGATCCAGTCCGTACAGCTTTTTAGTCGCCTCGGATTCCTGCTCGATGGCCAGCGCTTCGGGTGCCGCGCTCTGCATGCGGTAGGCCAGCTCGAAACTTTCGATGCGCGCCGCCAACTCGCTCTCGCCGGGATTGCGCGCCAAGTGCAGTCGGTTGAGATCCGCCATCAGATCCAGTTGCGCCCGCTGCTGCGCCACCGTCATCTCCACCGGACGTTTCAGATTGTCGATCGGCTCGCCTTGCGGCCGCAAGTGCGTGCCTTGAAAAACACTCGGCAAAAATCCCGCGCCCCAGTTCGTCGCGTGGCCTTTGGGCAGACCGCGCCCGCGCGGATCGCTCATCACCACGAACGCCGGGAGGTTTCGGCTGGCCGATCCCAGTCCGTAAGTCACCCATGAACCGACGCACGGATAGCCCATGCGCGGCAGTCCGCAGTTCATCATGAAGAGCGCCGGCGAATGATTGTTCGACTCCGTGTGCAGCGAGTGGATGAACGCCATCTTGTCCACGTGCTTCGCAAGATTCGGGAAGATGGAAGACACCCACTTGCCGCACTGGCCGTGCTGCGCAAATTCAAACGGGCTTTTCATCAGCCCGCCCACCGAGTTGGAAAAGAAGCCGGTGAAACGGTCGAAGCCCTCCAGCGCCTGCCCGTTTCGTTTGGCCAGCTCGGGTTTGTAATCCCACGTGTCCACCTGACTCTGGCCGCCGTTCACAAAAATCCAGATCACCGCCTTCGCCTTCGCGGCAAAGTGCGGCAGTCGCGCCGTCAGCGGATCGGCCACCGGCGCACCCAGCAGCCGCTCATCTTGTAGCAGTGAATAAAGGCCCAGCGCACCCGCGCCCAAGCCGCACCGTTGCAGCATCGCCCGTCGGTTCAGTTGTGCGTCCATAAAAATCTCACTCGATGTAAATGAATTCGTTCAGACCAAAGAGCACCTGACAAAAATCGGCCAGCGCCAGTTGCGCCGCCTCCGCGCGTCCGGCTGTTTGATACGCCGCCACCTGCGCCTGCACAAATGCCACAGCCTTCGCCAGCTCATCCTTCGCTGGAGCGCGGCCGAGTGCCGTCATGTACGCCGACGGCACCGTAGTCCCGTGCACGCCGGCGTTTTTCTGAAGCGTGGCTGCAAGCTCTTTGGCCGCCGCGCGCACTTGCGGGCTGTTCATGAAGAGGAGCGCTTGGGGTGCGATGACCGTCGCCGGTCGTGCGCCCTGTCCCACGAGCGGTTCGGGCGCATCAAAGAGCTGCATCGTGGGTACGAGCTTGCTGCGTTTGATGAAGAAATAAATGCTGCGTCGCTTGCTCTCCTGGTCGAGCGTGCCCGGCCCGAACATCGTGCGATCCAATCGGCCACTCACAGCCAGCACGCTGTCGCGGATCGCTTCCGCTTCGAGCCGCTGTGGCGTGCGCCGCCAGACGAGCGTGTTCATCGGATCCTTCGCGGCCTTCGCCGTGTCGAACTTCGCGTCCTGCTGATACGCTGCGCTCATCACCATCAGCTTGTGCAGTGGCTTCAATCGCCAGCCGTTCTTGATGAGTTCACTCGCGAGAAAATCGAGCAGCTCCGGATGCGTTGGTTTTTCTCCCTGCGCGCCAAAGTCGCTCGGCGTGGCCACAAGGCCGCGTCCGAAATGATGTTGCCACAGCCGATTCACTATCACACGCGCCAGCAGATGGCCCGCACCGTGTTCGGTATCCGCCATCCAACCTGCCAACGCTGCGCGCCGGTGCGAGGTGTGTGCGCCCGCTGGCGGCGCAGACTGCCACGACTTCTCCGTCTTGCCGCCACGCATGAGCACCTGCAGAAAACTGGATGTGGCCACCTCGCCCTTTTGGTTCGCGTCGCCGCGTTTAAGAAAATACGACTCTTTGTAGAAGTGGGGAAAGCCGCGGTCATCGGCATGATGTTTCATCGGCTTCACGCCTTCGCTCGTGGCCTGCACTTTGGTGAGCGCGGGCTTGGGCTTGGCCGCCTGATGCGCCTCCAACTCTTTGCACAGCGCCTTCCACGCGGCATCGAGCGGATGGTTCATCGCTTGCAACGCCAGCCGCTGCGCATCGGTCAACCGCAGCACGCGCAGATCTTTCGCCGCCTTCATCAGTGTGAAGATGGATTGCAACTGCGCAGCGCCCGCCAACGGCGCAGGCGCGGGCGCGGTGGTCACCGCCACGCGCGGGCGACCGATGGCGTGCCGCGTGTTGGTGAAGAAATCCATCTCCAATGTCAGCACCACGCCGCCCGGCATGTTCAGCGGTTCGTCGAATTCAAACAGCGCCGCGTGGTTCTTTCCGAACTGCGGATCGACCGCCCAGCCGGTCGCGCGCGGGTCGCCATCAATCGAGCTGGCGACGGACAAGCCGCCGTTGTTCTGCTCGAACGTCGCGCGCGGACGCGCGAGCTTCACCGGCACGCGCGGTTTGGAACCGTCGGCGGGCTGCGCGAACACGCGGAAATCGGTCAGCGAAAAGTTGCCGTTGTCGGCCCGGCCCGGCCCCTTCTTTTTCAGCGACTCATCGGCCAGCGCCTCCACGCGCACCGCGGTGAGCGCGCCTTGCAGCGCGCCGGTCTTGAACACCCAACGATCGTGGTCTGGGTTTTTGCCGCCCAACAACAGCGAACCATCGGGCTGTCGCGTGAAGGTCGAACCTTCCAACGATTTGGCCTCGGCTTCATCGAGGATGAGCCACTGGAACAGCGCACTCAACTCCGCCGGAGATTTTTTGGCCCACACATCAAAGCGCGCCGGCAGTTGCGCGGCCTCGAACTTGGCCAGTTGCTCATCCAACGCGCGGCGTTTGCGCTCCCATTCCACCATCGCGGCAGCCTGCGTGTCAGACGCGAGATCCAGCTCGATCTCGCTGCGGATGGTCGTGCTGAAAGTCGAGATCAGCCGGTAATAATCTCTCACCGGGATGGGATCGAACTTGTGGTCGTGACAACGCGCGCAGCCGATGGTCAACCCGAGCATCGCGGTGCCGAGCGTGCCGGCCATGTCATCCAGCTCGTCGTAGCGGGCTGATTCAAATTCCTTCTCCGTGAGTTGCGTGGGGAAAACGCCCGCACCGAGGAAACCCGTGGCCATCAACGCCAGCGGATTGCCCGGCGCCAATTCGTCGCCAGCGACCTGCCATTTCACAAATTGATCGTACGGCATGTCGGCGTTGAGCGCTTTGATGACGAAGTCGCGGTAGTGATAGGCGTGCGGGCGATCGTAGTCCTGCTCGAAGCCGTGGCTCTCGGCGAAGCGCGCGATGTCGAGCCAGTGCCGCGCCCAACGCTCGCCGTAGTGCGGTGAAGCGAGGAGCGTATCCACCACCTTCGCAAAAGCGTCGGGCGATTTGTCATTCACAAACGCCTCAATCTCCTCCGGCGTCGGCGGCAGGCCGATGAGATCGAGATAAACACGACGCAACAACGTGGGCCGTTCCGCAAGCGCATTGGGCGCGAGCTGTTTTTCCTCAAGCTTGGCGAGAACGAAACGGTCGATGTCGTTGCGCGGCCATTTCGTGTCCCGCACTTTTGGCGGCGAAACTTTCTTGAGCGGCTGGAACGACCAGAATTGCCGGTCGGCCTCGCTGATTTCCCGCGGCGCAGGCGTCGCGCCTTTTTCCATCAACGGCTTGTCGTACGGCGCGCCGTAATCAATCCATTGCGCAATCTTGGCGATGAGCGCGTCGGGCAGCTTCGGCGATTTGTCCGGCATCGCGGGCTTGGTCGCATGCGTGATGGATTTGTAGAGTCGGCTGGCTTTGCTTTGGCCCGAAACAATGACGACGCCTTCTTCGCCGCCCTTGAGCAATCCTTCGCGCGTGGTCAAATCCAGTCCGCCCTTCACTTTTTCGCCGCCGTGACATTTAAGACAATGTTGTGTGAGCGCGGCGCGGACATCGCTCTTAAACAGCGCCAGCCCCTTTGCCATGTCCTGCGCGTGCTGCGGGGGAACGGCCGCGTGAACGACGCAGCTCAACGCCGTCACAGCGGTAAAAAACAGATGGCGGCTGGAAATCATGTGGTGAATCGTAAACCGGTCTGTTGACGAATGCAATTAACAGCCTTTTGGAAAGAGGCAGAGCAACACCCTACTTCGCCGCTGTACTGACCGGCGCCACTGGCACGGGCACAAGTGAGCGCAGCAACTTGCTGGTGGCCACTTCGTAAATCTGCACCGTGCCGTCCCGACTGCCGATGGCCATCCGCGTGCCGTTGTTGTCCAGCGCCACGGCGTTGATGGGCGCTGGCAATTTGCCAATCGTCGTTTTGCGCTGACGATCGCTCAACTGATAAATGCGAATCTCCGGCTGACGCGTGGCCACGGCTAGCCACTTGCGATCGCCGCTCGTGGCCATGTCGAGCACAGCGTCGGGTTGCCCCTCAAATGCACGTACATATTGGTCGCGACGATTGATCGGTTGCGCGCCGTTGCCGGAGCCGCCCACTTCGACGCCAGCCAACGCCACTTTGAAATCGTAGCCCATGAGCGTGCGCGCGTAGCCCCCGGCGATGCCCGTGAGCGCATCGGAAGCCACGGCGCTGATGATGTCGGTCGATTGATCCACCATTCGCAGGAGGCGCAGCGTCTCCACCGAACTCACCTTCGCAGCTTTGTCGCGACCGCCGGTGACGAGTTGTTTTCCATCGGGCGTGTAAGCCACATCGAGCACCCAGTCGCTGTGCAGATCGATGGAATTGATTTTCGCCTGCGCATCCACCGGCACAATGTGCGCCGCGCCGTCGGCACCGCCCAGCGCAATCGCCTTGCCATCGGGCGCAAAGCTGCCGCGAAAGAGCGTGTCCTTGCTGACTCGCCGCACGTGTTCCAACGTCCCTTCCGGCATCTTGAAAAAAGTGACCGCGCCAAATTGCTG
>CAMDOH010000012.1 GCA_945903605.1 Akkermansia muciniphila
TTGATGATCTTCAAGTCGCGCTTGTAATCCTTCGTGCCAATCGTTGGCGTTCCTTTGAACATCATGTGCTCAAACAAATGCGCGATGCCCGTGATACCCGGCCGCTCATTGGCGCTACCCACCCTAGCCACCCAACCGCCAGCCACATCCGGCGAGTCATGACGCTCGATCAACAGCACCTTAAAAACGTTGGCCAGAAACTTTTCCTGCACCGGCACCGTTTGGGAATTGAGCGACTGCGCTAAAAGAAGAAATGCAACCGTGAACCCAGCGGCGTGCGTTTGAATCATGCAGCAGGACACCAAAAATGCGCCTGAGAGTCAACGCGCAAGAGGATGGCGACAGTAAAACGAGCGCTTCAGAGAGTATGACCCCGCCTACCGCGCTAGATTTTAGAGCAAACCGGCGCGTAGCTTGATCGCTGCAACAAGTAGCTTGCGTTGATCGGGTATTTTCAGCTTCTGTTTGATCCGCTTCAAGTGTGTGATGACGGTAAAATAACCAATCCCCAAATCGCCTGCGATTTCCTTGATCGACTCCCCCTCCCCCAACAAGTTGAACACCTTGGATTCCTTGGGGCTAAGTCCGGCAATATGCGAATCCTCATTCGCCATTATTGGCTTGTGATTCAATCTCGCCGACCCATTCAATTTTTCTGTTTTCATACCATCACATTCATTGCAACCTGACAGGTTCTACTATCTTGGCTGTTATCTGAGCTTGGAGATATTCAGCAAGTATTTCGTAGACCTGCTTTCTTGCAACTCGCCAAGGCACGCCAAGCAAGCCTGCGGCGTACTTCAATAATTCCTCTTCTTTTGGGTGGAGCACCCCATCGACCGCCGCTACTCGCGCCAACCAACTAATTATCGTAAAACGCTCCTCGCCCGCATTATCTTTCAACCACTCTGCGCTAGAAGCCATCAAACTCTTGGCCTGTTCGGTCGTTTTAATGCGAGCAATTTCCTCTTCAGGATCATTAATGAGTGGCAGGAGCATTTCCACAAGCACCTCTTGTTCCTGGGCGCTGAAGCCATCATCGGCGGCGCCAACCAAGATGCCACCGGCCAATACGAAATCGCGACCGTTTTTGTCAACCTGCCCAACCGCCTGTAAATCCATCAATTTGGACAATTTTATCACCTCCTCATCCATTTCCTTCCAAGCCTGTATATTCCCGATGACATTTTTTATCAACTGGAGAGCGCGCACACGAACAGGCGTGATCGGATGACTGAAACCACAAAAGACAGTACTGCCATCGAGATCCTGCAGTTCCGCCAGTTGTTGTAAGAATACCGAGATATCAAACTTCAAGTGTTCTGGGCCGAGGCCGCTGGCCAATTTGAAGAAAGCCGAGGTGATCGATTCAAGATTGCTGTCAGCAGCAATGAAGCCGGCACGATCCGCTGAAAGTTCCGCCAAACGCCCCCAGATGTGCAGTTTGCGCCGCAGCAGTCTGGGCATATTGTCCTCACCACCAATCGCACTGCGGATGTATTTCGAGCGGCAATGCTGATATTGGATGTGCCCGATCTCATGCCCGATCACGAATTTCAATTCGTCGTCATTCATTCGCTCAATCAAGCTGCTAGTAAGGACTACTGTGTGCGGAGAGCGGTTAATGGCGTGGATGGCGTAGGCGTTGATGTTTGCATCTGCTTCCACAAACAAATCCAGCGGCTCGTGATACTCCAATTTTGCCCGCACCTGTTCCAACAGTGTGAACAGCCGGGGTGACAAGCCCGTAGAAAGTTTCAAGCACGTACCCAAAACCTGTTCACGAACGGTATCCAATTCTTCTTCCTCATAGTGGACTAGCATCGGCTCCAATCTAAAACGACCGATGATGTCATATAACAATATTCTTTCAGGACCAAGCCGTGCTTGATTAATCAGGCTGACTCGGTCTGAAGATGTGTCATCCATTAGAATTTCAAGCGAAACTTGGAGTGAAGGGAACTAGCAGTGAACGTTGAATTCGAGAAGACAGACCATCCTCGACAGTTTGGGCCGCTTGTTTGAACGAGTCAAACTCTGGCTTAACTGTCACTAAATCGATGGGCAAAATCAAAGCTGCCACTGAGGCATCCGATAACTCTGAAATGCCTGAAAGAAAAAGAATGCCTTGATGCTGGGCCAACAATTGCGCGGCAGCTTCCGACACCTCAGTTTCGACACCAAAAACAATCCCACCTTTATGGCTTACCATCGCCTCAGCGGCGGCGGCCGACAGCTTTGTCAAACCAGTAAGAAAGATTACCCCTTGATGCTTTGCCAAAGCCTCAGCGGCGGCTTCCGAAAGTTCAGTTAGACCACGGAGATCAAGATCTCCCCTGTGCCTAGCCAATGCTTCAGCGGAGGTATCCGATAGCAAAGCCAGCCCACTAAGGCCAAGTCCGCTTTCGTGCTTTGCCAACGCCTCGACGGCGGCATCCGAAAGCTCCGTCAGGCCACCGAGTGAAAGGATGCCTTTGTGATTAGACAACGACACGGCCGCTGCATCCTCGATTGTTGTGCATCCAACAATTAGATCCTCATCGTTGTTTGCTAGAAAGCGATTGGCGTTGGCCAGAGTCAAGGTATTCCCCTCCACGTTCGCCAATGTCACCTCGCTTGATTCAAGTTTTTCGGATTGGCAAACATCCTCGTTTGCCTCGGACATATTTATTGTGCCCAGTGACTCACTCTCAATTCCAGAGAGAGACAGGTTTCCCTCATGCGCAAGCGATACTTCCATTGAGGATGCCGCATTTCTGCCAGCCAGAAATCGATCAGCAATGGCCACCGTCAGAATTTTCCCCTGTCTCTTCACATCGTCATCGGAATCGTCATCGGAATCGGAATCGTCATCGGAATCGGAATCGTCATCGGAATCGTCATCGGAATCGTCATCGGAATCGTCATCGGAATCGTCATCGGAATCGGCACTTGTTTCCAGAAACCGATTGGCAATGGCAAGCGTCAGAGTTTTCCCAGCCTCTTTCTCATCAGTCTCATCATTCAATTCCAGATTGTCGGAAATCTGAACTTCTTCATTTGCTTCGACTTCATTCAGTCCGACTGGTGATTCGCTTTTGAGTCCCACGAGATTGAACCCGCGTTCTTGTTTAGCCAAAGTTTCAGCGGCAGCGTCCGTCAGTTCATTTAGTCCATCAAGATTTAGGCCTTCTTCGCTCTTGAGCAAAGTCTGTACAGCGGCATCCGATAGCTCTGTCAGCCCAACAAGATAAAGCCTTCCCTTGTACTTAGCCACCGCCACAACGGCAGTGTCCGATAACTCATTTTGGGAGTTGAGTATTATATCTGACTTGGATTTGCCACGCACCACTGCAACTGGAATCTCGATAGTCGAATATCCAGCTGGAGGTTGTTCGTTGCTGGCAACAGTTTCCTCGACGATTTCTATAGATTGGAGACCTGTAGGTGGATCGTTGGGAATCTGTTTTGGCTCAATCCGATTTTGCGTGGGACTCCCCCCAACCAGTCTGCGGGGCAAGTGGATTCCTGAACTGCCAGAAAGTGCTTTGTACGATTCTAATGATAATTCCTCAAGCCCTGTCAGCCACAATTCTCCTCGATGCAGCGACAAGGATTTTGCCGCAGGCACCGACAATGTGCGCACCCCGAACATGATCAGCCCCCCATATTGGTCTGACAATGCCTCTGCGACGTCATCAGTCAGAATTGTCAGTCCATTCAACGAAAGGCGACCAACGTATTTCCCAAGAGCCGAAGCCGACGGAGTGGGGAGATCTCGCAGACCGTCCAGAGTCAAATCTCCTAAGTGATGTGCCAGCAGGACCGCAGCCTCAACTGGCAGTAAGGCATACTCTTCTAATTTGATGTTTTCCCCAGAGAGAAATCGATTCGCAATATCCTGTGTGATGATTTTTACCATTTCATCCAATCCTGCAACCGTGCAATTATCAGCCCCCTGAAATTAAGTTTCTTCTCTGTTTCAAACAGTATCTCTGGAACCCCTCCTTAACACGAATGAAACAAACCCACCGCACACCAACCTCCTACAATCCTGAACAGCTTGACCAAACACTCCACTAACTAGTGGCGAACTGACTCACTAATCCTTCAACGAATCGGGTGTGATGTCATAAGCCACCTGAATCTTCGAATTAAGCTGTTCAAACCGATCCAAGAGCGTCTTTTCCATCTGAACATTTTGAGATGCTCTGGCTTGGCCGAGTTCCGCATGAGCCTGATCTCTTGCCCTGATTAGTGTAATATGATCGGCGATCGCCTGATGAATGTGGTCGGGAATATTTCCCTGCTGCAGGAAACTGGCGATGAAGGCTCGAATGCCGCTGTTGCGCTTCGGCAATTTTAGCAACAGCGCTTCCAATTCTCCATTGTCAAACCAGATACCATGCTCGCTGGCATCAAGAGCTTGCCCCATCAGTTTGACCTTTACCATCGGAACGGCCTTCCCCAAACCGCGCATATGCGGACAGAGTCGATTCACTTCAGGTGCGATTAGAATTTGAACCGGTGGTTTGACTGGTACAACTATTGGGTCGCTTCCAGGGGAGATGTTTATCGGGTTTAGTATGAGTTCACGCAATTTGGGGAGATCAACCAATAAGTTATGATACTCATCGATGACATGAACTTTTTCTGGGCTGTCACTACTCACAATATTTGCCAATGTTACATATCGAGAGTGTTTTAATTCGAACTCCGACCGCAGTTTGATGAGCGATTGAATCTTGCCACTAATAACTGAAGCGCTTGTTTTAGAATCTTTAAACCAATTTAATAAAAAGGGAATCGTCGCATCCTTCATTTTATCCAAAATTTGAATCAGCTCGCTTGCATCGAACCAGATGCCGAAAGGACTAATGTCTATCCGATTCTCATATAGTTTGGCTGGAGTCATCCAAGTATTGACACCACGCGAACGTTCCACCGGACATAGCCGAAGCCCCTCTTTCAATCCAGGCAATAATTCAGAACGTGTTTGTTCGGTTGTGTTGGAAGGCCGATTCGAGCCAGGCGGATAATAAGTCGTACCCGCAAAAGGATCGGGAGCTCCGACATAACGAATTCGATTCATCGGTGGATTTTGCCAGTTTTGCTCCATCGAGTTGAATTGGTTAGGGTTGGCGATTAGAGCCAAAGCCCTGCGTCCCGCTTGTTCTCTGTTGACTTGCAGCCGCTGCATGGCTGAGTTCCGCCTTTAACAGATATGCCACCCCTTCAATTACAGCCAACTCAGCCAACTCGGCAGGATCTAAGAATACCCCTCCAGTCTCATCTACGTCAATTGTGACAACTTTTCCAGATCCGCGAATTTGAACCTTGCGCATTGGCTTGCCTGTTACCGGAGAAATCCGAGCACTTTCTTGGGAATGCGCCGAATAACCTGTTGTAGCGTATCCTCCACCCGTATCCTGGTAAGGATTATAGCATGTACTCATATATGTGAATTGATTCGGGATTAATCCTCAGAATTCGAGGACTGAACTTTGACAAACTCTTTGTTTTCTTTTTCGATACGGTCGCATTGCAATCGCATTTTTCGCATACGGATCAATAGTTCCTTTTTTTCCCACATCTCCTGCGATAACTTCACGTGTTCACACTCCCTGTAACGATCTTGCAACCACTTTCCTTCCTGTCCTAGCATTTCCAATCGCAACTCCAGTTCGGCCTGACCTTGTCGGACTCTGTCCTCACTCTCCAAATAGCCAAGCAGTTCCTTGATGTATTTATCGGAATCCTCAGATTCGATTTGAGCTTCTTCGATTGCTTCCCCAGCAATATTAGTTGAACTACCTCCATTCCCCATAATAAACGATTTTAGATCTGGGATACTTTGACGCGTCAACTTAACATAATCCGGGATTCTCAGGATATGCCAAGTCACCATTTCATTACTAACCACATGTCCACTACACATCTGCCATTCCTTACTCCAGAGGTCATTGCGCAAATCCCGACCGTCTTCTGAACCAAAGTGGTAATTACCCTCTGTGATAAAATGATGACCCACTTGACTTTGCCTATCGCGATAAATCTTGTTCAATTTTATGGCCATCTGAAGCCTCTTAACCAAATCCGCCTTGTCGCCCATCCGTGAGATTTCCTCAATCCGTGAGATTTCCTCATCCAGATATGTGCGGAATGCCTGAAGGTTCTTAAAAAACTTTTTATTTCTGCTCTCAACCTTTTGCAACACAGCCTCCCTAACGCACTGCCAATGGGTGTCCACTAGCACCATATAATTTTGCAATCCATTGGAACGGTACCGCTCATAGATAGGTGCGTACTTTCTTTCTGTAAATTTATACAATGTTATAGATGGCATGGTATTAATGTCAGGTGAGGGTTGGCTTTGTGTTGCTATTCGATTTATTTCTATTATTAGTGCGTACCGCAGCTCTAATCAGAATCTTCTCTATCAGGCATGGCTTTATATGATAAAAGCATGGGTAGATGTAGTCACAATAATTGTGACACGCATCACTTGCGCATGGCTACGAAAACGATATGGATTAGAATTACTAAATAGCTGTTTTTAATGACTTTTGATACGGCCAGACAACGAATAGCTTCAGTCCTAATTAATAATCGCACCGCCACTTCGCGCTTCACCTTCCACGAACAAACGATTCATCACTTCAATAAAATATTATCAGACAACATCTTTTCACCCCACTGTAATAGCGGGCAACGAGAATCATGGAACGATGAAATGCGCGCCCTCAACAGGGTTGCAGCTCGGCAGATTTCAACTCTTCAAACTGACGCGTTGTGAGCAATCTCAGAAATTAATTACTCGCGGCTGGTTCAATAATCGTACAGGCCACTGTCGTGGGTGTAACTTTTGCCTCTGCTCGAATTGCCTCCCGCCTCTTCGCCGCCCATGACATCCTTCAGCAAATCGCTCATGTCCGCCTCAATCTTTTCAGGATTCTCGCCTGCTTCCATGCGTTTGATGGCGATGTCCATTTCTTTTGGAATCGTACCCGGCGGCAACATAGCTTTCATCTTTTTCATCATGTGCGCCATGTGCCTTGGATTATTTTCGTCCATATGGGCCATGTCCCGCTCCATCTCGGCCATCGCTTTTCCTATCTTGCGATCGTCGATGTTGGGCATCGTCGGGCCGTTGTCTTTCACTGAATTGGATTCCGCAGCTCCTTTGATCATCGCAAATGCACTAACCTCTTTCGACAGTCGCTTGTTGCCGCACTTGGGGCAGACTGGTTTGCTTTTTGTCGCCGCGCCTTTGGAAAGGAAGCTGAATATCTTTCGGCACTTGGAACAGGCAAACTCGTAAATTGGCATGGCTGAAGATTGTCCGCCGCCCACTCCTCGCGTCAAGAAAGGCTCTTGCGCCACTGCTCATATTCCTTGAGCAGCTCCGCCCTCGGACAAATCGGTCTCAACAGCGTTCGCGCGCGAAACCCGTATTCGCGCATCAACTCGATTTTAGGAATCACGAACTGAAAATCCCACGCGGGATTGCTCGTGTTCCGTTCTAGATCAAATCCGCCACCGCTCGGGGAATGTGCCAGCCGCACACTCTCGGCACGATCCAACATCACCATAAAGACAAGATCGTCGACTCGCCCGTGGAAATGGGGTTCGGCGAAACGCTGCGGAGAAAAATTCTTGTACAACGCCTCCGCACCCGGTTTCGCGAAGGTCAGTAACTGTTCCTCGCCGTCGCGCAGCACCGTACTCTCGTCGTTGTGGCGCTGAGTGCACAATTGTTGCCATGCACGCTCGCCCTTTGCCTGTCCGCCGAGGAAATACATGCTCTTATCCATCGGCCCGTGAATGTAGCTGGCCCAAAAAACCGTTGCCCAGCCGCGTGGAAAAACATGTTGGTGCGCCTTGCACCGGAATGTCATGTCCACATAATGCGGTGCGCGCAAAGTAAACCGCGTCCAGCTTTCGAGATGAAATGTAGGCGTGGGCGGTTGATGCAACTCGGCTTCGTGCTCGTTGATTTTCCGGAATGTCATCGGCGCCACGCGCGGTTCGAAGAAGATATTTCTGTCGCGGTCATCCTCACCGTTGATGATGTGTTCGAGATTCAACCCAGCGACAGCCGGCACAAAGAGGTTTTTGGGACTGGACTTGTGCCGGAGCGACCAGAGTCCGTTGTATCCCGCGCGATGACCTTCATGAGCACTATTATCGCCAATCACGGCCTCCAAATCGCCGAGTTTAAAAGTCGCGTGGCCCACGGGAATGGAACCATCCTGCCAGACTCCATCCAGCTCTGCACGCGAAATACGGGCGTAGACATCATCCACTGATGGTGATATCAATTTGATAGCACTCAACCCAACGACATCGATGACAACACAGCCCACTCACAATGATTCCAACTCCGAGCGCCCAGCCAATGCCCGTTCCGGCTGGGGAATGCTTGCCTTCAATCTCATCCTTCTTTTTGGTGCATGGGCCTTCGTCATTGGTGCCGTACTGGAGAATGAGCCCGCCCTGTTAATTGGCTTTTTTCCGCTTGAGTTGTTGGCGTTTATTTTTCTCTTCGGACATTTCACACTTCAACCCAATACGGCGCGCGTTCTTGTTTTATTCGGCGAATACAAAGGCACCATTCGCCAGAGCGGCTTCTATTGGGCCAATCCATTCTATTCCCGCAGTCGTGGCGGCAACACGTTCAACATCACAGTCCAGCAGAAGGGTGCTCATGAAGCGCCAACCGTTGCCGTCGCGCCCAGCTTCAAGATTTCCCTGCGTGCGCGGAATCTCAATACCGGGACGATCAAGGTGAATGACAAACGTGGCAACCCGGTGGAGATCGGGGCGGTTGTCGTTTGGCGAGTCAACGACACAGCGCAGGCTTGTTTTGATGTGGATGATTTCGAGAATTACGTGCGCGTCCAAAGTGAATCTGCTGTGCGACACGTTGCCAGTGCTTACGCCTACGATCATGGTGAAGTCAATGAGCCGACACTCCGAGCCAGTGGCGAAGTTGTGGCCGAAGCGCTCCGTCATGAATTACAGGCACGACTCGACAAAGCCGGAGTGAAAGTCGATGAGGCGCGACTCACCCACCTCGCCTACGCACCGGAAATCGCGCAGGCCATGTTGCGCCGACAACAGGCCGAGGCCGTCATTGCGGCGAGACAGATGATCGTTCACGGCGCCGTCAGCATGGTCGACATGGCGCTGAAAGAACTTGCGAGCAAGGAAATCGTCCACCTCGATGACGAACGCAAAGCCGCTATGGTGAGCAATCTGCTCGTGGTTCTCTGCGGCGAGACCGAGGCCAAGCCCGTCATCAACACCGGCACGATCTATCACTGAGAATGGAGCCGCGAAAACCCGTATTGCTGCGCATTGATTCCAAGCTCTGGAGCGAACTCGAACGCTGGGCCAGCGAAGATTTGCGCAGCCTGAATAGCCAGGTTGAATGGTTGTTGCGCGACGCTGTCGAAGCCCGGCGCAAGTCCAAGTCTCGACCTCGTGAGACTGATAAAGATCAATCGCGTTGACGCACCCTCCGTCACCTTTTTCAATTCATGCGCGTCTGGACATTCGACCGAACGCAATTAGAATCAACCCATGACACGCCTCATTTTCTTAACGATCGGATTCGCCTTTACATTGTCGGCGGCAGAAAAAGTTCTGACGCCTCCGCAACGGATTCAGAATCGCGAATACCAATTCGAAGAGGCCAAGCGCAAAATGTCGTACACCCTTTTCGTGCCTTCGAAGTACGACAAAGAAAAGAAGACGCCGCTGGTTGTCGCGCTGCACGGACTCGGCAGCAATCCGGCGCAGATAATTCGTTATCCAAAAATGACGGAGTCGGCCGAGACGAACGGGTTCATCGTGGTTTGTCCGATGGGCTACAATGAACGTGGCGGATACGGCGCGGAGGCTTGGTCAAAGATGTGGAGGCAACCAGGTGTTGGCGAGCTGAGCGAGAAGGATGTGATGAATGTGCTCGGCATTGTCCGCAAGGAATTCAACATCGATGAGAATCGGATTTATCTCATGGGGCACTCGATGGGCGGAGGCGGCACGATGCATCTGGGCATCAAATACCCTAAGATTTGGGCTGCGCTCGCCCCCATCGCTCCCGCTCTTTTCCGTCAGCCTGATGAATTGGAAAAAGCCAGACACCTGCCGGTGATGATGATCCAAGGTGACAAAGATTTGCTCGTGCCAGTTGCAGGCGTCCGTCCATGGGCGGCAAAGATGAAAGAGCTGGGGATGACACACGAATACATCGAAGTTAAAGGCGGCGGACACCTCGATGTGGCGTTTGAAAACATCCCGCGCATACTCGATTTCTTCGCGAAACATTCGCGAAAATCTCCGCCAATCAAATCCGAAACTCCATGAAACTCGCACTGGCTCTCGCTGTCTTTGTCGCGTTGACACTCTCTGCCGATGAAGTCGATTCGCCTGTCAGAATTCATCGGCAGGCGATGTTTGTTTCCGAGAGCGACGTGACGCAAACGGCGATTGTTTGCCGGACTCACTCCAAATTGCAGCTCGCGCTCGGTCGGGATTTTGACGCCGTTTCGAAACAGATGAAACTGGACAAGGTGGATTTTGAAAAACACTGCATCGTCGTCATTCACTCCGGAAACGGCAACGCATTCGGAGTGAGCTTGTCACTCGACAAAGTGGAGCTCGCGGCCGAATCCAAATCCGCAACCATTCACTGGACTCACAAAGGCTATTTTGGCGGCGCAGCGCCACCGAATCAGATGGGCAACCCCACGCTCGTAGCCGTGTTGGATCGATACGATGGGAGAATCCAGTTCCAGCGCAACATCTGGCAATGGCCGAAAAACACTCCGTTTCCGCCATCCGCACCGAGAACTCGCCAGCGACGATAAAATCCGTTTCGGAATTCCGCTAGCGAATCACAGCCGCTTTGGGTGGTGCGGGTTTGTGCACCGAGTGGCAGCCCTTGCAATTGACCGCCGCCTGATATTTCGCGACGCCATCTGCAGCGCCCGATTGGAGCGCCTCAGTGGCCGCAAGCAAAGCAGCCGCCTTTTCTTTCCAGCTTGCTGCGTCGCCTTTCACGGGCTTGTCGGATGCCATGTCACGATATGCGGCTACCAACTGGGCGATCTCCTCTTTCGTCGCCTTGCCTTCGGAAGCTTTTTTGCAAACAGGATCCACATCCTTCGGCGCCTTGTGAAATTTCTGCATCACTTCTTTGGCCGTGAGCTTGGCTTTGTTTTCGGCGACAGCCGAGGAAACGAGAAGGATGGCGAGGGTGGAGCCGACGATTGCCGCCAGCACGATTTTTACAGATGAGTTCATTATTTTATTGTCGCGAGATACCAAACCCGAGAAGGGGAACAGTCAAGCGGACAATTCCCAGATGGAAATCTTGTTGTGGCCCACGAGATACAGGCGGTCAGCCGACTCGCTCGTGACAAATCGGTGGACGTGCATCGGAACGGTATCTTCGCGCAGCGTCTTCCCCGCAACTGTGTCGAAGAAAATCAACGAGCCTTTGGAGTCGCCGCCCGCTCCCACCAACCAATCGCCCTTCGGATGAAAAGCGAGTTTCGTGATCAGGCCCTTGCATTTGTCTCCCTCCACGAATTTGGTCGATTTCTCAGCGCGCCAATCAAACAATTCCAGCCGCGCTTTTCCTTCGAGGTGATCAATGTTGCCGACTTTCCCCATCCCGCCGACTGCGAGCACAGAATTGTCCGGCGAAAATGCCAGTGAACGAATGCCGCCGATGGAATGGATGCGCGCGCGCGGATCCCAAGTGTACATGCCGGTTGATTCCACCGTTTTGATCGGCTTACCACTGGCCAAATCCCACACAACGATGTGCCCAACTTTGTCACCGGTGGCCAGAAACGCGCCATCCGTCGAGAAGGCGCAGGCGTAAAGCATCGAATGAAAATGGCTCGGCGTCATCAGCTCGTGACCGCGCAATTCGTACTTCATTTTGCCGCTGGCCACTTCCCATACGCGGCAAACCATGTCGTCCGCCACGCTGGCGATGAGCTTGCCATCCGGCGATGCTTCCACAGCGCGGATCCACTTGTCATGCGCCTTGTGAGTGCGTTCGGCCTTGAGAGTTTTCCGATCGCGCCAAATGAGTTTCCCATCGTATGCACCCGAAACAACAAACGTTCCGGCGATGGCTACGCCGGTCACATATCCTGAATGACCTTCCAAGGCGACCGGCTCGGCCTTTTCCGCTGCGAGGTCGACCACGTGCACGCTCGAATCAGAGCTGCCGACGAATAAACGGCCTGTGTCCGGCTCGCGTGCGACGCTCAGCAAAATATCTTTTCGGCTGATTTCTTTCGCCTGCTTAAATTTGAATGGGTCCGATGGCATAAGTCGTGGGCAGTTCAGGCGAGCACTTCTTTGATCGGTTTGATCCCGGGATTCACGAGTGGAATTGGCCGCGCGCCCACATGATATTCCTTGTCGTGCCGGATTCCAGCAGCTTCCAGGATTGTCGCGAAGATTTCGCCGGCGCCCACTTGTCCTTCGGCAACTTCTTTGCCGTCCTTGTCGGTTTTGCCGTGAACCACGCCGCGTTTCAGATTACCGCCGAACATCGCCACGCTCCACGCGCTGCCAAAGTGATCTCGGCCGAGGCTGGAGTTGATCGTCGGTGTGCGACCGAATTCACCCATCGCGACCACCACCACATCGTTCTGCATTCCGCGCTGTTTCAAATCGTCCATCAGCGCGGCCATCACGCGATCCAGCTCTGGAACCATCTCCTGATGCGTCTCAAAGTTTTGCCCGTGACTGTCCCACCACGCGCGGGCGACGCGCACAAACGGCACGCCGGCCTCCACCATCCGCCGCGCCATCATCGCCTGCTGGCCGAACAATGTGGGGCCGTACATCTGTTTGACGCTTTCGGACTCGTGCGAAATATCGAAAAGCTGCTCACTGCTCATCAAGCCATGGACGCGTGCATACGCATTGGCGTGGCTCTTAGTCGAAGGCAATTCACGCCCAGCGATGAACTGGCGATTCATCAATTCCTGCAACTCCGCGCGCGAGTGATGATCGGCGTCGCTGATGGAATCAAGCCGCTTCATGTTTGGCGGAGTCATACTTTCGGACAACTTCATTGGATTGAAACGCGCACCAAGAAAGCCCGAACTCACCCGCGAGAAATCGCGGCCTTCAGCGGCCGTGTAGAGCGAAATATATTCCGGCACTTTGCTATCAGCTCGACCAAGCTCTTTGCTCAGGATCGCGCCGAGATCGGGGTATTTCACCGTCGGCTCGTCGGCACGGCCGCGCATCATTAGCACGGCTCCGCCGCCATGATCGGCATTGCGCGAATTGAGAGAGCGGATGACGGCGATATCCTTCATCCGCTTGGCCATTTCCGGCATCAGCTCACAGATGTGCACTCCGGGCACGCTGGTGGGGATTTCAGCAAAAGGTCCGCCCGTGGGTCTGCCCGGTTTCGGATCCCACGTCTCTAATTGGCTGGCGCCACCGGCGAGCCAGAGAAGAATGACCCGCTTGCCGCTGGCTTTGAGCGCTCGCGTGAGTCCTTCCTCGGCAAACGTGTGCACGGCACCGCTGGTCCCCAACAACGCCGTCCCCACACCGACGCGGCTTAGGAATGCACGCCGAGTGACGCCGTGGTCCGCGGAGCCGCAAAATTGTTTTTTCTCGTTCATACTATTTTCTCAACGGGCGTTGGACGCGCCGATAGCACGGGCTATTTATGTTTTTATCGCCACCGTTTGTCAGTGGTTAAACCGGAATTCCGCGCCGGACATCAATGACCAGAGGATCTGTTGCAATGCCTCGACAGTGCGTTCCTGTCGTTTCTCCAAATAAGCTTCGAGCAGTTTGGCTTCGACCGGTTCAACAGGACGAGAAAGCACATTCCACACAACGGCCTCCACTTGTTCGCGCCGGACTTTCATCGTGGCCAGATGCTTGATGAGACGGCCGCCGCCGTCAGCCAGAAGTTCGCGTTGAATTCGATCGCCATTGCTGAACAACAACGCCTCATCAACCCCCACCTGAAAGTCATCGCCAGGCCGCTCAAAAAGGCTGCTCATTCCCTGCCCTGTTTTTTCAAGGCGCTCGATCGTCTTTTGTTTTTCTTCCGCAGCGATTGCCGATTTGAACGACTCGGGATCGGCCGCTGCCAATTGAAGCGACGCACCGAATTGCGCCGGAGTGAGCGCACGCGGAATGGCGGCGGCGAACAGAGCGGCATCAGGACGAGCTGCAGTTCCCCAACGACTCGACCGAGCATAGGCATCGCTGAGCACAAGTCCACGGATGAGTCGGCGCAAATCGTAGTCGTGTTTGACTAAATCCCGGGAAAGCCACTGGAGCAATTCAGGGTGACTGGGTGAGTTTTGTCCGTGCAATTGATCGAGCGGCATCACCAATCCGCGACCGAAGAACCGGTTCCAAAGTTGATTGGCGATCGCACGCGAGAAGAATCCTTCCTGCCCCGATTTCAATCCCTCTTCAATCAGTTTTGCGCGGCGGCTGAACGAGGGTGCGGCCAGCGGCTCTTTTTTTGTCTTGGCCTCGTCGATCAACTTTTTCTCCGCCTTCTTCTGTTCCTCGTTCGGCTCGGGCGTTTCCGGCTCGGTGATGGGAGCATTGCCGAGAAACATCGGCTTGATTTGGCGCGACTCGCCCTTGTTCGGCTTGTAGCTGATCGTGCCATAATCACGTTCGGCAAGAAAATCGCCATTCTCAAACGTGCGACTGAAAAACGATTTCATCCCGTAATAATGATCCTGCTTCCACTCGGGAACGAGCGGGTGATCGTGGCATTGGGCACAACTGATGTTCACGCCGAAGAACCGCGTACTGACATCGACCACGAGCCGGTCCTGATCTTTGATCTTGTCGCGCAGAAAACCGGAAGCCCCATTGGCTTCATCGGTTGCATCCGTCGCAAGGATGATGTCCTTGAAAACTTGATCCCATCGGCGGTTGGCCTCGACGGTGCGAGCGATGTACTCGTCAAAACCACGGGTGGATTGCCCTCCCTTTTCACCTTTCTTCCCGGCAACTTTTCCAGTGCCGTCCATCAGCAGCCACGCCAACTCGGTAGTTTGATGCCGCGCGAAACCCGCTGATGCGAGCAGCTCATCCACCCGCTTTTCCTTTTTCTTCGGATCGTTCGATGCGAGATAAGATTTCACTTCGTCCACGGTCGGGATGCGCCCGGCTATGTCCAGCGTGATGCGGCGGATGAATGCAGCATCGGCGACTGGTGGGGCCGATTTCACGCCGGACTTTTTGAGTTTGTCGTTCAGGTAATGATCGACGGCCTGCGCAATCGAACGATCCGCCGATAGCAAATTCTTCTCGGCAACTTTCTCCCACCACGACGGCCCTTTTGATTTGGCGACATTCGTTCGCGCAATCGGGAAAATCGCGCCGAGCTTCACCCACTTCTCAAAATCCGCGATGACAGCCGCCGGAAGTTTTTCTTTGGGTGGCATCGCCAGTTTTTCGTCGCCGTGACCAATCGCCTTGATGAGTCGGCTCTGGCTGTGATTCTTCAAGTCAATCGCCGGCCCCGTTTCTCCGCCCTTGAGGAGCGCCTCGCGACTTTCGACAGATAGACCGCCCTTGAGTTTGGGGGCCTGTGCGGAATGGCATTTGTGACATTTCTCGACGAGCACTGGACGGATTTTCTGCTCAAAGAAATTCGTATCGGCCGGTGATGACTGCGCATGTATCGACCGGTCAAACCCGGTCAACCACACAGTGGCTAAAATCAGAGGGACGGTTTGTTTCAGACTCATGATGAGAGGCGTGCCGGATCAGATGATCTCGGCAATGGGCTTTCCCGCGTCGAGGATATGCACGGGCCGACCTCCGTGATCGTTGAACGTGTGATGTTGGTCGATTCCCATGACATGGTAAATCGTAGCGAGAACATCGGCAGGCGAAAGCGGGCGCTCGGCCGGATATTCGCCCTTGGCATCGGATGCGCCAACCACTTGTCCGGTCTTCAACCCACCGCCTGCGAGCATCACGGAAAAAACGTTGCCCCAATGATCGCGGCCGGGAACTGGGATCCCCGGCTGGCCGGTGTTGATGCGCGGTGTTCGTCCGAATTCGCCCATCACAACCACAAGCGTGTCTTTCAACATTCCGCGGTCAGTCAAATCTTCCATCAACGCACCGACGGCCTTGTCAAGTGGCGGCACTTTGTATCCATGCCCTTTGTCGATGTTGGAATGGTCGTCCCAATGCGGCATGTCCACTGTCACAAAAGCGACGCCTGCCTCAACCAGTCGTCGCGCCATCAACGTGTAGTGTCCCCACGCATTGCGACCGTATCGTTCGCGGTCTTTGACCGTTTCCTTCTCGATGTCGAACGCCTCGCGCGCTTTGCCGCCGAGAATCATTTCCGTGGCCTGTTGTTGATAGCGATCCATCGCGCCCATCAACCCAGATCTGTCAATCTCCCTGCGCGTGGAATCGATGGACTGCAACAGACTCATGCGTTCCTGTGTGCGGCCTGCATTGGCAAGATTCTCCAGACATTTCGGTGGATCAATCGCCGCGACGTGTGCCGCTGATAAATATTTTTGCTGATTGTTCGCATCAAACGGATTGTAGGCTGGCCCGAGATACGCCGCACCTTGGTAGCCGGGGAAAAGATAAATCGACTGCGCGGCGGGCAATCCAACATACGGCGGAATACCTGCGGCATTGGCACCTTTCAATCGGGCGATGTACGAGCCGACGGATGGAAATTGTTGCGCCTGCGAAGCCGCATTTGAGCCGAACCGGCCCGTGAGCATCCAGTGACCTGCGGCGAAATGATCGCCATTATCATGATGCACCGAGCGGAGAAAAACCATTTTGTCCGCATGTTTCGCGTGTTCCGGCATCTTCTCCGTGATTCGGATACCAGGCACCTTCGTGCCAATTGCGCCCCAAGGCCCGCGATACTCGATCGGCGCTTCGGGCTTCGGATCGTAGGTCTCCATGTGACTGGGCCCACCATCGAGCCAGATGAGAATCACCGATTTGCCGCGCTTGGCCATCTTGGTTTCTGCCTGCAATCGGAGTAAGTCCGCCGTGGAAAGCCCCATCAACCCGAGGAAGCCCGCCTTGATTGCCGTGCGTCGGCGCATCCCTGCGCAGTTTGCAGCGTTTCCCCCGTTGTAAATGTGCAACATAAACTGCCTCTTGGACTGAGCTTCGCCAGTCTCAATTCAGTACCCTTCGTACAAAAATAAGCCGCCGGCACAGCGGGCGTCTCAGCCAAAAAGCTGTGTGAGGGCCTTGCCGCTTTCGACCATCGGGACGGGGCGACCTTCTTTATCGGGCAACGTGAAATCAGGATCGATGCCGAGTGACCAGTAGAGTGTCTTGGCCAGATCCTCGGGAGTGACGGGATGATCTTTGGGATAGGCCGCGTGCGCGTCGCTTGTGCCATACACCGTGCCGCCCCGAATGCCACCGCCCGCGAGCAGGCAGGGGAAACAACTGCTCCAATGATCGCGGCCCCAGTTGGCGTTGCCGCGCGGCGTGCGCCCCATTTCGCCGACGGCCACGACGAGCGTTTCTTTGAGCAACCCGCGCGCGTCGAGGTCGGCGATGAGCGAGGCCGCTCCTTGATCAAAGGTGGGCAAGAGATGTTTCTGCACATCGGCATTGTTGCGGTGCGAATCCCAACTGTAACCATCGGGGCAATCGTAATGGACGGTGACAAAACGCGAGCCGGCCTCCACGAGCCGCCGCGCCATGAGGCAGGATTGCCCGAAGAGATGGCGCCCGTAAGCATCGCGCAGCTGGGCGCTCTCTCGCCGGATATCGAGCGCGCCGCGTGTCTTGTCGGAAGTGACCAGCGCCAGCGCGCGCCGGCGGTGACGATCGAGCGCCGCACCCGCACCGTGGTCCACCCGCCGTTGCACGCTTTCAAATTGTTCCAGCAACGCCGCACGCTCGCGCATTTTCTGGAGCGACACTTCGGGCGCAAGCCCCTCGATCTGGAAGGTGAGTTCCTCGTCCGTGCAATCGCGCCAGTACGGATTGTCGGTCAGATTGAGTTTGTCCACTTTGGTGGTGAGCGGATTAAAACCGCCGCCCAGCCAACCCGCGTACTGGCCCGGGCGACGATACTGGCCGCTCTCCTGCAATCGTCCCAGCCAGTTGGGCAACACGGCATAGGCGGGAAAATCGCGGTCCAATCCACCGGGCGAATTTTGTGTGAGACATTCGACGACGCTGCCCATCGACGGCCAGTCCTGCGGCGTGGCGAGAAACCCGCCGCCCACGGGCACCTGCCAGCGTTTGCCGGTCTGCATGTAATGACCGCCGCCGCTGTGATCGTTGAAGGTGTGGGTCATCGTGCGGATGACGCTGTACTTGTCGGAGATCGCGGCGAGCTTGGGCAGATATTCGGAGATGAGCAGGCCCGGCGTGCGCGATGGGATGGGACGGAAAGGCCCGCGAATTTCCTGCGGCGCCTCGGGCTTCAAGTCAAATGTCTCGAGCTGACTGGGCCCGCCAAAGAGGAAAAGGAAAATGACGGACTTGGCTTTTGCGTTCTTGAAATGCGCCGCCGATTCCTCCGCAGCGAAAACTTTGGGCAGCGACATTCCGAGCAGACCCGCGCCGCCGATTTGCAAAAGCTGTCTGCGGCTGATCTTGCCCGAACAGACCTGCAACGGTTGACCCTTGATTGTCAACATGACCGCAATCTCATCGCGTTCAACAACACTGGCAAGCCCGCATTTTAGCTTTGGAAAAAGTGCGAGGCCGGCGGCACCGCGTAGCGCACCGCCAGATGAGGCGTGTCGAGCCGCCTGTCTTCTTTGAGCGACTGCAATCCCGCGGCGACGAGGCCTGATGTGAGCAGCGTGCGCTCGGCCGGATACGGCGCTTTGCCCGTGAGAAACATCTCCTCGGCCTTGGCCATCAGCGCGGCGGAGTACACGACATTGGGATTGGGCGGCAATTGAAAGAGGGTCGAAAGCGGCTCTGCGCGGCCGCGAATGTGTGCCGCAAATGTGAAGTCGTCCACCAGTCCATTCATGAGCAGCATCGTCGCTTTCAATCCATCGGCGTGCTGATAACGATAGGCGATGGGCTGCTTCACCCATTGCTGCATTTGCAGCGGCGTCGGGAAACGGTGGCTCGTCGTGGCCGCCTGCGCGAGTGTGTGACTGCGCGAGAGGCAGGCGTTGAAGAGTCCGGGTGACCAGCCGCCCTTGTCGAATGACCCTCTGGCCAGCGCGCCCCAAACCGCATCGCCGCGCAGGGCCTCCAGCCATTTCACTCCCGTCTCGCCCCCTTTGCGGCGCTCGGCCATGCACTGAAGGGTCTCCAGCGCGTGAAAATCGTAGATGTCCACATTGCCCATCGCCACACACATCACCTCGTCCACTTCGGCGCCGTGCGGCAAATCCACCGAGGGCATCCGCCACGTGACCGGCAGCGACGAGCCAGCCATGAGCGGGAATTTCATCGCGCGCGCCGTGTCCACCATCTCCTTGGCCCACTCAAATTTCCAGGAGAGATGTTTGTCGTTGAACACCGGCGTCGTTGCGTTGTCCTTTTTGAACACCTCGGCGATCTGCTTGAAGAATTCGTAGCGCGGATATTTTTTGCCGCCAAACTCGCTCAACGGATAATCGCCGTGCTCGCCGATGAGCAGCACCGCATCCACCGCCAGCCGGTCACCGCCGCAACGCAACGCCTCGGCGATGGTCGGGTAAATCGTGAAACCAAATTCCTTCGCGCGATCGGCGCTCAAATCCTTCTCCGGCTTTTGATCGACATAAACCGAGACCACATCCATCGGCGGGCGATGCCAGCGGCCGTTGAGTGGGTAGCCCGCGAGAAAACGCTCGGCCATGTGCCACGCATGCGACCGGTAATTCCAAAGCGTGGTGACCACCGCCAGTCGCTTGCGCCGCACCGGTTCGGCCACCGGCTGCGCGCCCAAAAGTGTCAGTGCCGATCCCGCGCCAAGCGCGCCAATAAAAATGCGTCGATTCAAAATGAATGGCTCTCGTGCAGATTCAGGGTTTCTTCGTGATGTGGTCCCGGACGTACTCGCACACGGAAAGCAGGATTTTCGCGCGGTCCACTCCGCTGAAGGTGTGATCGGTGTCGTGCCAAATCACTTTCGATCCTTCGCCAGCGGCGCTGTGCAGCGCTCTGGCAAACATCGGCAGAATCACGATGTCGCGCTTGCCGTTCACCATCAACAGCGGACGCGGCGCAATCGCGGCGACATGATGCGCCGGATCGAGCGAAGTCTCTGCGCCGCCTTTTCCTGGCAATCCGAGATAACCCACCAGATTGCCGCCGCCAACAATCGACGCCATGCAACGCACACGCGGATCGTGCGCGACATACGTCACCCCCGTGATTGCGCCCCAACTAAAACCCATGTAGCCGAACTGCCCCTTTTCCACGTCCGCACGAGTCTCAAGATAATCGAATGCCCGGCTGTAATCGCCGCAGTGCTGCCGGAACCAATCGTGAACCACGGGAATATTCGTGAGATCAATCTTCCGGTTTTTATCGCGACGTTCCCCACGATTCGGCGCATCGATGGCCAGCGCGATGACACCCAACTCAGCAAAAAAACGGCAGCTCGACGTGATGTACTCGGCGCTTTTCCTGTCGCCAATCCCATGCTGAACCAGCACAGCCGGACGCCGACCTTCAATTTTCAATGGCAAATATAAATGGCCCGGCACACGGTCGCCCGCGATGCCGTTGAATTCGACGCGATAGACCGTGTGCGTTTCCTTCTTCTCGATCAGCTCCACCTTTGCGTCCAACGGCGCCTTGTGATCGGTTTTGAATGGCGGATTTTTTTTGGCAGGCGATGCGACTTCCTCTCCAATCGCCAGAAATGGGATGGCGGCGACAACCAACATCGGCAACTTGGTTTGCAGATTCATCAGCGGAATGTTGGACGCCGCAGTTGGCGACGTTGCACTACACCACTTCGGGCAATGGCTCGTAGCCTGGCTCGATCAAGTACTGCGGGCGACCTGATAAATCCGGCACGGTAGCCGTGGCGATGTCGATGCCGAGGTTGCGATAGAGCGTGGCAAAGACTTCCTGAAAATGCACGGGGCGATGATGAGCCTCGCCGCCGTCTTTGGTGGTGCTGCCGATGACTTGTCCGGTGCGCATGCCGCCGCCGGCCAGCAGCGCGCAGGATACATTCGGCCAGTGGTCGCGCCCGGCATCTTTGTTGATGCGCGGCGTGCGACCAAATTCTCCCCATGCGATCACGGTGACATCTTGGGACAAACCTCGTTCGTGCAGATCTTCAACCAGCGAGGACAGCGCGTTGTCAAAATCCGGCAGGTTGGTGCGTGCGTTGCGAAAGTTGGCGCCGTGAAAATCCCAAAAACTGTAACTGAGCGTGATGCAACGCACGCCGGCCTCGACCAATCGGCGCGCGAGCAAAAACTGTTCATTGATCCGCGGTGCGCCGTCGCCCTGATGTTGCACTGTGCCCTTGCCGTAACGGGCGCGCACGCGCGGGTCTTCCTTCGAGAGATCCAACGCCACAGCCAGCTTGCTGCTCGTCAACACACCGAATGCCTGTTGGGTGAAAGCGTCAACGCCTTCCATGGATTTGCTCTGATCCATGTCGCGCCGGAATTGATCGAAAGAGTGCAGCAGTTTTTCGCGATCGTGCAATCGATCAAGCGTGATGCCGTTGAGCGTCAGGTCGTCCTTGCCATTATCCATCGGCTTGAACGGGGCGTGGGCGCTGCCCAAATAACCGGGCGTGCCATTATTGTATGGCCGATGCTGCATGCGCGGCGACAACGCAACAAATGAGGGCACGCCGGGACGCGTGCTGCCGCGCAATTTGTTCAAAGTCGACCCAAACTCGGGCCAGCCACCCGTGGGCTGCCGCTCATTCAACCGGCCAGTGAGACATTGAAAAGATTCGTGCCGATCTTTCGCACCAACGATCGAGCGGATGGGAATGAGCTTGTCCATGTTCCGAGCCAAGCGCGGCAGCAACTCGCATATCTCAATCTCGGGCACGCTGGTTTTGATGGGTGAGAATTCGCCGCGAATTTCTCGTGGCGCCTCCATCTTCAAATCGTACATGTCTTGATGCGGCGGCCCGCCCGGCATGTAAATCATGATGACCGCTTTGTGTCCAAGCCCGCCGGAACGAGTGGAAAGCGGCGCTGACTTTTGCGCGGCAAGAATGGACTGCATCGAAAGCCCGCCCATCGCCAGCCCACCCAGACGGAGAAATGATCGACGTGAAACGCCGTCGCAAAAACGCGAGCTACTTTGTTGGCTGTCGATTGTCAGCACGGGTGTAATTTACTCAGTTGACCCAACCAAGCAAGGAATACGACGTGGAGCCAAGACGTTTCATTGAAAGAAATACGGCGCCAGACGGCGCTCACTTTCTTGGCTGCAACGTTCGCGCCAGGAGATTTTGCGTGATGCGCTGGACGCGCTCGTCGGTGCCATGCGGTCGCGACCAGTGGCTCCACGGCAGGATGTGACCGGGCGGCGAACTGAGTCCCTGTGTCCACCAGATGGTCGCGGCATTGAAGACGATGTTGCCTTTGGGCCCGGGAAAAATCGTGGCAGTCCAATGCGCGGGCGTCGTGCCGCCACGCCACACGGTGCCTTCGGCGATGACTTCAAGGCCGGGGATTTTCGCGGGCGCACCGTGATGTTCCCAGCCGACAAGGCCGCGCACGGCGTCGCCCTTTTTCATGCCGGTGCCTTCAAAGATCCAGTGCGCAGGTTTCGTGCAAACCCAATCTCCGCCGCCGTTGAAGGGCACAATGCTGCGCGCGCCCATGAGGTCGGCCTCGTTGCGGGTGTCGCGTTTCCAATCCTTCGTGAAGACGCTGATGGACGCCTCGATTTCCGCATCGGTCAGCCCCGCATAAATCCCCGTGCGTGTGAGAATGCGATTGGGCATGCCACCAGATGAAGCCGAGAAGGGAGTGACGCCGAACACCGAATTGCCGCAGAGCCACAGCGCATGAGTGCCGCTGGCGATGGATTTTTTGACGGCATCGTACTGGCGCGTGTCCCAATATTCGTCGTGACCGATGCTCAGGAAAGTTTTGCAGCGCGTGATTTGCGCGGAGTCGAGGCAGTCGCTGTTCGAGCAGTATGTCACGTCGTAGCCGTGTTGTTCCAACCAGTAAACCATCGGGAATTCCCAGAGCAGAAATTCGCCCGAGCCAATCGACAGCGGGTGCTCATAGATCTGCGAGTATTTGCCGTAGGGCCGGTCGAAGCTGGCGGCGACATCCAGCGCATGCGCGCCGCGCGGATCGGTGTAGAGCGAGAAATTATCCGGCCAGCGATTGTAAGCCTGCCACGTATTGTCGCTGCACTGAAAAAGAAAATCCGCCGGACGCTCGTCGCGCACGATGAAGACCACGTAGCTCTGCCAGTAAGGCTCATCGGCCTTGTCGGGCACCGTCGTGAGCCGGCCCAGATACACGCCGCTTGTCCAATCTGCTGGAATCTTCATCGTGAGGGAGGATTCCCACCGGCACTCGCGCAGGCGTTTTTCGCCGGTGACGGGGTCGGGTTGTTTTTTACCCGCGAGCGGGCCCAGCGCGAACATCTGCCGCGCACCGCGCCCGCCATAGTAACCCATGCGAAACACCTCGATGGTGAAACGGGAAGCGGGATCGGTGCTCACCATGATGTCCAGCGACTCGCCCGCCTTCACACTTTGCCGCGAGCAATAGCCCTCGATGGCCGGCGCGCGAAAACCAGCGGCCTTGTCCAGTCGCACGCGCGTGAGCTGCCAGTCGCGCGCCCCAGGATGACGATTTTCATCGGCGATGATTGCGCGTTTGGTCTCGGATTGCGCTGGCGATGGGAGCGCGGCAATGAATCCGGCAGCCGCAGCACTCTTCAGAAAATCACGACGATTGGGGTCGGGTACTAGCATGTTGGTTCTGGCTTTGTGTGAGTCTGAGAATTAGTCTGGCATGTACGCTGAAGAATTCAACCACTCGCATGAAACTGATTCTACTGCTGTGCTCGCTTGTGTCGGGAACGGGACTGCTCCGAGCCGGCCAGCCGAATCTCGTATTCATTTTTGCGGATGATATGCGCGCAGACACCATCGCCGCACTCGGCAACGCGCATATCCAGACGCCCAACCTCGACCGACTCGTCAGCGAGGGAACGAGCTTCACACGTGCGTACATCATGGGCGGATTACAGGGCGCGGTGTGCGTGCCTTCGCGCGCGATGATGCTCAGCGGCCGGTCGCTCTTTCGCGTTTCCGAGCAACTCAAGGATGCCACGACTTGGCCGATGGTTTTCCGAGCTGGTGGCTATGAAACTTTTGGGTTCGGCAAATGGCACAACGGCGCGGCTTCATACGCGGCCTCATTCCCGAATGGGAAAAATGTTTTCCTCGGCGGGATGAGCGATCAGTTCCGGATTCCCGTTCAAGATGTGGACGCCAATGGAAAGATGACGAACCGCCGCACGAACAACGTGCATTCAAGCGAGCTGTTCGCCGGACAGGCAGTGGATTTCTTGAACGCGCAGAAGGGCGCGAAGAAACCGTTCGCACTGTATGTCGCGTTCACTGCGCCACACGATCCCCGTTCGGCTCCGAAGGAATTTCATGAGCGATACGAAAAAGCGCTGCCGCCTTTGCCTCGGAATTATCTCCCGCTGCATCCCTTCAACAATGGAGAGATGACCGTGCGCGATGAGCAACTGTTGCCTTGGCCGCGCACCGAGGCCGCCGTGCGTCGGGAGCTGGCCGATTATTACGCCATCATCTCGCATCTCGATTCGCAGATCGGCCGGGTGCTCGCCGCGTTGAAGGAAACTGGCCGCGCTGAAGAGACGATCCTCGTGTTCGCGGCTGACAACGGATTGGCCATCGGCAGTCACGGTCTGCTTGGCAAACAGAATCTCTATGAACATTCCATGCGCGTGCCGTTGATCGTCGGCGGGCCGGGCTTGCCGAAGAACCGGCGCACGGACGCGATGTGCTACACATTGGATTTATTCCCGACTTTGTGCGAGTTGGCTGGGATCCAATCGCCGCCGGCCGTGGAAGGGCGAAGTCTTGTGCCCGTGTTGAAGGCGGGAAAGGAAAGTCATCGCGATTCCATTCTCACCGCTTACCGTCATGTGCAGCGTGCGGTGAACGATGGCCGATTCAAACTCATCCGTTATCCGCACCTGAACAAATCGCAGCTCTTCGATCTGCAAAATGACCCGCATGAAATACGCGACTTGTCAGCAGACGCGGCGTCGAAACCCAAACTCGATGAGCTGATGGCCAGGCTCGCCGAGCTGCAACGGGAATTCGGCGACAAGCTGCCGCTTTCGACAAACAATCCTGCGCCGATGCAAATCCCACTGAAAAATCCCGGCAAGAAAAAGGGATGAAGGACAGGCACTTGATTGGGGGACGATCGCAAGGTAGCGTCACCGCACCGACGACATGATTTCAACCGAACAGAATGGCGTTGCGCTGCGATTGTCCGGAGTCACCAAGATTTACGGCAGCCACACGGCGGTGAATGATCTTTCGCTGGAGGTGCCTTCGGGTTCCATTTACGGATTCATCGGTCCGAATGGTTCCGGCAAAACGACGACTCTGCGGATGATTCTCCGAATCGTTTTGCCCGATCGCGGCACGGTGGAAGTGCTGGGGGTGCGCGACACACGGTCGGCGAACGATTCGATCGGTTACCTTCCCGAAGAACGCGGGCTGTATCGAAAAATGACGGTGAGCCGGGTGCTGGCCTATCACGCGGCGTTGAAGGGAATGGAGAGCCGGTCGGCGCGCGAGTCGGTCGCCTTTTGGCTCCATCGGATGGGACTTGAGAAATGGGCCGATCACAAAGTGGAGGCGCTCTCCAAAGGCATGGCTCAGAAAATCCAGTTCATCGCGGCGGTTGTCGCCAAACCAAAACTGTTGATTCTCGACGAACCTTTTTCTGGACTCGACCCCGTGAACCTCGACGTGTTGCGCGAGGCCATTCTCGAGATGGGCCGCAACGGCGCCACCATTCTGTTTTCCACGCACGACATGGAGATGGCGGAGAAGATGTGCGATTTCATTTTCATGATTCACAAAGGCTGCAAGGTGCTCGACGGCACGCTTTCAACAATCCAATCGCAACACGGCGCCGATCTCGTGCGATTGAAGATCGAGGGAGGCGCGGCGGCATTGCAGGGCTTGGAGGGGATCCAAATCGTGCGCGATCATGGCCAGTTGCAAGAATTGCGATGCTCAACGGATCCGCAGGAACTGCTTCGGCGGTTATCGGCGCGAGGCAAAGTACAATTGTTCGAAGTGGCCAAGCCGTCGTTACACGACATTTTCGTCAACATCGCCGCGCCGGATAAAGGGGGAAACGATGCGTAAAGTGTGGCGCGTGGCGTGGACAGAGTACCAAAACTCCGTTCGCAGCAAGGCGTTCATCATTGGCGTGCTGGCGTTGCCGCTCATGATTGGCGTGAGCATCGGCCTGCAGGTGATCGCGAAGCGGCAAACGGATGTGAGCGACCGACGTTTCGTGGTGTTGGATCGCACAGGCGTCCTCTACAAACGAATTGAGGCGCGGGCAAAAGAGCGGAATTCGATCTTCAAACAGTCCGGAACCAATAGTGCGCCAAGACCGGATTTTATTCCTGAAAAGTTTGCGGAGACCGATGGGGTGAAGGCGGAGATGATTCTCTCCGAACGTGTCCGCAAAAAGGAAGTGTCGGCTTTCCTGATCATCGGCAAGGACGCGCTGATGCCGCAAAACGGTCCCGATGCCTCTCTGGCTTACCACACACAAGCGCAGACATTCAACGAGCTGCCCGATTGGCTCAGTCAAGTGGTGAACGAAGAAGTGCACCGGATGCGATACGAGCGGGCGGGAATTGATCCAGCGCTGTTGCAGAAATTGGGGCAGCCTGTGCCGGTGCGCCGGCTGGGGCTGGCCAAAATGGACACCTCGGGAAACGTGGTTGAAGCACGCGAAGAAAGCCGGCTCACCGCCATGCTCATTCCGATGGGATCCATGTTCCTGCTTTACATGCTGATCATGTCCGCCGCGCCAGCATTGCTGAACACGGTGTTGGAGGAAAAGATGCAGAAGATTTCCGAGGTGCTCATCGCCTCGGTTGCGCCATTCGAATTAATGCTCGGGAAACTGCTGGGTTGCGTGATGGTTTCGATGACGCTCGGATTACTTTACCTCGGCTCGTCCATCTACATGCTGTCTCGGCACGGAATGCTGGATAAAGTTCCCGCAGAGTTTTTTGCCTGGTTCATCCTGTTCCAAATTCTCGGACTGTTGATGTACGGCTCTGTTTTTTCGGCGATCGGTGCCGCATGCAGCGAACTAAAAGACGCACAGAATTTGATGATGCCCGTGATGATCATGATCATGATCCCGTTCTTTGTCTGGCTCCCGATTGCCGAATCGCCGCAAAGCCCGTTCGCGAGGTGGATATCCCTGTTCCCACCGGCGACGCCGATGTTGATGATGATGCGCATCGCGATCGCGCCCGGACCGCCCGCTTGGGAGATTGCACTGGGGCTAGCATTGACACTTGCGTTCACGCTTGGCTGCGTTTGGGCGGGCGGCAAGATTTTCCGCATCGGTATTCTGTCACAAGGCCAGTCGCCCACCATCGGCAGACTCGCCAGATGGGTCTTTTCGAAATAAAACTGAGATTTCCCTGCCGCCGAGCCTGGCGGAAAACACGCTCGCAAAAACCCGCCACTGCGAGTATCAAAACGCTGCACATGAACATTGAAATTCGCAACCGACATGGCGAGAAATTGGACTACGCTTTTCATCCATCGGGCAATGAGTCGGCTCATCTGGTTGTCATCGGGCACGGTGTGACAGCCAACAAAGATCGCCCGTTCATCACGGCACTGGCACTTGGCTTGGCGGCCGCTGGTATACCCACGCTTCGATTTTCGTATTCTGGAAATGGCGCGTCCGAAGGCCAATTCACCGAATCGACCATCAGCAAAGAGATCGAAGATTTGGGCATTGTGCTCGACGCCGTCGCAGGCAAAATCGTGACCTACATCGGCCACAGCATGGGAGGCGCGGTGGGGGTGCTGCGCGCCAGCCGCGATGAGCGTATCCGCCATCTGGTTTCACTCGGAGGCATGGTGCACACAAAGGATTTCGCCCGCAGAGAATTTGGCGAGGTCACTCCCAATGCGGGCTTCATGTGGGACAAACCAGACTGCCCACTCTCGCAGACATTTGTCGATGACATGGCCAAAGTGGATTCGGTGCTCAGTTTGGCTGGAAAAATACAAGTGCCGTGGTTGCTCATTCACGGCGATGTGGATGATGTTGTGCCGGTAGCCGAATCACGCGAGATGATTGCCAAAGCCAATCCTGCGCTAGCCAAACTGATCGAGTTACCTGGTGTGGACCATGTGTTTTCAGATGAAGGCATGGCTGGAATGTCGCGCGCGGTTAGCGCATGGCTGATGCCGTTTGTATTTACAAGATAGAATGAATTCAGATTGACTTGGGTGCGTCGCGCAGGCTAAATCGCCGCCGTGATTCCCTGTCTGCTGCAACGCAAAAGAACGCGCGCGTTCTCTTTGACTGAGTTGTTGATCGCAGTCTTGGCTATTGGACTTCTCTCTGTGCTTGTTTTCCCTTCGCTCGCCCAAGCCCAACGTCGCGCGCGCGGCACTCTTTGCCAGTCGAATTGCGGGCGGATTGGCCTAGCATTTGTGGCCTACAGCAAAGACAACGACGGCCAATTCGTTCCCCACGCAGAGCAGGCCAAGGGATTATCGAACATCGATCCCAAAATGGCCGACGTTCAAAAAACGTGGATTGCACTGATTTCCGCTGCCTCCACCGAGGATTTGAACAAGTGGCGTTGCCCTGAATCCACCAAACACCTCGGCAAAGAATGTTTAGGAATCGGCTACACCAAGCTCACTGAACAGAAGACTCCGCAGTCACCACGAAAAATCTCAGATATCAAAAACCCGTCCCGCACCGTTGTGTTTGGTGACGCTGGCACTGTTGCCAATCTCGTGACAGAGCCGGATCGTTGGCAGGCAAAATCATTGGGTGGCGCCTGTGTCGCCCCTCACTTCAGCATTCCTCGAAGCGCCGATTGGTCAACCGATCCGTGGCGATTGGTCAATCGCCATGAAGGCAGTATGAATGCGGTTTTTGCTGATGGCCACGTCGAGTCCACTCGCGTGAGCCGGATAGGTTTTCAATATCCGGAAACGGATGTGCGCGCCCATTGGGACGGGCACTAAAAAATCCCATCGAAAAGGATCAGGCGCGCGCGGCGAGCTTCTTCTCCAGCGCAACCTTCTGCAAAACTGCGTGGCGCGGCAGCCCATTTTCAACCTGTAGATTCAATTCGCCGACAATCAGCGGCTGCGCGTAGGCGATAAATTTTTCATTCGGCAAAAACCCATCAGCACTGATCCAGTCTCGTGGAATGAAATGCTCCACATTGGCGATATCCGCCAACGGCTGTAGATCCGTGTTCCACTGATACGGGCTGTCGCTCAACCGCACGAGCTTGACCATGAACCCACTCTTGCCCTCCACGGCGGCGCGCACAGCGGCAGCGCCGCAGGCGGTGGATTCGGCGATGTCCGTCTGGCTGGCAAAATGCGCTGCGGCACGTTGTGCGTAGCCGAGCTTCACAGTGCGCGTCTTCAGATTCAATTTGCCCTGCACGATTTCAGCCAGACGATTCGCTGCGCCGGAAAGTTCTGGATGACCGAAGGCGTCCAGCCTCGACTTGTCCGCGCCAATCTCTTCTTGATCCGTGTTCTTGATTCCTTCGCCAACGACCACGACGCAGTGTCCCAGCTCGGCATTGGTCTCTTTTACCTTGGCGAGAAAATCCGCCTCCACAAACGGGATTTCGGGCAATAGAATGATGTGCGGTGCGTCGGTGGGGATTCGTTTCGCGAGCACAGTGCCCGCCGCGATCCATCCGGCCGAACGCCCCATCACTTCGATGATACAGCAGGAACCCTCATCGGTGGCCATGCTGCCGACGTCAGCGGCGATCTCCATCACAGTCGTCGCGTTGTACTTGATCACCGAACCGTAACCGGGGCAATGATCCGTGAACGGCAGATCGTTATCGATCGTTTTGGGTACGCCGATCACACGCAATGCGTAGCCGCGTTTGACCGCTTCCTCATGGATCTTCAGAGACGTATCTTGCGAATCGTTGCCGCCGATATAAAAGAAAAACCGGATGTTATGCGCCGCGAACACCTCGAAGAGCCTGTCCATGTCTTTGGCCGCCTGCGCAGGCTTTTTCTTGAAATCAATCTTGTAACGGCACGTTCCCAACGCCGCGCCGGGAGTGTGCTTCAGCCACTCGATCGACTTGGCGCGCTCCTCGTTCAAATCCACCAAGTCTTCGTTCAATATCCCAAAGATGCCGTTCAGCCCGCCCCAAATCTCCTCGATACATTCATTTCGTCCGGCTTCAAGAATCACACCGGCGACGCTGGCGTTGATCACTGAAGTTGGCCCGCCCGATTGCGCGACCAATAAATTGCCTCTGAGTTCTTCCATAATATAAATCGATTCCGCAGTTCGCGGCAAATCGGGGCGCACGTTGCCAATGGCGGCCGATCATGTCAAAGCTCGAATCGAAGAAACTCACTTCGCCGTCGGCACAGGCTTCACCACACGCGGCACCGATTCGGACTCGGTTATTTCAAGAAACTGGCCCGAAGCGACGGGGCCGAACACCTGCCGCTGGTCGCTCGTCGGCCAATGAATCTCCACGGACTCGACCGACGGCGCAGTGCCGAAGCCGATGGTCTGCTCCAGTGAGTTCGCGCCAAAGCTGCTGCCGCTGGAGATCAGCCGGTGAATCACGCGCGATGGACTGCCGCTGAGCGTTACTTTGATCCGCGCGCCGATCGCTGCGCGGTTGGTTTTTTTGCCGATGAGTTTGAGTGTGATCGAACGTCCGCCCGCACCAGGGTTTTGATACAGCGCGTTGTAAAACATATCGCCCGGCGTCGCTCCGCCGTGCTGGACAAAAATATCGATGTCGCCGTCCCGATCAAAATCGCCGCAGGCCACGCCATGACCTTTTTGCAGATTACCAGTTCCGGTGGAGGTCGTGACATCCGCGAACCGCACACCGGCCACATTCCGAAACATCCGGTTCGGCACCAGCATCGAGTAACGCGGCGTGCCTGTGCCGAGGAAGAAATCAAGGAAGCCGTCGTTGTCGAAGTCGCCAATATTGGAACCCATTGGAGCCATCGCCAAATCCAGCCCGGCACGAGCCGTGACATTTTCAAACCCTCCGCCGTCACGATTGCGAAACAACCGCCCACTCTCGCCAGTGTGCTGCACTTTGAGGTGACTGCGAATGTTTTCATTGAGTGACCGTTCGTAAGCCGTGGCAAAAACATCCAGCCAACCGTCGTTGTCGTAGTCCCACACCCAACAGGAGAATCCCGTCGTCGGTCCAGTCAACCCCATCAGTTCAGCGATGTCGGTGAATGTCCCATTGCGATTATTGCGGAACAGCGCTGGCCGTCCTCGATGATTGGCCACATACAAGTCCGGAAAACGATCGTTGTTAAAATCTCCCCAGGCGGCTCCCTTGCAAACCAGCGACTCGTGGACGACTCGTGCTGACTCCGTGACATCGGCAAAAGTCCCGTCGCCTTGATTGCGGAAAAGCCGGCTCGGATGACGTTCGCCACCGACAAAGAGGTCCAGCCAGCCGTCATTATCGAAGTCAGCCCAAGCGGCGACTTGCGAATCGATCGGCACCAGCAAACCCGCTTCGCGCGTCACGTCTTTGAATGACCCGTCGCGCTCGTTTCGCAACAGACTCGGCCGCTGCGCCACACCCGTCCACGCGCCGCGAACGATAAAAATATCCAGCCAGCCATCGTTGTTGAAATCGGTTTGCACACAATTCAACCCGCCGATTTGTTCGGTCAATCGCGCCACCGCAGTCCGGTCTTCAAACGAACCGTTCCCGCGATTGCGATAGAAGGCCATGGACGCAGCCGTGTCCATCGAAGTCGTGACCAGATCCAACCAGCCGTCATTATCGAAGTCGTCCATAATCGCGCCACCGGCTTGGTTGAGACGGTTCACGCCGGCCTTCGCGGCCACATCCTTGAAGCGGCCGATGTCAAATTCCGAATCGAATGGTTCGATCGGGATTTTGTGTTTGGCAGAAACTTTTGCCGGATATTCGCCGACTGTCATGCGCGCCAGATTCAACAACCAACGGGCACCCAAATCCGTCGGCACCAGTTCGAGGTACTCGGCAAAAAAATCCGCCGCACGGCGCGAGCCATTTGGAAAAGTGTGCAGCGCCGTCGGTGCGATCGGGAACACACAGCTGCCCTCGCCGCGACATTCGATGCAATTTTCTGTCTCGCCACGCCGAAATGCGGCCACGCCTTGCAGATAAATAATCTCGGGCAACCTCCCTCCCAATGATTGGCCGCTGCGATTGGCAAACTCCCGAGCCTTGGCAAATCCGGTTTCCGCCTTCACAGCGTCGCCGTCGAAGAGTTGCAACTTTGCCAGCGTGAGCAACAAATCCAACCGCTGCATTGCCGTGGGTTTGCCTTTGGCCAACTCGGACTCGATCAAATCGCGACCGCGTTGCGTGGCGCCTTGGAAAGAATCGCGGATGCTTTGCAGCGAAGTGGCATCACTCACTTGGCTCGGGAAAAACAGCAGGCCCAACATGAACCCGCCGTCATCAGTCCACATCTCGGATGCGGCAGGATCGGGATGTTGCGATTGGAGGAACTGGTGCAATCGGGCGATGGCCGCTTGTCGGCCAGCATTCGACACTTGGGGCGCATTCATGGGGACAGCCGGTTCGCGTTGAAAAAACCAAACGGCGAAAACAACCGCGATCACCGACGGCACGAACCACAAAAGTTGATTGCGGGAAAGTTGAGTTGAAGGCACTTCCATGAGTTAGGAGACCGCAAGGCTAAGTGCTCCGACATGACAAGCAAGCGTTGACTTGTTTTGTGAGCGACGATTGTGCAGGCTCAACGGGTGCTTGCTGCCGATGATAATCTTCGGCGCAACCAATCGAGTCCATGGGACAAAGTTTATACAGCAAAGTATTTGATCGCCATTGCGTGGAGCGGCTGCCATCGGGTCAGCACCAGATTTTCATCGGGCTGCACCTGATTCACGAAGTCACCTCCCCGCAGGCATTCGCGATGATCCGCGAACAGGGGTTGTCTGTCCCGTTCCCCGAACTGACCTTCGCGACGGTCGACCACATCATTCCCACCGCTGCCATGCAGCGAAAACGGCCGTTGATGGATTCGCAGGCCGAAGAGATGTTGCAGCATATCGAGAAAAACACGCGCGACTTTGGCATCCGCTTTTTTTCTCCGGATGCCGGCGAGCAAGGTATCGTGCACGTCATCGGGCCTGAACGCGGATTGACGCAGCCGGGCATGACGATCGCCTGCGGAGATTCCCACACTTCGACCCATGGAGCCTTCGGTACGCTGGCCTTTGGCATCGGAACAAGCCAGGTCGCCGATGCGTTGGCAACGCAGACGCTGGCGATGTCGCGACTCAAAGTGCGCCGCATTAATTTCACCGGTTCACTTCAGCGCGGTGTGTACGCCAAAGACGTCGCACTGGCCTATATCCATCATCTCGGCGTGAACGGCGGCGTGGGTTTCGCCTATGAATTTGGCGGCGCCATCATCGACCGTATGACGATGGAAGAACGCATGACCGTCTGCAACATGTCCATCGAAGGCGGTGCGCGTTGCGGGTATGTGAACCCCGATCAGACCACATTCGATTATCTGAACGGCCGCGAATGCTCGCCCAAAGGCGCTGCGTGGGAAAGCGCGTTAGCCGACTGGAAAAGCATCGCCTCGGATGCGGACGCTCAATACGACGACGTGGTAGAAATCAAAGGCGAAGAGATCGAGCCATACGTCACTTGGGGAATCACTCCGGCGCAATCCGTCGGTGTCGGCCAGCCGCTGCCCATCGTGAATACGTTTCCCGTTGGTGATCGACTCGTGGTGCAGGAGGCCTACGAGTACATGAGTTTTGCCGAGGGACAATCCATCATCGGCACCCCGATCGACGTGGTCTTCATCGGCTCCTGCACCAACGGCCGATTGTCTGATCTGCGCGAGGCCGCAAAATTTCTGCACGGCAAAAAAGTGGCGGCCGGTGTGCGCGCACTGGTCGTGCCCGGCTCTCAATCTATCGCCACACAAGCGGAGGCCGAAGGATTGGATAAGATTTATTCAGCCGCAGGATTCGAGTGGCGCAACGCGGGATGCAGCATGTGTCTGGCGATGAATCCCGATCAACTCAAGGGACGTGAGATTTGCGCGAGCACATCGAACCGCAATTTCAAAGGCCGCCAAGGTTCGCCCACGGGACGCACGCTATTGATGAGCCCGGCGATGGCGGCGGTGGCGGCTGTGGAAGGCCGCGTGACCGACGTGCGCCAACACCCAGTATTTTCCGCACAATGAGCAAGTTCACACTCAACGAGATTCGTGGCAGTGGCATTCCGCTTCGTGGAACGGACATCGACACCGACCGGATCATTCCAGCGCGGTTTCTCAAATGTGTGACGTTTGATGGCATCGGCGAGCACGCTTTTGAAGATGACATCAAGGGGATCGCGGCCAAGGGCGGCGTTCATTCGTTTGCCGATGCGCGGTTCCGCAAGGCCGCTGTGCTCGTGGCCAACAGGAATTTTGGTTGCGGTTCCAGCCGCGAGCACGCGCCGCAATCGCTCAAACGATGGGGCGTGAGTGCCATCATCGCCGAAAGTTACTCGGAGATTTTTCATGGCAACTGCGTATCGATCGCCGTTCCCTGTTTCATCGCGTCGCAGGAATTCTGTTCGGAATTGCAAAATCACATCGAGGCCAATCCGAGCGCGGAGTTGGTGTTGAGTGTGAAGGATGCCACGGTCAGCTTTGGCGGGCGCACGGTGAAACTGTCGATCGACCCGGGCGCACAGGGACAATTTCTGGACGGTTCGTGGGACGCTCGCTCGGGTCTGCTTGAGAATCTGCCTGCCATCCGCGCTGTTGCCGCGCGAATTCCTTATCTGAATCAATTCGGTTTGAGCACGCCGTCGAAGGCTTTGTAAGCGGCCTCGCGCTCGGCATCTGGAAAATCATGGGCGCAATCCGGGTGGCGGATGATCAGGTTTTTCCCGACGCCGTGCAGGGAGTAAACGGCGGTGGCGGCTTTGGCGCAATCATCGACACTTTTCCAACGGAAATTGGAATCGCCGATGGGCGCGTTCACGATGAACACGCGCGGAGCGAGTGCGCCGAGGAGTTCGTGGAAATCGTACGGAATGGTTTCCAGTCGGCCACGGTAATTGGAGAGTCGCGGCATGTAGCGTGGCTGACACCAGCCACGATTGAAGAACCAGTTCGCTTCGGCTCCATCGTAGTAATTCAGGTAGGAATCGAAGCCGCAACTGCTGGAGATGACTTTGATGCGTTCATCGAACACGGCGGTGTAAATGGAATTATGACCGCCAAGAGAATGGCCGACGGCTCCAAAGCCGCGTGACGTATCCACGAATGGCAACGAGGCGAGCAGATCGAGAGCGCGGATGTTGTCCCAGATGGCCTTCATGGTTCCGCTCTCGTAACCCAGCCGGACAAGATTCGGCCAGTAATCGGCCAATTGCGGATAAGCCGGAGCGATGGTGACATAACCGCGCCGCGCCAATTCAGCGGCGTACTGGCGGTTTTCTCGGCCGCCCAAACCAACCACCACTTTGTTGCCAAATTTATTGTCTGTGGGATGCAGACAAAGAATGGCTGGTGCCTTGGCTTTGCCAGTCAACACCGCTTTGGGAATACAGAGGTAAGCGGGCGTGCGTTCGGTGGCGTCGGCCACATAGGTGATTTTGCGCCGGATGTAGCCTTCAGCGGCGATGTCTGTTTCCTCCTCGATTTTCAAATCCAACGGCACACGTCTGTTTTCGCCGGGCAACGGCCCCATCACTTCCTGCATACCGCGCAGGATTTCAGCGCGCCGTTTCAGCCAATCCTCCTTCGTTTTTACCGGTTGCACAGCCCCAGTGGCATCGCGGTATTGGAGCAGGTTGGCCCGATCGAGCCTTGCCGCTGGTTGTTGTGCTACCGCCGACACAGCAAATAAAAATGCCAAGGACAGGGAGGAGAAGCGAAGCGGGTTCATGGGCGCATCGTGGCCAGAGAGCGGCTCATAACCAAGTGAAAAGGAATCCAAATCTGAAAACCACCAGCCCACGGTAAAATTAAATGCCCTTTCAACAAAAACTTAAATAATGCGTGCAAAGAAACGTCATAGAAGATAGTTTGGGCTAAGATAATTAATCCTGCTATGCACACTAGCCGCATATCCTGCAAGCTTTTGGCGAGCATATCAGCAATTTATATCTTCAGTTCCATGCGGCTGTTCGGTGCTGAAAGCACTTCGGCGGTGCGTCCGGGTTCTTCGATTTGGGATTACTTCATGAAATCCACAGTGGTGGCCTCGCCTTCATTGGGGAATGGCGTGGTTTACTGCGGTTCATGGGACAACAATTTCTACGCGATCAACATCAAGACGGGCGACAAGGTTTGGGAATACAAGGCTAATGCTCGCATCCATTCTTCCGCTGCTGTGGGGACGAACGGATTAATCTATTTCGGTTCGTTTGATCATTGTGTCCATGCCGTTCGTGCAAAAACTGGTGGCAGGGCGTGGACGTTCACAACAAAAGGCCCGGTGCATTCGACGCCGGCGATTGGGCCAGATGGGACGGTGTACATCGGATCGGATGACAACCATGTGTATGCACTTGATGGCGCAACCGGCTCGAAGAAATGGGCGTTCAACACGGGCGCTTGGGTGGAATCTTCGCCGGCGTTGACGGCCGATGGACTGGTTGTGGTGGGATCAAACAACGGTAGATTGCACGCGATTGATGCAAAAACCGGTGTTGAAAAGTGGTCTTATGTGACCGGCGGACGAATCGTTTCGTCACCAGCAGTCGAACACGACGGCACGATTTATTTTGGGTCGCTCGACAAGCGAATTTACGCAGTGCACGGCAAATCAGGCGCGAGCAAATGGATTTTCACCACCGAAGGGCCAGTGTATGGCTCGCCAGCGATTGGGGCTGACGGAACGGTGTACATCGGTTCCGACGACGGCAATTTGTACGCAATAAGCGGACGTAACGGGCGGCCGCAGTGGCAATTTCAGACGGGGTTTTTTGTTCGGTGCACTCCTGCATTGAGCGCTGATGGATCCCTTTACTTTGGCAGTTACAGCAAGAAGATTTACGCGCTCAACTCGACATCAGGCAAAATCATCTGGGACTTGATCACCACCGGAGAAATCTATTCCTCGCCGTTGCTCGATGGTGAAGGGCGATTATTTGTCGGTTGTGTGGACAAGAAGCTGTTGGCGCTGAACACAGGTAATTCATCAGGCGCTTTGAATTCCTCATGGCCAATGAAGGGACAAAATGCACAGCGAACAAGTGCTGTCTCACCTCTCGTTTTGACAATAGCTACGCCGCCTGTTACTGGCCCCGTAGCCAGCCGAATCGAAAAGTGAAGTGATGAAAGCTGGATCCCCATGGCAGTTGAGTTGGGCAATAACCAAGGTTGCAGCAATTGTTTGTTTGATCCCCTTCATTTGTCGCGGCGCCGATTCATCGACGAAGTCCGACACCAAACAATCCATCTGGGAATACGGCACTCGCGCCAACGTGACATCCTCAGCTGCGTTGTCGCCTGATGGGTGGATCTATTTCGGATCTTGGGACAAGAAAGTTTACGCACTCAATCTCAAGGATGAACTCAAGAAAGACAAAAAGGTTTGGGATTTCACTTCCAATGAACGAATCCATGCTACACCAGCCATTGGCCCTGATGGAAACGTCTTTATCGGTTCGAATGACACCAGCTTTTACGCTCTGAACGGCAAACTTGGCGTTAAACGTTGGGTTTATAAGACGAGGAATTGGGTGGCCGGCTCGGCAGCCATCGGTTTGGACGGCACGGTTTATTTTGGCTCGGATGATGGAAACTTCCACGCAATGAATGGCAAGACCGGCGAGCGCAAATGGATTTTCCAATCGGCTGGTTGGGTTGAATCTTCTCCGGCACTGACTGCCGGTGGCTTGGTCATCTTTGGTTCGAATGACGGAAAGTTATATGCGGTGGACACCGCCAAAGGGGCGCAGCGATGGACTTATCAAACCTCCGGGCGCGTCGTTTCCTCACCCGCACTCGATGGTCAGGGCACGGTCATCTTCGGCTCGGCCGACAACAAAGTATATGCCGTCGATGAAGCCACCGGAAAAGAACGCTGGTCATTCACCACTCAAGAGAGCGTGCAGTCCTCGCCGGTGATCGGTGCCGAAGGCATCGCCTACATCGGTTCTGATGATTTTAATCTGTATGCGATAGACATCAAGACCGGCAAACCGCGCTGGTCTTTTTCTGCAGGATCCAAAATTCGCAGCTCTGGAGTGATCGGCGCTGATGGTGCGCTCTACTTTGGCACTTACGGGGCGAAGCTGTTCGCATTGAATTCCAAAACGGGCGCCAAGCTGTGGGAAGCGGGGCTCGGCGGCGCGATTTTTGCCTCACCGCTACTTTGTCCGGACGGCACACTGATCATTGGCTCCACGGACAGCAAAATTTACGCGTTCCGCACGGAAAGCAAAGGCGTGCTCGATTCGCCTTGGCCGATATGGCGCCAAAATGTGATGCGGACAGGGCGCGCACCCGTTCCTGCTGCGCCGGTGGCCATCAAGCCGTAATGCAGTAGTCGAGCAAGGCGCTGTTGCCTCCCGATTCACTTTCAGTATCCTCCCCACATGCGAGGGAAATTCGCTGCGCTCATATTAATAATGCTATTGGTTGCCTGCTCCCGCAGTGGCACGCCAGGACCAGATGATATTTATTTCGGTGATGACTCGAAATGGTATCGCGACGACAAGCCCATTCAAGGCGTCATCAAATCACGTTTCAAAAACGGCAACATCTCTCAGGAAGCCAGTTTCAAAGATGGCGTCGAGGACGGCACGTGGGTCTGGTATTACACCAACGGTCAAAAACAGTCGGAGATCAATTATCAGAATGGCGTGAAGCAAGGCCTCGAGACGCACTATTATGACACCGGCTTGCGTGGCTCGGAATGTATGTGGTCCAATGGTGTCTCCGTCGCGACTCAATATTGGACAGCCGAGGGAAAACCCAAGTTTACAAACGATCCCGTGCGACCGCCGCTCAAATAGATTCGCCCCTCCGTACCGACACCATCATGCCAACCCCCGAACCAGCGGCCAAATCTGTTCCAGTTGCAAATCCCGTTCCACAGCGCGCGCCGGTCGCTGCTCGAGTCATCATATTGGGGCTGTTTATCAGCGTTGCTGCATTGGGTTTTTTCGAGTTCCGCGCCCAAAACAAATCACTCGCCGCGATGAATCTCGTCGATTCCCAGATTGAATTGATGAACGAGCATCAGGACTACAAAGCCAAGCCCGAAGCCTTCCGCAAATTGGTCGGCCGTTTGCCCGCTCATATCGAACAGAATGATTTTGAACTCGTCGAGACTTTCACTTGGGAAGGCATCTTCCGCAGATTTCATCTCACCATCAGCTACCGATTCGCCACCGACCCGCAATTCGGGACAGTCTACATTCTCTACGAAAGCGATTATCGCCCGCAATCGCGGCTCACCTCGGATTAATCAGTTTGGAAACAATCATGAAGTCGAACTCCCTGCACACGAAACTTTGCCTCGCGCTCGCCTTGCTCTGCCAGCAAACCCAAGCCGAAGACTGGCCGCAATGGCGCGGCCCCGGCGGCCAAGGCCACTCCAACTCAAAACAACTTCCCACACAGTGGAGCGAGACCAACAACATCAAATGGCGCGTACCCATTCCCGGCCGCGCTTGGTCCTCGCCCGTCATCGAAGGCGACCGCATCTGGCTCACCACCGCCATCGAGACACCTGCCAAACCCGAAGACGCCGCGCGCCGAATCAAAGGCAACACCGGCAATCAACCTCTCACTCTGCTGGAATCCGTGAGTCTTCGCGCCGTCGGCTTGGATAAACAGACCGGCCGCATCGTGCATAACATCGAACTGCTGCAGCCCCGCGAGCCACAATGGGTGCACGAACTCAACAGCTTTGCCTCACCCACACCCGTCATCGAAAACGGACTTCTCTATTCCCACTTCGGCACCTTCGGCACTGCCTGTCTCGACACGCGCACCGGCAGCGTCCTCTGGCGCAACACCGAATTACAAATCATGCACGAGAACGGTCCCGGCAGCACCCCCGTGTTATGGAACGACAAACTCATTTTCCATTGCGACGGCAGCGACGTTCAATACATCGCCGCTCTCGACAAAAAGACCGGCAAGCTCGCCTGGAAAACACCTCGCACCGGCGCCATGAATGACAATCCGCAACTGCGCAAAGCCTACGGAACACCCCTCATCATCCCCGTGAATGGCAAAGCCCAAGTCCTCTCGCCCGCTGCCGACTGGATTTATTCTTACGACCCCACCAACGGTCGCGAACTTTGGAAACTCAACTATGGTGTCCTCGGTTTTTCCATCGTCCCCAAACCCGTCGCCGGTCACGGCATGTTGTATCTCTCCACCTCATTCATGCGCGCCGAAATCCTCGCCCTCAAACTTGATGGCAACAACCCGCCCACCATCGCATGGCGGCATCCTCGCAGCGCGCCGCAGATGCCTTCACCGATTCTCGTGGGTGACGAACTTTACACTGTCAGCGATTCCGGCGGAGTCGTCACCTGCCTCGATGCCCACAAAGGCACCATGCACTGGCAGGAACGCATCGGCGGCAATTACTCCGCCTCGCCCACCTACGGCGATGGCAAAATCTATTTTCACAGTCGCGAAGGCATCACCACTGTGTTGCGGCCCGGACTCAAATTCGAAGTGCTCGCCAAAAACCCACTCGACGGCCGCCACATGGCTTCACTCGCCGCTGCCGATGGCGCCCTTTTCCTGCGCACCGACAAAGCGCTCTATCGTATCGAACAGCGCTGAGATCCATTTGTGATGGATGGACTGAATCCGGCTTGAAGCAACCCTGCCGGCAACCAGTCTATCCATTGTGCTGAACCACGAAGCACCAAGCCCAACAGGAATGGCGGCAAGCCACTTTTCCCGGCGCAGCCTTTTGCGCGGGATGGGAGCTGCATTATTTCCACTGGCGGCGGATTGGGCGAAGGCAGCCATCACGGGAACTTCGCGTGCGGGCAAAGCCAAATCCGTCATCCTCATTTTCAATGGCGGCGCACCGAGTCACATTGATTTGTGGGATCCCAAACCCGATGCAGCCGATGACGTGCGCGGTCCGTTCTCGCCAATCAAGACCAACATCGCCGGGATCCAGATTTCCGAACTGCTCCCGCGCATGGCCAAACGGATGGACAAAGTCGCACTGATTCGCTCGGTGCATCACCAACACAGCAGCCACAACGGCGGGATGCACTGGGCCACCGTCGGCCGGCCTTATTCAGTGGACAGCACACTCATCAATCCCAGCCGAGCCGACCTGCCCTGCTTTGGCACGCTCATCGGCTGGCTCGCTCAACGCGACGGATTCAGCCGCAATGTGCCGCCCTATGTCATCACTCCCTTCCCGCATTGCGATAGCAAAGTCTACATCACCCCCGGACAATATGGCGGCTGTCTGGGCGCACAATTCGACCCCTTCGTACTGGATGATGACCCGAACGATCCTGCATTCAAAGTGCGCAACCTCTCGCTCGAAGCGGGCATGAGTCCGTTGCGGTTCCGCGAACGACTCGGCCTCCTGCAAGAACTCGCCGTATCATCGCCCAAGATTGCCACAGCCAGAACATCAGAACTGGATATCTTCAATCAGCAAGCCGCCGCGCTCCTTCAAACCGGCAAAGCCGCCGACGCATTCGACCTCAGCAAAGAACCTGCGACTGTCCGCGAACGCTACGGTCGACATAGTTGGGGCCAATCACACTTGCTGGCGCGCCGCATGATCGAGGCGGGCACGCGATTTGTTTCCACGGTGAATGGCCCCAGCATCACGTGGGACACGCACAAAGATAATTTCAACATCCTCAAAAACCGGCTCGTGCCGCCCATGGAACAGGCTTACGCCGCGTTGCTGGACGACTTGGAAGAACGCGGGCTGCTCGATTCAACACTCGTTGTTTGGATGGGAGAATTCGGACGCACCCCCAAAATCAATGCCGAAGTCGGACGCGATCACTGGCCGGGCTGCTACAGCGTGCTGCTCGCAGGGGGCGGCATTCGCGGCGGACAAATCGTGGGTGCTTCCGACGCCATCGGTGCGTATCCGAAAGAACGCCCCATCACTCCAGCCGACATCCATGCCACCGTATTCGCCGCACTGGGTTACGACTCCAATCAGATCGCCTATCAATCCAGCGATGGCCGCCCCATTCCACTCTCCGATGGCACCCCCATCGGCGAATTGCTCTGAAGCGCATCAACGACCAAAGCTCACAATCAAATTCCCATCAGCTCCAATGGCGGCGCGCGGCATCGTCGGCGTATTAAATTCCATGACCAACTCGCCACGCGGCCCGACTGCGATCAACCCACCACTGCCGCCGACAAGTTTGAGTTCCCGAATAATTTCCCCCGCACGTTCGCTGAGTGAGGCGGCAGAATGGGCGGACGGCATCGCCAGTCGATGCGCGACAGCGTGGCGAATAAACATCTCGCCATGGCCGGTGCACGAAACCGCACAAGTGCGATTGTCCGCATACGTACCAGAACCGATCAATGCCGTGTCACCCATTCGACCGGGCAACTTGCCGGTCGTGCCGCCGGTGGAAGTGGCGGCAGCGAGATTGCCATTTTTATCCAGCGCCACGGCACCGACAGTCCCGTGTTGATGACTGTCGGCAGGACTTTGCTTCGCAGCCAGAAATCGTTTCAATTGTTCGCGTCGATGTTCGGTATGGAAATAATCCGGACTGACGATTTGGCATTGTTGCGCAGCGGCGAATTGTTCTGCGCCCCGGCCCACCAGCAAAACGTGCGGCGAATCCTCCATCACCGTGCGTGCGGCAAGAATGGGATTTTTGATGTTGGTGATGGCGCCGATGGCGCCGGCACGAAGTTGACTTCCCTCCATAACCGCCGCATCGAGTTCAATCCCACCTGCGGAGTTAAGCACGGCGCCTTTGCCGGCGTTGAACAAGGGCGAATCTTCGAGTACAACGACGGCAGCCACGACCGCGTCAATGCTACTGGAACCTTCCAAAAGCAGAGTGTACCCAGCACACGCAGCCTGAACGAGCACGGCACTGTATTCTTCCTCGGTAAAACATTTTTCCAACTCGCCGGCACCGCCATGAATGACGATGGCGATGGGATGATCCGCGCTCATGTTGTGGATTGAAATGGTTCGAGGCGATTCGTCAATCTGCGATTCATCGCGCTGAGAACAGTTCACGGATTGAAAGCGCGGACGGCGCGGCTATCCTCGCGCGATGCAGATTGATTCGGCGTTGTCCATTCGTCCGGCACTCAAGTCCGATGTGCGGTTGTTGCTGCGATTCATCCGCGCCATCGCAAAATATGAACGGCTTTCGAGCGAGGTGGAGGCAACGGAGGCGCGATTGCGCGATTCATTGTTTGGCAAGCGACCGGCAGCAGCAGCGCTGCTGGCATTCTGGAAAGGCAAACCGGCGGCATTCGCTGTCTTCTACCAAAACTTCTCTACGTTTCAGGGAAGGGCGGGATTGTATCTTGAAGATCTATTTGTGAAGCCGGAATTTCGCCGGCACGGAATCGGCCGCGAGTTATTGCTGCATGTGGCTCGGATCGCGCGCGACCGTGGTTGCGGCCGATTCGAATGGATGGCTCTGGACTGGAATAAACCCGCCATCGAGTTTTACGAAAAGCTCGGCGCAAACCGGCTTCATGAATGGACCACGTTTCGTATGTCTCGCGCGGAATTGACGAGACTGGCAAACAGTCAGCGCCGAGCCAAAGGGAAGATGGATTCCTTCGCTGCGGGAAAATCTTCTCGAAGCGTGCCGAAAAGCCGGTCCATGCCAAAGAAAAGAATCCCATAGTTCGCGGGCGACCAGTGATGGATGTCGTGCAATCGCACAAGTCGTCGGAACCAGCCGAAGCGATTAAGCCAATGTCCATCGACATGAAAAGCGGAATGCACCACACCGATGACGCACCAACCGTAAAGGAAACCGCCGAGACTCATGGCCATTGCGTGCGGCCATGGCAACAGGACAAATTGTGCGCCGAAAATACCGGACAACAGCACGTACCACGTCCATGAATTAGCGTCGCGATAATGAGGCGATCGGAGTTGGTCGATGGGATATTCCACTTCGTGATGTTGCCAGTGGCGGTAGATGAACACGGGACCGAATGCGCCGCGATGCTCGACAAACCGGTGCCAGAAATAACCGGCCACTTCAATCACGACGGGTGCGGCCAATGCCGCCACGAGAATCGTCGGCCATAATTTGGCATCCATAATTGCCTCCTGTTCTCAAGGCAACTTAGCACCAGTTCGACAATTCGGCCTGCAAACATTGATACGTTTCAAAGAACTTGGAACTGCGGTGATTGGGTGTCACGCTAAGTTGAGTGTGCTGAAGTCATGCTGACATTTGAAACAATGCTGGCCGAAATGAACGGCGCGAGCGCCTCTTCTCCGTCGATTCTAAATGGGATTGGCGAACTGCTCAAGCTCTGGGGAAAGTGTCTCGGCAATACTTTTCTTCACGGCGTGGTTTGGGGAATCGCCGGACTTTTCTTGGGCGCCATCATTGGATTCGGTCTCTACTGGTTTATCCAGCGCAAAGGCGGATTTGTTGCGACTTGGAATTGGTATCGGTATTTTCGTTGGCTCTGGCCGGTCATTTTCATCGTGTGCATTTGTATCGGGATCGGATTGGGCGGGATGATTTACGGTGCGGGACGCGAGTTGAAGGCGCAGGTCGTCAAAGACAAGATCATCGACCAGACTTTATACAAAGTTTACGCGGCGGCATTTTGGTTTCGCAAATCTGAGATGGGAACGGGCGGAATTAACGGTGAACTTTTGGAACAGGATTTCGAAAAATTGATCGCCGAACTGGAATCGCTCGGCCGATTTTCGGAAGGCATCCAGGAAAGCGTGAAGTCCCGGATCATTGAACAAGCGCGCAAGTCGGGCGTTGGGAAGATGAAAATCGCCCTGCTCGAAAAGGGGCTGGATTGGTTCGTACAACAGCAAATCGACAAGGCGATGAAAGAGGAAGATTACCGGCTGTTCATCGCCGTTGCATTGGGATCGAAATTGCCCGCTGAGAAATTGCGACAAGGAAGATCCGTGGCCGACTCTGCGATGGGACAAGCCCGAGCGGCGGCCGGTGAAGCCATCAGCGGCGCAGTCAATCCCTACGCGGCCCTGTTTCTCGCATGCGGATTGGGCATTCCGTTGTTCTTATTCGGTTTCTTCCGGCTACTCGTTCATTTCACACGCAAGAAAGTGTCACCCGGTTTGCCGCCGCAGTTGCTTTGATGGTTTGGGCTGGGCAATATTTCTCGTTCCCATGAATTGGTCGAATGTGCCCGAAGAGCACCTCGTCCGAGCAAGGTATATTTCAAAATGAAAACTGGATTGATAATCTTTGGAATGGTGATTTGCGTCATTGCAAGTTCAGCGGCAGACGACCCGGCGCTGATCACGAAGGGCGAACAATTATTCCTGACTAAAGTTTGCGCGACGTGTCACCAGGTCAAACCGGATCAAATCGCACCAGCGGGTATTGCGATGAAGGCGCCCAAATTCATCGGCGATTTCTGGGGCAAAGAACGTGATGTCACCCTGGGTTTTGGCGGGCCGGTCAAGAAGGCGATGTTCGACGACGCGTACTTCATCGAATCCATTCGCAACCCCATCGCAAAGATCGCAAAAGAAGCCGCCGCACCGATGCCGCCGCCACCGCAAGTGGACGACAACGAAATGAAGGCGCTCATCGCCTATGTGAAATCGCTCAGTGGATCCAAAGGCGCCAAAGGGGTGTTGAAGGATCTCACTTACAAATTGTATGAGGGCAGCTGGACCAAGTTGCCGGATTTCTCAAGCCTGACACCGAAACAATCCGGCGCCATTGCCGATGGTGTGATCGATCAGAATATTTCGAAGAGACGCGATGGGTTCGCGCTGGTATTCGAGGGTAAACTCACTGTGCCGAAAGAAGGGACTTTTACATTCAGGCTCGGCTCCGATGATGGTTCGCGGTTGGAAGTGAACGGCAAAGAAATCATCAGCAATGACGGCATCCACGCTGAAACCGAAAAAGAAGGAAGCGCGAAGTTGCCTGCAGGTGAACATGTCGTGCGCGTTTCCTATTTCGAACAGGCCGGCGGAGAACATTTGGGATTGAGCGTGCGCGGCCCGGGCATCGGCCAGTTGCAACTCGCTCGCGAATCTGTCGCCACCAAATCGGCGAGCACTCAAACGGGTATTCCCATCGAACCTGCGAATGGCGAGGCGGTGATTTATCGCAACTTCATCGAGGGCGCCAGTCCTCGTGGCATCGGTGTGGGTTATCCTGAAAAACTGAACCTCTGCTTCGATGCCAATACGATGCAATTGGCGATGTTGTGGCAGGGATCATTCATTGATGGCGCACGACACTGGAGCGGACGCGGCACAGGCTTCCAACCGCCATCGGGCTTTTATGTGCTCAAGCTGACAAAGGAACAACCGTTTGCTGCGCTGCAAAATGCAGAGGCGCCGTGGCCCAAGATCAAAGTGCGAGCCGAGAACATCCAGTTTCGGGGTTACCGTCTGGCCGAACAACGCCGTCCAGTTTTTCAATACGATGTTGGCAAAGCGCGCGTGGAGGATTACTCCGCGCCAGTCGCTGGCGAAAAGCCCTCATTCATCCGTCAACTTACGATCACCGACAGTGGCAGTGAATCCTTGTGGTACCTCGCAGCGGCAGATGGATCGATTGTTGCCAAAGCGGGCGGATACAAGATCGGGAAAGATTTACACATAACATTTCCCGGCTGGACAGGCCCGGCGCCGCTCTTGCGGGAAAGCGCTGGGAGAAAGGAATTGCTCCTACTTGTACCGCTGAAAGAGGGCGGCGCAAAATTCTCGCAGCAGTACCATTGGGACCTCGAATAACTCGGAGACAATTTATGAAGCCATCATCCATTCTATTTTCGCTGTTGTTCATCGGTGTGCTTTCGGCGGCAGAAGTGCCCAAGGAAGAAGATTATTATCCCATCACAAGAATCCCCGTGCCCGAAGATGTCGTGCTTGAAGCGAGCGGATTGGAAATGCTGCCCGGCGGCAAGCTGGCCGTGTGTACGCGGCGCGGCGATATTTACACCATCGAAAACGCGTTCGAGACGCCGGCGGGAAAGGCGAAGTTCAAACTGTACGCCAGCGGCCTGCATGAACCGCTTGGAATGGCGCTGAAGAATGGATGGCTGAATGTCACGCAACGGTGTGAATTGACGCGCATGAAAGACAACGACGGTGATGGACGTGCCGACGTGTTCGAGACCATCAACGACGGCTGGGGAATCACCGGCGATTATCACGAATATGCCTTCGGCACGGGACCGGACAAATCAGGCAACACTTGGATTGTGCTCTGTTTGACCGGCTCGTTTTCCAGCGAGATCGATTTCCGAGGCTGGTGCGTGCGCGTGACGCCCGACGGCAAAATGATTCCGACAGCCAGCGGCATCCGGTCGCCGGGAGGCATCGGATTCAATCATCTCGGTGAAGTTTTTTATGCGGATAATCAGGGGCCGTGGAACGGTTCGAGTTCCTTAAAACACGTGCCCGTGGGTTCGTTTCAAGGTCATCCCGGTGGATTTCGTTGGTTTGAAAAAGCAGCGGCAATGGGCAAACCCGTCATCCCAAACACCAACAGCCGGATGGTGAAAGAACGCGAACGCGTGAAGGAACTCGTGCCGCCAGC
>CAMDOH010000013.1 GCA_945903605.1 Akkermansia muciniphila
AAGAGCGACTACAGCAAGGGACTCGCCAAATATTTCAAAGAGGGATACGTCAATAGCGGCGGGCAAATCGTGGCCGAACTCGATTTCAATGGCGGAGACAAAGATTTCAAGGCGCAGCTCACGGCGATCAAGTCTGCCAATCCAGACGCCGTGTTCGTGCCCGGATATTACACCGATGCCGCGCTTATTTGCATTCAAGCCAAGCAACTCGGACTGAACATTCCGCTCTTTGGTGGTGACGGATGGGAATCGGACCAGCTTGTGAAAATTGGAAAGGAAGCCGTCGAAGGACACTATTTTTCCACGCACTACGCACCCGATATGGCGACGGTGAAGAGCAGGCAATTCGTAGCCAACTACCAAAAGCGTTGGAAGAACAGTGATGGCACACCGAAACTTCCCGATGCCATGGCTGCGCTTGGCTATGACTCGGCGATGATTCTGGCCGATGCGATGAAACGCGCGGGTTCCATTGAAGGCCCAAAAGTCCGCGACGCGCTCGCTGCCACAAAGGATTTTGACGGTGTGACGGGCAAAATCACAATCAATGCCCAACGTGACGCAACCAAGTCGGCCGTGATCCTCCAAGTGAAAAACGGCAACTTCCAGTTTGTGGAGAGCGTGAACCCCTGATCCTCCAGCATCTGCCGCGTGGACTGGTTCCTCCAACAATTCATCAACGGCCTCGCACTCGGTTCCATTTACGCGCTCATCGCACTTGGCTACACCATGGTATATGGCGTGCTGCGATTCATCAATTTTGCGCATAGCGATGTGCTGATGCTCGGCGCATTTGCCGCCTATTTTATTGCACCAGCAGCAGCCAGCATCTTCGGACCGCAATCCTACTTCGGCGCGTTCATGGTGATCATGATGGCCGCGCTGATTTGTGCAGCCATCGGTGTCACGATCGAATATCTCGCCTACCGACCGCTCCGCAAGCGCCCCAAGCTGACCGTGCTCATCACTGCCATCGGCGTGTCGTTGTTTATCGAATTCACCTGTCAGCACAAGGCCGTGTTTGGCGCGGAAACAAAACCGTTCCCCAAACTTCTGCCTGAACAAGATTTTCTCCTCGGCGGCTTGACAGTCAACAGCAACGACCTGCTCGTGCCACTTGTGACGATTATGCTGCTCGCTGTGCTTTGGTTCATCGTGCAAAAGACAAAGATCGGGACCGCCATGCGCGCTGTTTCCTACAACGAACAAGCGGCTTCGCTGATGGGAGTGAACGTGAATCGCGTGATCACATTTACGTTTGCCATCGGTTCCGCGCTGGCTGCCGTGGCTGGAATCCTCTACGCGATGAAATCGCCGGGCATCGAACCACTCATGGGAATCCAGCCGGGATTGCGCGCCTTTATCGCAGCCGTTCTCGGCGGCATCGGCAATTTACCCGGCGCAGCTCTCGGCGGGCTTGTCCTGGGCTTGCTGGAAACATTCGCCGGCGGAATTCCGAGCCTGTCGAATTACCGCGACGGGATCGCCTTCGCGATCCTCATTTTGATTCTGCTCTTCAAACCCACTGGCTTGCTCGGAAAAGCACAAACCGAAAAAGTCTGATGCACACCAACGCAAAACGATGGCTGATGGCGGCGTTGATCGCTTCGTTTGTGGCCTCTTATTTCTCGGCTCGATTCGACCAATATTATCTGGGACTGGCCATCGATGTTGGGATTAATGTCATGCTGGCTGTCAGCTTGAATCTCATCAACGGACACACAGGACAATTCAGCCTCGGCCACGCAGGCTTCATGGCCGTGGGCGGTTTTGCTGCAGCAAAACTCACCCTGCTCACCTCCGACGCTTATTTCCCACTCGGACTGTTGCTCGGAGGCGCAGTCGCCGCGCTGGCGGGGTTGATTGTTGGAATTCCATCACTGCGATTGCGCGGGGATTACCTTGCCATCGTCACACTTGGCTTTGGAGAAATCATCCGCGTCATTCTACAAAACTCTGAATTCTTCGGCGCCGCCACCGGACTGACCGGCATCCCCAAATTAACCACCCTCTGTTGGACATGGGGCAGCGCAGCCATCGTCGTCTACGTCATTTGCTCGCTGGTGAACTCGACTTATGGCCTCGGTTTTCTATGTGTCCACGACGATGAAGTGGCCGCCGCCGCATCGGGGATCAACCCCGTGCGTTACAAGGTGACGGCATTTGTGGTTGGCGCGTTCTTTGCCGGAGTGGCCGGCGCACTCTATGCGCATCACAAACGCGTACTGCAGCCAGATAGTTTTAATTTTATCAAATCCATCGACATCGTCGTCATGGTCATTCTCGGCGGAATGGGCCGCACAACCGGCGTGATCATCGCTGCAATCTTGCTCACGTTACTGCCGGAATTCCTGCGTGGGTTCGCCGATTACCGGATGATCATCTATTCACTGATGATCATCGCACTGATGATTTTGCGCCCGCAGGGATTGTTTCATTGGACTCGAAAAAACGCGCCCAATCAATGAACCCGTTGCTACGACTGGACCAAGTGGGCATTTCATTCGGTGGCCTCACCGCCGTCGCTGGGCTGAATATTGATATCGGTGCGGGTGAATTGGTCGGACTGATTGGTCCCAATGGTGCCGGCAAAACCACCTTGTTCAATCTCATCACCGGCATTTATCAGCCCACTGTCGGCAAAATAACTTTCGAAGATCGCACGATTTCTGGACTGAAGCCCCATCAAATCACGCGGCTCGGAATGGCGCGCACATTTCAGAATATCCGACTTTTCCAAAGCCTCAGTGTGTTCGACAACGTCCGCGCAGCCATGCAACTTCACCGCCCACAAGGCATCTGGAATGCACTCTGGCGCGGCACTGCATTTCAAAAAGATGAAACAGAAATCGACCGTCAAGTGGTGGAATTGCTTGAGATATTCAACCTCGGCCGATTCCGTAACGACCCAGCACAGGCACTACCCTACGGCGACCAGCGCCGTTTGGAAATCATTCGCGCGCTCGCCACAAAACCAAAACTCCTGCTGCTGGACGAACCCGCTGCGGGAATGAACCCAACTGAAAAAGAGGACCTCGCCAAACTCATAGGCGCCATCCGCAACCGGTTTCAAATTGCCATTCTTCTAGTCGAGCACGATATGCCGCTGGTCATGAGCATCTGTGAACGGATTGCAGTGCTCGATTACGGCATCAAGATTGCCGAAGGCACGCCTGCCGAAGTGCGGGCCAATCCCAAGGTCATCGAGGCTTATCTGGGCGAGGATCCTGCGCATGCTTGAAGTCAATAATCTGACCGTCCAATACGGAGCGATCAAGGCCTTGCACGGAATTTCGCTCAGAGTGAGTCAGGGCGAAATTGTTACGCTCATTGGCAGTAACGGCGCTGGGAAAAGCACCGCGCTTCGTGCAATTTCTGGTCTCGTGCGTTCCGCAGAGGGACACATCACTTTTGACGGCCAGCCCATCACGAATCTCGCATCGCACGAAATTGTCCAACGTGGAATTTCACATGTGCCCGAAGGTCGAATGATTTTCGCCAATCTCACCGTGCAAGAAAACCTCAAGATGGGAGCCTATCTTCGCCGCGACTCCGATGGCATTGCGCAAACGATGGACTACGTGTTTGCCACATTTCCAAGACTCAGGGAGCGCGAAAAACAAGTCGCCGGAACTCTGAGCGGAGGCGAGCAACAGATGCTGGCTATCGGCCGCGCACTGATGGGACAGCCAAAGTTTCTGATGCTCGATGAACCCTCCCTCGGCATTGCTCCCATCCTTGTGAAAACAATTTTCGAGAAGATTGTTGAGATCAATCGCGAACAAAAGATCACCATCCTCCTCGTCGAACAGAATGCGCATCGAGCACTCGACATCTCCCATCGGGGCTACGTGATTGAGACTGGCCGTGTCATTCTGCACGACGAATCCAAGTCCCTTCGCACCAATCCGCAGGTGAAGTCCGCCTATCTCGGCGGTTAAAATCAGCCCGGCCGCACAATCATTTCCTCCACCACAGCGCGCGGAGGAAGCTGGATGCACAGCAACGCGCAGGCGGCAATGTCCTCGCCTCTCATCATTCGGGCGCGCGAGGCGGCATCCGGCACGACAGGGCGTTTGCCGAGCAACGGCGTGTCGATGTCGCCTGGAAAAATCGCACAGGAACGAATCCCGTTTTGTTTCTCCTCCGCGTTGATGGCCTGCGCCAATCCCGCCTGACCAAATTTGGACATCACATAACTCGGCCCGCTTTTCGGCGAAGCGGTCTTACCTGCATCGGAGACAATGTTGACAATCGTTCCGCTGTGTCGTGCGCGCATCGATGGAAGAAACGCTTGCGCCGTAAAATAAGCGCCGTGCATGTTGGCGTTGATGACCTCGTGATAATCCTTCATCGACAACTCGGCCAGCGACCGGCACGGAATGTTTGTGCCGGCGGCATTCACGAGCACCTCAACGTTTCCAAATTCTTTGAGCACGCGCTTCGCCATTTTCGCAACGGCGACTGCATCTCCAATATCGCAGGGGCAAACGAGCATCCGCGAACCAAGCCGACCGGCGAGTTTGACCGTTTGGTTCAGCGCAGATTTCCGACGGCCGAGGATCGCGATCTTCCAACCGAGCCTGGCAAGGGCGAGAGCGGTGGCTTGGCCGACACCACTACCGGCACCGGTCACAACTGCTGTTTTAGATTTTTTCATTGGTTCAAATCTTCACCCACGCTCCTGTATTCGCTGAATTCACTGCAGCATCGATCACGGCTTGCGCACGCGCGCCGTCATGAAGTGTGATGCTGCAAGAACGCTGTTCGCGGATCGCATGGATGAATTCGATGGCTTGATCGTAGCGGAATGAGACGAGCGGATCACCGACAGATGGATCGCGCGGTGAACCGGGCAAAACGTAAAACTCGCGCGGAATCGGCAGCGCCTTCATTCCCGGCCCGCCTACCTTTCCGTATTGCAGCTCATTCCAGCAACCTGTCGTGAAGCTGAAACTCGCCTCACTACCATTGATCTCCACTCGATCGGGACTGCGCATGCTTTCATTGACGCCACTGGCGAGCTTGCTGCTCTCCATCACACCGGTCGCGCCATTCTCAAATTCGGCAAGCAGTCCGACCCAGTCGTCGGTGTCATTGGCCTGACCATCTCGAACAGGCGTGTGATTGACGAGGCTTGAGACGAGCCGTTTGAATTCGCTGACGAGGTGCCGCGCAAAATCAATACGGTGCGAAAGCATGTCGCCAATCTCACCGGTGCCGGCGAGAGCTTTTCTTTGACGCCAACCGAGTCCGCGTGTGCCCCAATCTTGCAATCGGCATGAGCGATAATGATAAATCTTCCCGGCATCACCGCGCGAAATCAGATGGTGCAGATAACGCATGGCAGGAACAAAGCGATAGGTAAACGCGGTCATGTGCCGCACGCCAGCTTTGTCGGCTTCGTCGGCCATCGCCTTGGCGTCGGCATAATTCAATGCCAGCGGTTTTTCGCAGAGCACATGTTTGCCATGGCGGGCGGCGGCGATGGCGATTGGAGGGTGCACTGAATTCGGCGTGGCGATGATGACCGCATGCACGTCGTCGCGCTTCACGATCTCATTGAAGTCGGTGGAGACAACGGAGACACCCGTTTGTTGGCGAGCGCGTTCGAGCGTCACTGAATCGGCATCGCAGAGTGCAACAACTTTGGTCTCCGCACATAAAGCGAGACCGGGTAAATGATTTTGCAGGGTGATACCGCCGCAACCCACCAATGCCACTCCAATGGTTTTCATCTGTTCAAATTCGGATGGAAATCTACGCGGTCAGAGCGCTTCACGCTTCGGATGCGCCATCAAGACAATCAGGCCAATACCTTCGTCCACTTTGCATTTGCTTTGGAGGATTTGATGACGGCTTCGATGAAGGCCATGCCGCGAATACCGTCCTCGATTTTCGGAAAGTCATTCGCGACTTCGTCCTTGGCGAGCTTGCGACCGGCCTCGTGAGCATGAATTGCATTGGCGAAATTCTTGTAAATGTTCGCGAACGCCTCGAGATAACCTTCTGGATGAGCAGGCGGCGTGCGGCCGGCGGCCTTGGCATTACCACTTAGATAACCGTTGGCGGCGCGATAGACCTGCATCGGTTGATCAGGCCATTTCACCAGCATTGTGTTTGGCTCCTTCTGGTGCCATTCAATGCTGCCCTTCTCGCCATAGACGCGAATGTTGATGTTGTTTTCCTCACCGATGGAAATCTGCGAGCAGTGCAGCACGCCTTTGGCTCCGCCTTTGAATCGGAGCAGGACGTTGCAATCGTCATCCAGCGCGCGGCCTTTGACGAAGGTGGTGATGTCGGCGGCCAACTCCTCGATCTGAAGACCGGAAATATACTCGGCGAGATTTTCTGCATGAGTTCCGATATCGCCGATGCAACCGCCAGCACCCGATCGTTTGGGGTCGGTACGCCAACTGGCTTGCTTCTGGCCGGTCGATTCAATCCGTGTGGCGAGCCATCCTTGCGGATATTCAACAACCACTTTGCGAATCTTGCCAAGCTTGCCGGAACGAACCATGTCGCGGGCCTCTTTCACCAGCGGGTAGCCAGTGTAATTGTGCGTGAGGCCGTAGAGCAGTCCGGTGTCTTTCACCAGCTCGCCGAGTTTTTTGGACTCAGCAAGATTGAAGGTGGCGGGCTTGTCTGAGAGAACGTGGAAACCGTGCGAGAGAGCCATCTTCGCCGGCGGATAGTGCAAATGATTCGGAGTAACGATAGCGACAAAATCCATACGCTCGCTTTTCGGGAGCTTCGCTTCTGCGCGAATCATTTCCTCATACGAGCCGTAGCAACGGTTCGCAGGAAGAAAGAGATCGTCGCCACTGGCTTTGCTGCGCTCGGGATCGGAGGAAAAGGCGCCACAGACCAGATCAATCTGTTGATCCATCGCTGCAGCGATTCGATGTACCGCACCAATGAATGCACCACGACCGCCGCCAACCATTCCATAACGGATTTTTCTGTTCATGATTTGTAAAATGCAAAGTAGATGTTGAATCCGGTTGCGCGGCCTTTATAGTGACGCCCGTTTTTCAAGTCAACGAGTGACTTGGTTTATGCAGATTCACCTTTTGAAGTCCAAGATCCACCGTGCAAATGTCACGGATGCCAACGTCCATTACGAAGGCAGCCTGACGATCCCTGTCGATCTGATGAAACTCACTGGAATTCTTCCGTACGAGCGCATCCTTTGTGGCAACTTGTCGAACGGAAACCGGTTTGAAACTTACGCCATCCCGGGCAAATCCGGTTCTGGCGAGATCGTGTTAAACGGAGCCACAGCGCATCTTGGAAAACCCGGCGACCAACTCACCATCATGAGTTTCGCGGTTGTACCAAAGGCGAAAGCTCGCTTGTGGAAGCCCAAGGTCGTGGTGCTTGGCAATGGCAATCGGGTCGTACAAACTCGGAAATAAATGCGTTACACAGCTGGCGAAATCGCAGATTTGCTGCATGGCGTTGTTTACGGAGACCGCACGTTGCCACTCACAGGATTCACGGCGGCGGATCGCGCCCGTTCTGGCGATCTGACCTTTGCTGAAAATAAAACCTTCTTCGAGCGTGCTGAACAAGGCGCTGCCTCGGCCATCCTCATCGATAAGGATTACACTTCGCAACGAAAGGTGTTGATCAAAGTGCAGGATGCGCGCATCGCCTTTGCGAAAGTGGTGCCGCTGTTTTTTCCGGAACCAAAACCCGCCAAGGGAATTCATCCGACGGCTGTGATTTCGCCGAAGGCGAAGGTTCATCCGACGGCATGCATCGGTGCGCACTGCATCATTTGCGACGATGTATCGATCGGCGCACGATCCATATTGCATGGTAATATTTATATCGATGAAGCCAGCCAGATCGGCGACGACTGTTCGATCTTCCACAATGTCACACTTTATCCGCGCACGGAGATCTGCAACCGCGTGCGGATTCATGCAGGCACGGTGATCGGCTCAGATGGTTTTGGCTACGTGCAGGAAGGTGGCGCGCATCTGAAAGTTCCGCAGGTTGGTCATGTCATCATTCAAGACGATGTGGAGATTGGAGCAAACGTGACGATTGATCGCGGTGCACTCGGGCCAACGCTTATCGGCAAAGGAACCAAAATCGACAACCTTGTGCAGATCGCCCACAACGTCGTGATCGGTGAACATAGTTTGATCATCGCCCAAACAGGTGTCGCGGGCAGCACCAAGTTGGGTCACCACGTCACACTCGCCGGGCAAGTGGGTCTCGCGGGACATCTTCGAATTGGAAACAACGTCACTGTCGCAGCGCAGTCCGGAGTGATGCACGATATTGGAGATGGAGAAAAATGGTTTGGCTCGCCGGCACAACCCGACAAGCAGATGAAGCGGCAATTGCTCGCCCTTCAACGGCTTCCCGATTTGATGCGCCGATTCAATCGATTGGAGAAGGCCATCCGATCAAAAGTGACCGCCCAGCGGCCTCCCAATCCCGATGACATTGTCCGGTAAAAGCCTGTTGACTTGCCTGTTCCCTCTGTTACGTTTCGCGGCTCTGTTTAACGGATGAAAACATTTTTGCCAAAAAACGACCCTGCCGCACGCCGCTGGCAGATTGTAGATGCCGAAGGCCAAATCCTCGGCCGTCTAGCGACCAAAGTTGCCGACATGCTTCGCGGCAAGAATACACCAACCTTCACGCCTCATTGGGATCTGGGCGCGTTTGTCATTGTGATCAACGCCGAGAAGATTAAAGTCACCGGCAAGAAGGAAACTGAAAAGCATTACATGACCTACTCCGGCTTTCGAGGCGGACAGAAATACCGCACCGTTTCTGAAGTCCGTCAGAGCCACCCCGAACTGCTCATCACCCGCGCGGTGAAAGGCATGGTTCCGAAGAACCGTCTCGGCAGACAAATCATGACCAAACTGCGAGTTTTCTGCGGCAAAGAACACCCGCACGCCGCTCAACAACCAGCCGAAATCAAGATCGCGAACTAAAATGGCCAAGAAAATAGAATCCCACGACGCAACAGGACGGCGCAAAACTGCCGTCGCACGTGTCAGCCTCACTTCGGGCAGCGGCAAGGTCACAGTCAACGGCCGCGCCTTCGAGAATTATTTTCCAGTCGAGGATCACCGCATCCAAGTCCTGCAGCCGTTTACTGTCACCGAACAAACCGACCGCTTTGATGTCAAAGCCAAAGTCACCGGCGGCGGCCCGCATGGACAAGCCACAGCCGTCCGCCACGGCATCGCCCGCGCCCTACTTTTGACTGATGCAAACCATCGCGTCGCCTTGCGCAGCCAAGGACTCTTGACTCGCGACTCACGCAAGCGCGAACGCAAGAAATACGGCCAGCCCGGCGCACGCAAACGGTTCCAGTTCAGCAAGCGTTAATCGACTTCACTTTCTGCAACCCGCCGGGCAACACCGGCGGGTTTTTTTATTTGGTCATAAAATTTACTCCGTTGCGCAGCTCCACTGCGGTAAGAACGAACAAAATGAAAAGTCCGGTCAAAGTAGCAATCGTTGGCGCCTCGGGTTATTCCGGCGAAGAACTCGTGCGCCTGCTCCTCCAGCATCCACACGCTGAACTGACCACCGTCACTTCGCGCCAACAAGCAGGCCAGCCACTCGCAAAAGTCTTTCCCAAATTTGCCAGCCATCAACGCGCACAGTCACTCCGCTTTGCTGATCCCAATGTCGATTCGATTGCGCAACAAGCCGAAGTCGTTTTCCTCGCTCTTCCTCATGGTGTCGCTGCCGAGTTTGCTGTGCCCCTGCTTCAGCACGGCTGTCGTGTGATTGATCTCAGTGCCGATTTCCGGTTGCGCAATGCTGCGACCTATCAGGAATTTTACGCACACGAACATCCCGCGCCCGAACTCCTCACAAAGGCTGTCTATGGCCTGCCAGAATATTATCGCGAGGAGATAAAAAGCGCTAAACTCATTGCCTCACCTGGTTGTTATCCAACGAGCATCCTGCTGCCGATATTGCCACTTCTTCGCGAAGGCATCATAAAGCCAAATGGAATCATCGCTGATTCACTCAGCGGCGTGAGCGGTGCCGGACGGAAGGCTGATGTGGATTACCTCTTCGCCGAATGCAACGAGAGTGCGCGCGCGTACGGATTTCCGAAGCATCGGCATCTTTCCGAGATTGAACAGGAACTGAGCAAGGTTGCCGGCACGACTGTCACGATTCAATTCACACCACATCTCATTCCCGTGAATCGTGGAATTCTCACAACCTTGTATCTGGCGCCTGCAAAACACTTCAACAATGCAGTCGAGATGAAAGCCCTCGGAGAGCAAATCACTGCGTGCTACAAAACTGCTTACGCCCATGAACCCTTCGTGAGGCTGCTCGATGATCAATCGTTGCCAGACACGAAAAATGTCACTGGCACCAACTGCATCGAAATTGCGTGGCGACTCGATGCGCGCACGGGCCGGCTGATTGTGCTGAGTGCCGAAGACAACATTGTGAAAGGCGCGAGCGGCCAGGCCGTGCAGAGCTTTAACATCCTCTGCGGTTTTCCCGAGACGTCCGGATTGATCTGACTGAATCAGGACAGAGCCGAGAACGAATTCTGATTCGCCTTGCCGAGCAACTGATACGCCTGCCGAATCCGCACCAGATTTGCCGAAAGCTTCGTGGACTCCTCCGCAAGGTCTGAATCAGCGATGCGACTGCGCGCTGCGGAAATGTTCAGTTCACTTTCCTCGAGAGCTTCACGCCGAAAATTCAAACTTGAGATGTTGGCACCTGCAGAAGATTGAAGACGAGCGACATTGCCGGTGGCAGTGAGCAACGAATCCAGCGCTGCAGCGGCGTCGGCAGCGGTCGATATGGAAAGTGATTCCACTCCGCCAACGCCTCCATTGGCGAGTGGCGAATCGAGATCGACAGGAGCGGCAGTTGTTGTCCCCCCTTCTCCATCCGTCGTCACGGTGTGACCAGATTCACTGAAGATCGGCTGTTCATTAAATTTGCTGCCGGTTGAATCGGAGATGATTTCCTGTAACTGTGAAAATTCGTTCTGGTACAGCGCACGATCCGCATCCGATCGGGTCGCGTCCTGAGCGAGCATCGCCAGCTCACCCATCCGTCCCAACACCTTCTGATCCACAGTCAACACGCCCGATTGCGTTTCTGAGAATGAGATGGAGTCTGTGATGTTTGTCTGTGCGGCATTGAGGCGTTCAATCTGCGCGTTGAACTTCGTGACTTGTGCCAGTCCAGCCGCATCATCTTCTGGTGAAATAATCCGAGAACCGGACCCGATTCGCGAAAGGTTTTTGGAGATGCGGCTGCGCGAGTCCGAAATAATCTGCAGAATGCGATTCGCACCATCTGCGCCTCCGACGCCATTGATCGCACTCACTGCCACACACCCACTCTACCCGCCAAGCAGGCATTGTCCAGATTGCAACCTTGCCTTGCCAATCGGCGGGGAGGCATAATCTCAAAATGCGATCAGCGCTATTCTGCGTTTTCTGTCTGTCGGCCACAGTTCTCATTGCAGCTGCACCGCCATCATTAGAAACTCCCGGTCCGCATCCCGGCCATTCCATTCATGGCGAAGCCTTCAATGAAGGCCCACGCCAAGCCGCCTATTTGATGGGCAACACAGGCGGGATTAATTTTCCAATCTCAACGGCGAACAAGGAAGCTCAAGCGTTCTTTAATCAAGGGATCGGCCAACTGCACGGCTTCTGGACACTCGAAGCCGAACGCTCATTTCGCCAAGTCGCGGCACTCGACCCCACTTGTGCAATGGCCTACTGGGGCATGGCGATGGCGACCATGGGAAATAACAAGCGCGCCAAATCCTTCACCGCGAAAGCAACCGCATTGAAGGCTGGGGCTTCAGAACGTGAACAGTTGTGGATAGACTCACTGGCCGCGTATTTTGACGACGCGATCAAAGAGGACAAGGCGCGAAAAAAGAACTGTCTCGATAAGCTGGCCAAACTAGTCGAGACCCAGCCAGACGACTTGGAAGCGAAGGCATTTTTTGCGTACATGATCTGGAAAGATGGCCGCGCTGCCGACTTCAAAGGACCGGATCTCGACAAACTTGTTCTCGAAATCACCTCGAAAAATCCTCGTCACCCCGCACATCACTATCGAATCCATCATTGGGATTACAAGAACGCCAAACAGGCGCTGGATTCGGCTGCAGCCTGCGGGACTGCCGCCGCCGACATCGCTCACATGTGGCACATGCCAGGGCACATTTATTCGCAACTCCACCGCTACGCAGATGCGGCCTGGCAACAGGAAGCTTCCGCTCGCGTCGATCACACACACCAGATTCGCAGCCAACTACTGCCCGATCAGATTCACAATTACGCACACAATAATGAATGGCTGATTCGCAATCTCGCCTTCATCGGGCGCGCACACGATGCCATTGATCTGGCCAAAAACATGATCGAGCTTCCTCGCATCAGCGAAAAACGGCGACAGCCAAACCCGATCACATCCACGAATTATTTCCCCACTACAAACGGTCCGATCAATATTTCCAAAACGAGCAGCTACGCATACGGGCGCACTCGACTTCTCGATCTTCTCGTTCGATTTGAATTATGGGATGAACTCATTGCCCTGTCCAAAACTCCATTTCTTACTCCCGATGACGATGCCGATGAACGCATCCGCATCATCAAATACACCGGCATTGCGCAACTCGAACTCGGCAGGCCAACACAATCACGAGAGCCGTACCTACGACTCAGCCTCCTGCTGGCCGCCAATCGAGCTGCCACCAATTCGGCTTCCACAAATACACCGGCAAAACCTCCGACAAAACCAGTCGTCTCAAAAAATGTCATCGAGCAGCGCGTGAAAAATATCGAGGCTGCTCTGGCAGAAATCCGGATGCATCAATCCCTCCGTGACCACGACACCAACAAGGCCAGAATCGAATTGACCAAGTCACGTGATGTCGCCGTGGAAGATCAATCTCGCATCCAACTTGCTTTGGGCGACCACGCCAAAGCCGAACAGCTCGCGCTCGATGCCGTCAAAGGGGCGACCAATCAAATCCGTCCTATCGCCAACTACGCCTACGTACTTTCTGCCATTGGAAAAACACCGCTGGCATTGGAAACGATGAAGGCCGTCCGCTCACTGGCCGGTCGCGCAGACTTGAATATTCCCGCGATTCAGCGATTGGCTCCCCTCGCCCTTCAACTTGGCTGGCCAAAAGATTGGCAGCAACCAGCGCCATCACCCAATGACATCGGAGAACGTCCGCCGTTGGAATCGCTCGGACCGTTTCGTTGGCACCCAATCGCCGCGCCGGATTGGGCGCTGACCGATTCCAATGGCCGCAAAATCACTCTTTCCGGACAGCGAGGCAAGCCAGTCATCGTCATCTTTTATCTCGGTGCTGGCTGCGTGCATTGTATTGAGCAGCTCAATCTATTTGCGCCGGCGAATGATCAGTTCAAAAAACTTGGTGTGTCGCTTATCGCCATCAGCACCGAGTCCGTTTCAGATTTACGTCTGACCATCGGCAAGAGTATCTCAGCAAAAGGATTCCCATTTACCGTTGCCTCGGATGCTTCGCTGCAGACATTCAAGGCATATCGAGCATACGATGATTTCGAACGCCAGCCGCTTCATGGAACATTTTTGATCGATGGCGAAGGACGGGTCCGCTGGCAGGACATCAGCTTCGAACCTTTTAATGACATTCATTTTCTATTAGCCGAGACCAAACGATTGCTTGCCACACCGGTCGACCGCAACAAATAGTCTGCGAGATTCAATCCACTCGACAACTCGGAACACACGATCATAATCAACTCATGAAATCCTTCTTCACGCTTTGCGCTGTAGCCCTTTCACTCCAGGCAGCGCCCATCAAACTCCTCATCATTGACGGCCAGAACAACCACAACTGGCGCGCCATGACGCCGTTCATGAAGGCGCAATTGGAGAAATCGACACTCTTTACTGTTGATGTCTCAACATCACCCGCTTCGGAACCCAAAGGCGCCACGCCAGAAATTAAAAAACAATTCGCCGCCCAATGGGAATCTTGGAAGCCAGACTTTTCCAAATATCATGTGGTCATCAGCAACTACAACGGGGATGACTGGCCGAAATCCTTGAAGGAATCTTTTGAGAGATACATGAGCGGTGGCGGACGATTCGTCTGTGTCCATGCCGCTGACAATTCATTTCCAGAATGGAAGGCATACAATCAGATGATTGGCCTTGGCGGATGGGGCGGCCGCACCGAACGCCATGGTCCTTATGTCTATTACGATGACGCGGGCAAACAAATACGCGATACAAGCAAAGGCAGCGGGGGTAGCCACGGACCGCAGCATGAATTTACCATACAGATCCGGAATGAAAATCATCCGATCACGAAGGGCATGCCGACGCTTTGGAAACACGCGCAGGATGAGTTGTATGATTCACTCCGTGGACCGGCCGAGAATATGGAGGTGCTCGCCAGCGCGTGGTGCGCCAAAACCAAAAGGCACGAGCCGATGATGATGGTTATCCGTCAGGACAAAGGCATCACCTTTCACACGCCAATGGGTCATGAGAATGGAAAAGCTCTGCAGTGCGTCGGTTTTATCACGACTCTCAATCGCGCCTGCGAATGGCTCGCCACTGGAAAAGTGACTCAGCCGATTCCTGTCGATTTCCCCAAAGCAGACAAAGTCAGCACTCGTAACTGACCGGCAAATCCCCGCTGGACGAGCCGTTCCGGCTGTGTTCCATTCGTGGGATGAAACCCTGTGGATTGATTGCAGCGGCCATTTGTTTTTCCACCGCGCTACAGGCACAGGAGAAATCGATCCCCATATTTCAGGCCGTCCCTCAACCACAGCACCAGACTTCATTTCAACGCGATGGAATCGAGCTGGCCCGGTTTCATTTCTCGCCCACACAAAACCGACCTTTTGTATTCCCAATCATTGGGCCAAGTGGACGTGTCCTCACACGCATCGGGCATCCGCACGATCCGACCGGTCACAGTCATCACAATTCCTGTTGGGTCTCTCATCACGATGTCAATGGAGTCACTTTCTGGGGCGATGCCGGTACGAATGTTGGCCGTATTATCACATTGAGAGTGGATCGACTTGAAGATGGCGACCATTCCGCAGGTGTCATTTCGACAAGCCATTGGCAGGACAAGGCCGGCCAAACGCTGCTTGAAGAACGCCGACGAACCGCAGTGGAATTGCTGCCGTCAAAAGAGATTCGGTTGGTGGTGGATCTCGAACTGACCGCCAAAGGAAAACCTGTGACCTTCGGCAAAACCCCGTTTGGAATTTTCGCTGTACGAGTCGCCAAGTCGATGGGTGTGACTGATGGAGGCGGCCAGATTCGCAATTCCGCAGGCAACATCAATGAGCAGGGCGAGAACGGCTGCTTTTGGAAAGCAGCCAAGTGGGTTGATTATTCGGGGCCGGTCGCCAAAGACGTCGTTGAAGGACTCACACTTCTCGATCATCCCGCCAACCCGAATCATCCATCAGTCTTTCATGTCCGCGCAGATGGTTGGATGGGAAGTTCGCTGACGTTTCAAGCGCCCTACTTGGTGGAACCCGCCAAGCCACTCAGGTTGCGATACGCGGTGTATGTCCATGCCGGAAAACCAGCAGCCGAATTGTTGGACAAGCAATGGACAGAATTCTCGAAGACGGACCTGTACAACTTCAACACCAAAAAACCATGAGCCCAACTCGACGCCAATTCATCCAGTCCGCAACGGTTGGTGCCGCAGCCGTCACTCTTGCGCGCCCACTTTCGGCTCAGTCGCCAAATGAAATCATCAACGTGGCTGTTATCGGCCCCGGCGGGATGGGTTCGAATCATGTCCGTACACTCGCTGCAAATAAACTCGTTCGCATCACAGCGGTCTGCGATGCCGACAATGCCCGAATGGCTTCCACTGCCAATTACGTAGAAAAAACGACAGGCAAAACGCCCAAGCAAGTACGCGACATGCGACGGCTCCTCGAAGACAATTCAATCGAGGCTGTCTTCATCGCCACGCCCGATCACTGGCATGCGCCGGCCACGATTCTCGCTTGTAACGCTGGCAAACATGTCTATGTCGAAAAGCCCGCCTCGCATAATATTCGCGAAGGCCGCCTCATGATTGATGCCGCTCGACGCAACAAGCGTATCGTGCAAGTCGGCACTCAAAGTCGCAGCACGCCCCATATTATCAAGGCGATGGAATTGCTGAAGAACGGCGCTATCGGCGAGATACTCGTTGCGAAGGCGTGGAACAGCCAGTTGCGCGGCAATATCGGCAAGACTCAGCCCAGTCTGCCACCCGACTCGTTGGATTATGATCTCTGGCTTGGCCCAGCTCCCAAAGTGCCCTATCGCAGCAACCTGCTGCCTGGTCGTTGGCGTTGGTGGTATGATTTCGGCGCTGGCGATATGGGCAATGACGGCGTACATGATATCGACATCGCTTGTTGGGGACTCGGCGTTGCCACGCATCCCGTAAAAGTTGCAGCGCTCGGAGGTAAATATTTCTTTGACGACGACCAGCAATTTCCCGACACGCAGAATGTCCTTTTCGAATATGCGCCTGACGCAAAAACAAGTCGCCCGCGCCAGATCATCTTCGAGATGCGCATCTGGTCGCCGTACGTTCAGGAGGGCCATGAGAACGGCAATGCCTACTACGGCACACAAGGAATGATGCTGCTCGGCAAAGGGGGTGGATGGAAATTGTTTGGACCGAAAAACGAATTGCGCGAACAGATGCCCGGCACGGTCGATCTGCCCGCGCATCACCAGAATTTTTTCGACTGTATTCGCAACGGCAAACTTCCCAATGCCGACATCGAGATCAGTCACCGATCTTCGACACTGGTGCATCTGGGAAACATTGCCGTTCGCACTGGGCGAATGTTGCAGTTCGATCCTGCCAAGGAACAGATTGTGGGCGATGCCGACGCCAATAAATTTGTACGGCGCGAATACCGCGAACATTGGGCGGCACCCAAAGACGTGTGAACCGACTTGGGATTCACTACTTGATTTCTCGGACAAGAATACTGGCAAACGTAGCCGGCCCGGTGGTGTGAAGTTCGATGGGGCTGCGACCGCGAATGGCGGTGAGTTTTTTGGGATTCTCGCCAAGAATGGGTTTGCCGTCTTGAAGCGCAGTCAGCACATCGCCGCGCACGGTGATGTGAAGGCGATGCCACGAATTGGGTTTGGCATGTTCCAGTTTCACCACGGCCCCACCGATGTGAATGGCGCCTGCAGCACTTGGTGTGATTTCCTTTTTATCCGGTGCACGCCAGTCAACGATCAACGACACATCGCCGTATTGTTTTTCTGTGATGAGCGGTTTGGCGTCCGGAGCAGTGCATTCGAGTTGCCAGTCGCGCGGTTTCCATTGCGACTTGATCGCGTCATTCACACGCCAGCCATCAAGATCGATGCCGGAATAAATCGTGACGAACCCTTCTGCCTCCATTGCGATTTGTTCGGGAGTCAATTTGGCAGCGGGTAATTCCTTGATTTGGATATTGCGGAAGTGACATTCGCTCCCTTCGCTTTCAAGGCAGATGTAGCCTTTGCGCGGGGAACTGTCGGTGCCAACGGTGACTTCCTTGCCGTTCACACTGAGCCGTATGACGCCGTTGGTGGCCACGACACGGTAGTGGTTCCATTCAGGCGCGCCATTCGATCGATCTTCCGATGGGAAACTGCGGCGACCACTTTTGGCAGTGCGCCCAGCAGGAGTCATCGTCGCGCCGTGAATCGGGAAAATATCGCCATGTGTGGTGAACCATTCGTTTTTGCCTTTGGCATCGTAGCCGTTATCGAGGATCTGAACTTCAATGCCGCGAGCGAAAGGGGTTCCCTGCGCGGTGACTGGGTCGCCCCAGATGAAAAGGCCAGCGTTGCCACCTTTCTTGAGGTGTCGCCATTCGAGTTCGATGATGAAATTCTCGTACATGCGCTCGGTGCGCATCACGCCAGTGGGTAATCCGGTGGAGATGATGATGCCTTCGCGCACGGTGAATGTTTTGGGGCCGACGTTCACAGGAATCCATCCGGCCAGATCCTTGCCATTGAAAAGCGGCTTGAATCCGTCCTCACCAAACACCGTGATGGCGAAAATTGCAGTGGTTAAAACGAAACTACGGATGGAGTGGAGGGTTGAGTTCATGGCAACGTGTGTTGCCAGAACTCTACCGCGCTGCTTCGCCGGACGCCAGTTGAAGATTGTACAGCGGGAGGTACCGATAATAGACCTCGAGTGTGAGCGTCGCCAGCATCGTGCTCACCGTGCGGCCATAATCATCGTCGCGGTCGCCCTCGGCATCCCAACTGCCAGAAAGGTGCCCGTCCAAGCGCTGTCTCTTAAGCAGGAGCGGTTTCATCCGCGAGTTCCATTCCTCCCAAATGGGGCCTTGATGCTGATAGAGAGCGAAGCTGCCGTAGTACCAATAGTAAAAGTTCACATCGACACTCTTTGTGGCAACAGTTGGGAAATGGGCGCGGAGATATTCGGCTGATTCCTTCATCCGTTCTTGATGTGGCTGCGCGCCGAGTAATTGGCGGCAAAACATCCCTTCTGCCGTCATCGAGAGTTTCGGCTTGGGAGAGACGTATCCGTAGAGTCCCCCTTTTGCTCCAGTTCCCATCAGATCAAGGAAGCGGCCAACACGGACGAATGTCTCATCCGGCACCGTTGCGCCGCCGCCCAAGCGTGCGCTCTTCAGCGCCATCAATGCCCAGCCAGAAATGGAAAGATCGCCGGGATCAGGATCGGACGAGTACGGATGATATCGCCAGCCGCCGGATTTCGGATTCTGACTGCGCACAATAAACCCAATCACCGAAGGCACCACTGCAGCCAGTCTCGGATCCTTGGTGAGGGTGTAGGCCTCGGCCAATGCCAGCGACGCGATGCACTGATCATACATGCGGCCCGAATCGTGCAGGTCGCCGTCCTTGCCCACTTGTGAGATCATCCAATCCAGCGCCTTTTGCAGCGGCACCTGATAGATTCCCGGCTCCGTGTGCTTGCCGCCGTAACCCATGTAACAAAGCATCGCCAGCGCTGTGGGCGCGATCTTGTGGCCTTTGGGACTACGCCAATAACCGCCCTTCTCCTGTGTGCGTGTGAGAAATTCAAGCGCGCGACGAATGGCAGCCTCCGTCTCGTCGCTGCCACCCAGTTGCGCAATCAGCGGCTTGCGCAATTCAGGAGAACGCAGAATGAGCGGGTCGTTCAACCGAGTTAATTCTTCCAAAGAAGATTTCCCCAGCACGACAAGATTGCGAAGTGTCCCTTCACTCTTGTTCATGCCAACCTGCAATCCTTCTGACTTCGTGGCTGACTCAACAACGTCACCCTTCACCACGCTCGGCTTGGTCGTGGCCAGCAATGTCGGCGCACTGAGCAGTCTTGATTCGGATCCCGCCAGTTTACCTCCGGACCGATCATTCAATCCCGTTGATAAAGTCTCTTCCGGTGGCGCGACCGGTTTCGGTTTGGGTTTTGATTTTGTCACCGGCCCGCGTTCCATCGTGGGAGTTTCAACTCTGCCCCCAGCAAATAATCTACCGTCATCAACACCCGGAGCCGTGGCGCGCTCCAATGAAGTTCCCAATCCAGTACTTTCCATTGCGCCTCCCTCGACCTTCGCCCTCCCCACACCCAACAGCCCAGCCGAATTCCAGTCTCCTTTGATTCCCGATCCAGCGAGTTGACCATTCCCAGATTTGCCGCCGGACAATCCACTGCCGCCACCTGCCGTCAATCCTTCGCCTCCGTTACCTTTGCTGCCAGTACCGTTGCCCGGCCGCGCACCCTCCATCTGAACTCCCTTACCACCTTTCGCCACGCCGGTTCCAATGCCAGAACCTGTGCTTCCATTGCCAACCGATGCAGTGCCCAACCCACGATCTCCTCCACCCCCTTCGATAGAATTGCCCTTCCCAGCACCTCCAAAAATTCCCGAACCCGTCGAGCGACCACCGCCACCCTGTCCAGCGGGGCCATCATTTCCAGCCAATCCGCCTCCAGCGCGACTGGATACTGGGCCGCCCGCGCCTGCTGCATATTCTGTCGCATTTCCAGAACCACCTCGCGCGCCCGAACCGCTGCCGCCAGGTTGTCCGCGTTCCATTTTGATTCCACTCCCAGCGCCCGTTGACCCACTTGGTCCACCCGTTGATCCACCCGTGGATGCCGATGCCAGCGACCCCATTCCTTGTCCCGTGCCGCCAGCCGATGCTCCTGAAACTGTGCCACCTCGCGCCGCCATCTGTCCCGTGCCAGCAAATGATGAACCGGTTGATTCACCTGCGCGCGGTCCACCCCCAGCGAGTTGACCTCCACCACTCGAACTGGAATTTGCAGAATTGGAAATACCACTCGAGGTACCCGCGCTCATTGCACCCTGACCGCCAGCACCACCAGAACCGCCGCCAGCCCGCGGCTTGGAAAGCTCCATCTTCAGCGAGACACTGCCGCCGCCACCGCTTGCCATCCGAGATTGGCTGCCGCTGGTGACGGTTTTTGTCGCAGCCATTTCACCAGCCGTCACCACTTCAAAAGCTGAACCTTTCGTGGCCGAAGAAAATTGACCGCTCGCAGCTCCCGACGAACCCCCACCCGCCGTTGCGCTCGATTCGCCAGCCAATCGTTCGCCAGCGCGACCTGCCACTTGTCCCGCTGTAGCTCCACTTGCCGCTTCCATGGCTGACGAGCTGCCTGCGCGAGATGACGAGGGTTGCGATTTTTCCATCTTGATTGGCGTGCCAGCGCCAGAAGCCAGTGGAGCAGTGGCCGAGTTCGATGCCGTGGTTTCTGGTTGTGTAAGGGATTCCTGAGGGACACGACTTTCGACCGGCTTGGCGCTTGAATTGTTAGCGACTTTGGCCATGTTGACGGGCGCGGCCATTGCACTCGTCGGCGAAGAATTGTCCGCTTTGCTCGTCTGTTGTGTGATCTGAACTGCTTCTAACTTCTCAGTTTTTTCCTGAGCCATCGCCGTAGCTTGGGTGGATTCTTGTTTCGCGAAAGACTCCGTGACCATCTGCCCCCACTTCTTTGGTTCGGAAGATGTCTTCGGTTTTGTCGGCTGCGGATTCGCAGCGACTTGGACAGGCTGCGACACAGGTCGCGTCGGCTGCGCGCGTTCCATCTTCATCTCCACTTTCGCAAATTCAATTTCCAGCTTGGCTGTGTCTGTGCGGCTCACTTCGAGTTTCGCCATCGGCCTCTCGGCTTGTTCAATCGGCTTTGATAACTCCAAAGCGGATTTTGTCATCTCGACAGGTTTGGACTCGAATTTCGGACTACTTTCCGCAAGTCGGCTGGGTTCGGTCTTGGAAAGTAAACTGCTCGACGCCTCTTCTTTCTGAGCCGGATTTTCTGACTTGGCCGAAGCCACTTCCATCTTCACGTCCGGCAATTTGAATGCGGGCAATTTCGCTTGCGATGCACTGGCGCTGGCTGCAGCCAAATTATCGGTCGAAGCCATTTCAACCGGTTTGCCAGCCAGCTCGGCGGCGCTGCGCGATTGCTCTTCCACCTTCGCGCGAAGATTGGCCGGGCCTTCGGCACTCGAAGCGTTGTCAGCTTTTTGAATCGATCCGCCGCCACCACCGCCACCTTGATCCATGGATCCCGCGCTGGCGATTTGTGCGGCCAATGATTGGCGTGCTTCCAAAACACTTTCGGGCACTGCCGTCACGGTCAATTCTTTCACCGGAGGAGTCGGGGTGCGATTGCTGAAGAGAATCCAAACCAGTCCCACGTGCAGAAAAATCGTGGCCGCCACAGCCCAACGACGAAGTCGGCGACGCTGATCATCGCGGCGATTCTCGATCCTAGCCTTTCGCTTCGGATCGAGAACATCGAGAAGGCCGTTGTATTCGAATTCGCTCACTTCACTGAGTAGACAATGTTGACCGAATTAAACCCAGTCTCCTTGCAAATTCGCACGACTCGGGCCACTTCGCCATACGGGATTTCCTGATCGCCGCGCACGCTGACGGGCACATCCGGGCCAAGCTGGCTTTTTAACTCCGACAACTGCTGAAATAATTGGTCCGTGCTCACAGGTTTGTCATCGAGAAACAAGCCGCCCATTTTGACGTTCACCACTGCGATCTTCTTCGGGCCACTCAACAATTCGGCATCGACCTGATCGGGCAGATTCACCTTTACCGCCTGCTCTTCTTGAAAGGACGTGACCGCCATCAGGAAAATGACGAGCACCACCATCACGTCGATCAGGTTGATCGGTGAAATGTCTGTGATCGCCTCGTCCGAAATATTGGTGCGCTGAGACTTCATGAGCCGCTCGATTCCCCCTTCAACACTGCAATCGCTTTTTGCACGCACTCATCGACTTGCTCGACAAGTTCATCCAATACCACCATGAGGCATTGATACGCGAAAAGTGACGAAATGGCAATCGCCAAGCCAAATGCCGTCGCATACAGCGCCTCGGAAATTCCCGCCGCCATCATCTCCGCCTTTGCAGCGCCTGCCATGGATGTTCCCTTAAACGCCACAATCATTCCCACCACCGTGCCCAACAATCCCAACAACGGCGTGACGGTGGCGATGACATTGAGCCAACGCAAACGCCGTTTGACCCGATTGACCTCACGCGAGAAACATTGATCCATCGCCTTTTCAGCCTCCCCTAATCCGTGTTTCGCAAATCCAATCCCATCCACAATGACAACTCCAGCGATGCCCAGATCTTCACCGAAACTTTGGGCAAACTCTTCGAGATTCTTTGGTTTGGCTCCCTGCAAACTTTCGATGACCCGCTTCACCTTGCGCTTCTCCTGCATCAATTGCAGTGCTTGGTTGATGACATGAAATGTCCCGAATGAAAACGCCGCCAACAACGGCCACATGACCGGCCCGCCCGCTTTGAAATAAATGAACAACCGGCTCAAAGCCGAATTTTGGGCTGCTGGATTGGCGAGTGCCGGAGAATTCGTGGCCGCTGTCAGATTTGTGTCGCCCGCAGCCGCGAACGCGGCAATCCCCACAAGGCTGATGGCGCAAAAAACGAAGACAGGCCGGAAATCGCGAACTCGCACCCCGGCGGAAACTGGAATCATCATGCTATTTAATTATTTCAATCGCTGCTTGGCGAGAGTCGCCGCATCCGTCCCCGGATAATCGGCGATCACCTGTTTGTAATGTTCGACTGCCTTGGCCTTGTCACCCTTGAGTTCAAGCGCCTGACCGGTCTGCAATAATGCCTTTGATCTCCATTCAGGAAAATCAAACGTGACCTCCACTTTGATAAATTCACGGATGGCATCGTCGTACTTTTTCTGCGCGAGCAGACATTCACCCAGCAGAAACTGACTGCGCGCACCTATCTCATCGGCTTCGCCACCGGCAAGCACTTTACGATATTCATCGGCGGCCAGAACAGGCTTCTTCAAATTCTGTATCGCCCAACCCAGATTCATCCGCGCACGCCGTGCTGCAGCATGAGAAGGGTACTTGCTGAGAAACTCCGCGCTCGATTTCTGCGCATCGTCCCATTTGGTCAACAACCCCTGACATTCGCCAGAACGCAACAGTGCCAATTCAACGGGCCCGGCCTTTGCCGCCAATACTTTCGAGTAGTCATCGAACGCCGCTGTGTATTCCTTCAATTGCATCCGAGCTTCACCAGCCTGATAAGCCGCCCGCGGAACCAGGTCTGCCGGAGCAGCGTCGATCGACGATTCAAATGCTTTCGCCGACAATGCAAAATCCTTCTGATGATAATGGCACCAACCCAAAAGGAACTGCGCCTTGGCCACGGTCAATTCTTTACCTCCGGCTGCGACCAGCGGTTTCAAACGCTTTGACGCAGCGTCATATTGCTTCGCGGTGACTTCCAAATCGGCCAACTCCAGTGTCGCGCTCTCAGCCATCTCGCCTTTGGGATAAGCAACAAGCTGTTCTTGATATCGCAGCACCGCGCCAGCATTTCGCCCGGAACCTTTTTCGCACCATGCCGATTCGTACATCGCTCGTTCGCGCAGCGGAGAGTTTTTGATCAGAACAACTTTCTGGAACATCTTGAGCGCGGGCTCCCATTGCTGCTGCCGCGAGAGCGCCATCGCCAAATTGTAACTCACCTTGTCGCCAGCGGCATCATTCGGATAATCCTTTTGAAACCGTTCGAGCACGACTTGCGCCTTCGTGTTTTCATTCCGTTGCAACAACGCGAGCGCCTGCTGCAATCGCGCTTCGGATGCCAGTTCGTGTTTCGGGAATTGATCTGCCATTTTCCCAAAGAGTGTCGCCGCTTCTTCCAGCTTGTTATCGCCCTTTGCCGTCCATCCCAGCCAATATTCGGCCGTCGGCCGGTGATTGCTTGTCGCGTGTTTTTTACCCAGCAACTCAAGCGACGTGCGGGCCTCGCCGTATTTGCCAGCCAAGTATTGGATGCGGCCGGACTCCAGCAGCGCGTGCGGATGATGACGGCTGTCGGGATAGCCTTTCACGAGTTTTGATAGCGTGGCCACCGCTTCCAGCCGTTTGCCATCCGACTCCGATGCGAGTGCGGACTTGATCAGCGCCGTGTCGGCATCGGCGTGGCTCTTATTTTCATCAGCAAATTTCCCGAGCACCGCTGCCGCCTCGCGCCATTCTTTCAATTGATAATGGCAATCGCCGATTACAAATCCGATATTGGCAAGCGACGCCGGCAACTCCTTCGACTTCGACAGTGGCAGGAGTTGCTTCAATGCTTCGGACCAATTCTGCTGCAGATAACGCGATTGCCCGATCCGGAATTTTGCGATGCCCGCATATTGTGGGTTCTTTTCCGACGCCAGATATTTCTCGAACGCAGCGACTGCATCCGAATGTTTCTCAGCGAAGAACTGGTTTTCGCCGAGATCGAAAAGCACTTCTGCCAGCAACGGATCCTTGCTCAACTTTGGCAGTGCCTTCGCCAGCACGGCGGCGGCATCGGCATGCTTGGCCTGACGCTGAAATGTGCGCGCATGCCAGAGTGAAAGTTCCGCATCGCCAGCGCCCGTGGACGTCAATAATGAGAAAGTCGCCTCGGCCTCTTTGTACTTCTTACTTTCCAATTGTGCGCGACCGAGCAGCACTCCCGCCTTTGCAGCCTGTGGCGAGCCTTTCAACTCTGTCCGTAATTTCGCCAGTTCCGTGGCTGCATCGGAAAATTTCTTCTGCGTGAACAGCGCGTAACCAAGCCGGAAATAGGCCTCAGCCGAATGAGTGCCCTTCACTTCGCGAGCCGCGATTTCGTATGCAGCCGCTGCAGAATCGAGATTTCCCAATTCGCGATGACACTCGGCCAGAAAGTAAATCGCCTCGTGACGATAGGGAGTATCTTTCGTGGCAAGCGACTTGACTTGCGTCAGTCCCGCTGCGGACTCCTTGTAATTCTTGCGCTCGAATTCCGCGAGTGAACCTCGGTATTTGGCGTACAACGCAAACTCTCCCTTTCCCTTGGCGATCGGCGCTGACTCATCCACCACTTCCTTCCATTTCTTTTGCTGGAACAACGCGTCCACCAACCCCGCTCGCATCGGTTCGCTTTCCTTCGCAATAACCAATCCTTTGCGAAAGGCCGTCTCGGCGACGGGATAATTCTTCGACTCCAACAGCGCCTGTCCCCACATCAAATGCACCTGTTCGCGCTCCGGTGCTTTCGGATTGGCGGCCAGCTTCTCCAGCACCGGCTCCGCCTCTTTGAATTGCGACAATTTGAAATGGCACAACGCCAAACCCAGTTGCGCGTTGGGCACCTTTTCGTGTTTGGGATTGGCCGCCAGAAATTTTCTGTAGTCGCCAAGCGCCAAATCAAACAGGCCTCGGTTGAACAGTGCGTTTGCACTGAAATACGTCGCCGCTGCCGCATCGGATTTCGTGTCGTTGGCCTGTCCAAAGCTCGGCGGCGGTGCCAGCAGCGATGCTGCTAGGCTCAGCCCTGCCCAAAGGCCAACCCAACCCTTTCGATCCATCAAAAACCTTGTGTGCATAGTTATCTCAAAATTCATAGAAGGTGTTTCGAACCTTGGGCGGATACTTCCAAATCAGCCCCTCAAGGCAATCTCAATCTGCCACGAACGGTACTACGACGACGCAGCACATCAACCCATTCGACGCGCCGTGATCACGCTCCGATCAGCAGCAGTCGGCTCGAACGTCATTCCCTCAAAGCCCGATTCTTTCAGCCATAGTTCCATTTCGGAGACGGAATAGCACCGCCCTTCCGTCACCGCCATCAACAAAGCCGAGTAGCTGGCCACCGGCAACGGCCCGGTCTTATCCGAATTCAAGTGCATGTCGTGGATGATCAGAATCCCACCCGGTTCCATCGCAGCGTGTGATTTTGACAAAAGTCGTTTCACCGCTGCCTCATCCCAATCGTGCAGCACATTCGAAAACAGGTGCGCATCGAAACCCGCAGGCAACGGATCTGCGAAGAAATCGCCATTCAAAACCCCCACCCTCTCTGTCAATCCACGCTCGACAATTTTTCGGCTTGCGATTCCATCCACCGGCGACCGCTCCAACACGGCTGCCTTCAGATGAGAATAATGCGAAGCGATTGCGCAGGCGTAAATCCCCGAGCCGCCACCGATGTCGAGCAATCGTGAGTACTTGGATAAGTCCACTTTCCGCGCCAAAGACTGCCCCAGAAAGACACCTCGGCAATCCATCGCCGCTGTGAAGCCCTCGGCAAATTCCACCCCCTCCATCGCACGTGCCCATTCTTTCTCGTCCTGATAACTTCCCCAGTTCGCGGGCTTGTCCGTTCGCAGAATCGTCACAAAGTCACGGCAGACTGGCCGCTCTTTCAGCGAAGCGAAGTAAGGGCCGAGGTTCCACTGCGAACCAGAGACCAAATGTTCACGCGTCATCTCAGTGACACAAAAAATGCCGGCGCGCTTCTCGATGAGTCCCATCGCGCAAAACAGTGTGAGCATCACATCTACCGGCCGTTGATGAAAATCGAATGCACGGCAAACACCCGCCACATCAGTCGGATTCCGTGCAAGCCAAGTGAAGAAATCAAACTGCGCCACGGCGGCGCCCAAAAGATCCGTCGCGTAAATGCTATCGCGCTGGCGGAAAATCGGCAGCGGATCAGTTTGTGGAAGTTGTGTGAGGTTTGTCATCTCTGGGAGGAATCTCGTGGAAACGATATCCAAAACCGCTTCCGCTGATCGTGCTCAAATCCACTTCGCCATTTCGTCGTTGGAACAATCCCGGATGCACCGTTGCCTCCAGCCGCGATGCTTCCGGATAAAACTGCATCGCATTGGTCTCCACTCCCATGATGGTGCCCGCATGCGCCGCCAAGAGCACATGCGGAATCTGAGCGAGCATCGGGTTAGTGAGATCCTGCACCATCAACGTCATTCCATGCGCCTTCGCCCAGCAAAGCGAAAGCAGTGCGCCCGTCTGTGTCTTGCAGGTTTTAAGAGCCACACCTGTCCAACCCAACTCGCGCCCCAGTGCGACGTGTTTCCAATCATGCGCACTTTCGTCGAGAAAAAGTGGTTTGCGTGCGCTGACACTCCGCGTGTCGATGCGGTGCTTCTCGAGGTCGTACGGAAACGGCTGTTCGACATAAAGAATCATCGCGAAGAGGCGCGGATGTTCATCGCGCAATCGGTCGAGGATGTCGTTGACGTAAGCCGGATCGTTGACGGTGCAGTTGAAATCAGCCGTGAGCCAATCGACGTTTTCTTCCACGGCCATGCGGCCGATCTTCACCGTGCGCTCGTAGTCCCAGCCAGAGTCGTTGCCGCGCAATTTGATTTTCAGACACGTCAATCCGTCGCGCCGAATCCAATCCCGAAGCAAAACCGGATATCCGTCTTTCGGTTCTTTGCCGGTCAAATCACTTTCATCCACCGCGTCCACACCGCCGACCAAATGCCACGCGCGCAACCGATCCGGGCGATTGGCCACGAAGAAATCGGATGGATATTTTCCAGCGAATGAGACTTCTGTGCCCTTGGCTGGCGTGAGGAAATCAGCGAGCGAACGATTCATCCATTGCCCGGTGTAAGTCGAATAAACCGGCACGGCATGCAGGATTCCGTAGGCATCGTGCAGCGCGATGTCAAACAGCGAACAACAAATTAATGCGCCCAGCCACGGCATGGGCTCCTCATGCGCCCGCGTCGCGTTGAATTCGCGAAGCAGATCTGGCAATTGATGTTCCTGAAAATCGTATCCGATCTCGATGGGATGGCCGCTGGATGGAAACTTTACCCAAGCGACAGCAAGAATCTCGCAGAAGCGTTTCATCGCCTCATGACGCACCTCGTAACTCAGCGAGCTGGGCCAAACCCACGTCACAGATAACGGCGTTTCACCCCAACCATTCGCCTCTCGGCCCTGCGAGTCTCGTACTGTCACTTTCGCCCGGGCACAGGTGACATACGTGACAGTCTCCGGCCCGAATTTGATTGGCAGTCGAGTGTGAACGGGCAGGAAATAAAGATCACTGGCAACGCAGCGGATGTCGGTCTGCATGGGCATGGGCGGCGATGTTAGTCGCGCCTCGATCGGAATATCAAACTTTAACCGGCTCGACCTTTTGCTCTTCAGTTTTCACCAGCGATGCCGTTGCAGTCACGATTGGTTCGGTGACTGAAGGCTTCTTTTGCGGCTGGATTTTCTTCGAGACACGGAACAACAACCAGCCGATGCAGACGAGAATATTTAATGCCAGCCACAGCGCCAAATTCCTTGCCTTCTGGTTTTCAGGGTCAGCATCAATGGCAGCATTCAACTCCTTCAGTTCGCGAGTGCGCAATTTGTCGTGATAAACCCGCGCGACATCAGTCATGTAGAAAACGGTTTGGTTGGTGAACAGCGTCGGACTGGCCATCAATGCAGCGGTGTTCAAATAACGGGCCGCCAGATTAGCGCGACCATCCGCCTCGAAATAGAGTCCCAGATAAAGCCGCGCCCAGAATTCGCGCTGGACGCGTTCGGCCTCCGCCGGTTTGCCCGCGCCAACCGCATTCCAAACATCCGCAATCGTGCCCTCTCCTTTGAAGACTCCGTACAAAGCCATCATCGGCTGCCGGTCATCTTTACCAACTTTCAACAACTGTGCGCGCGCAGCTACGATGCCTTCTTTTTTGGCGACGCACAGAAATTGCCACGCGGCATTTTCGACGTCATCCGGATAGAGCGTGGCGTACCACTCGAATTGTTTGCGTGCCACATCGAGTTTACCAACGATGACGTTCGCAATACCAAAGTCGAAAAGCTCCGGCGCCTTGAGTGCGTCTTTTTCCGTCTCGATGAAGTGCGTCCAATCAAGTACGGATTCATCGATTCGCCCTCCTTTGAACAGCGCCCGCGCGCGCATGAGATATAAACTGGACTTGGTCGGCGCTTGCTGGATGGCCAGCGTGTAATCCGCCACGCACAAATCGAATTCGCGCGTGGCTTCGCGCAACTGGCCTCGGAACCTGAACCCAAGATAATTGGTAGGATCAGAACGGACCGCTCTCAACGCCAGCGCAAAAGCATCGTTGGTCTTTCCCTCGCGGAGCGCGTGCAACGATTGCCTCATCAGTTCTTCCTGCTCTGGCTTGAGAATGGGCACATCGTCCCGTTGTTTGGCAGTTGCGGATGACGTGAAGATGAAACTCAGACAGACCAACAGTAATAACAGCCCCCTCATGAACACTGATGAAAGCCGAGCTGCGCCCAGCTATCAAAACAAACCTATCCACAATTGCGGACAACTCGCGCAGCCCGAATTTACTCCGGCTTGATCTTCCGCAACAAGGCGTGCACGCGCGCGACATCGCCCATATAGCCGTGCTCCTCCGTTTTCGCCGCTGCGAGCCGGATGTACTTCACGGACTTTTCCGCATCGCCCGTGATCTCGTAATAAAGTCCGAGGTACAAGTGAGCGTAAAAAAGGTTGCGCTCCAGTTGCTGCCCTTTCGCATCGCCCGCCTTCGCTGAAGCAAGCACATCTTCGGGCTTCAACTTACCGATGAACATCGCGTGTACTTCCATCATCGGCACACGTGTGTCGCCTTTGATCGGGATGTACGCCGCACGCGCCTTCTCGAGACTCTCCGCACGGGCCACACAAAGGAAATGCCAGACCGCATTCTCCACGTCGTTCGGATTCACCGTCTGATGAATCTCGAACTGCTTTCGTCCTTTCACAAATTCGCCCGCGTAATAATGCGAGATGCCTCGCTGCCAATGCTCAGGCTCAACACGCGGATTCGCCGCGATGTACTTGTCGAAATCAGCGATCGACTCGACAATCTTGGCCGACTTGAAATTCGCCACACCGCGATGCTGAAGTATGATGGTCTGCTTCGGATCCAGCTTGAGCGCCGCGCTGAAATCGGCCACCGACTGCTCGTGCTTGCCAAGAATTCCGTGCAACTGTCCGCGAAACAAGTGCGGCTCAATCTTGTTGGGAGCGAGCTTCACCGCTTCGGCAGCCAGCGCCAGCGCCTTTTTCTCATCGCCGCCGCGCATCGCACTTCGCGCATCCAGAATCAGTTTCTCGACAGTGGCAGGGACATCGTCAGCAGCCGATAAACTCAATGCGCACAGGAGCGGGAGAACGACGGGTAAAAATTTCATGGCCCGACAATACACACTCCGCGAGCCGACTCAATAGCACGAAGAAATCGTGACAACCCAACGCAGCCCGACTAAGCAATTGCCGCCATGTTCGCCGCGCTGCTGACGACGTTGTTTTTTTCCCTCTCGGCTGTTTCAGCCAAACGTGCCACCACCATTCTCTCCGGCACGGAGGTGAATTTATGGCGGCTCGCGATCGCTGTCGTGATGCTCGGCGTCTTCGCTCATACATTCGGCCATGGATTGAACGGGCCTGGACTGGGCATTCTCCTCTTAAGTGGCTGCGTTGGATTTGGCATCGGCGACCTCGCGTTTTTCCAGGCGCTCACACGTGTCGGCTCGCGCATTTCGCTTTTACTCGTGCATTGCCTCGCTGCACCGATGGCCGCTGCAATCGAATGGCTTTGGCTCGGCAACGCCGTGTCTGCCAGCACCATTCTATGCGGGTGCATCATTCTCGCCGGAGTGGCGCTGGCGCTTTCACCACAGGAGAATCCACATCTCGCGCGACGAACATTATGGATTGGAATTGTGTTCGGTGCAATCGCAGCACTCGGACAGGGATTCGGTGCCGTGCTTAGTCGGAAGGCTTATGATTTCTCTGCCGTTGCCGGCCAACCCATCGAAGGTTTCTCTTGGGGTATGACTGTCGCTTACCAACGCGTGCTCGGCGGACTCGCCGTTTCAGGATTGTTCCTGCTGTATTTGAACAGTCAGAAAAAACCGGCGCTACAAACCGACGGCCCGAGCAAACTACGAGTCTGGCCGTGGCTCCTGTTCAACGCGCTAATGGGCCCGACCCTCGGCGTGGGCTGCTACCAATGGTCACTCCTCAATCATCCCACGGGCGAAATCCTTCCGATCGTCGCGACCACGCCGCTCGTCGTCATCCCCTTCGCCATTTTCATGAAAGAGGAAAAACCGACAGCGCGATCCATCATGGGCGGCGTCATCGCCATCATCGGTGTGATTGGAATGGTCACGTTCCGAAGATAAACTTTGCCATCGTTGACAGACCTGCGTGAACTTGCTTTCTTCTAAACGCAATGCAGTTGGATTTGACAACCCATTCCGTTTTCCGCCGCGCCTAATCGCGCGATGCGCACCCATTCCATCTAACCCGACTCTACCGCCATCCATTTCATGGGAGCATTGTTCAAATCGCATTCAAGTTCTGTAACTGCGCCACAGGGATTCTCCGCTGCGGGAGTCTTCTGCGATATCAAACGGCTCGGCACCGGCAAAGGCTCATCGAAAGGCAATAAACGCGACCTTGCATTGATCGTGTCCGCTGTGCCAGCGACTGTCGCAGGCATGTTCACGACGAACCAGATTTGCGCTGCGCCGGTAAAACTTTGCGCCGCTCGAATGAAAGGGGGCACTGCGCAGGCCATTGTCATCAATTCCGGAAACGCCAATGCCTGCACTGGCAAACAAGGTTTTGCAGATGCCGTGGCGATGAGTGAATCCGCCGCCAAACAACTCCAACTCCCAGCCAGCCAAATTCTCGTCGCCTCCACAGGCCGAATCGGAGTGACCTTGCCGATGGCAAATGTGAACAATGGAATTTCTGCCTGCGCAAAAATACTCGGCGCAACTCCCGAACACGCCGCCCACGCTGCCGAGGCGATCATGACGAGTGACACGCGGGTGAAGCAGGTCGCTGTGGAATTCAAACTGGGCGGGCGCACGGTCCGCATCGGCGGCATCTGCAAAGGCGCGGGCATGATTCAGCCGGGAATGAGTGCCACGGGTGCGCGTCCCGCCGCCATTCCACAGGGTTTGCACGCCACGATGCTTTGCTTCATCACGACCGATGCCGCGATTGAACCGGCGGCACTGCGAGCGGCGTTGAGCGAGGCGGTCGCGCACAGCTTCAACCGGATTACCATCGATGGCGACATGAGCACGAATGACACCGTGCTCGTCTTGGCAAATGGGCTTGCGAAGAATGCGGGAATCTCAATGGCAAAACGCCAGGACTTCGCAACATTCCAATCGGCCCTCAGCCACGTCTGCCTTGAACTGGCGAAGCTGATCGTGCGCGATGGCGAGGGCGTGACGCGATTTGTCACCGTGCGCGTAAGTGGCGCACAGAATTTCAAAGAGGCCGATGCCGCCGCGCGCGCCGTGGCCAACAGCGTGCTTGTGAAGACGAGCTGGTTTGGCGGCGACCCGAACTGGGGGCGGATCATCGACGCGCTGGGTTATTCTAACGCGACCATCGTCGAAGAAAAAGTGGACATCGCCTACAGCGCACCCGGATCAAAAAAACGGATCCACTCGCTCAAGAAAGGGCAGCCGACGAAGACGCCTTTCCCGCAGCTTTGCGCGGCCGTGGCGGCGAAGGAGTTTGACCTGCACATCCACCTGAACCTCGGCAAGGCAGCGGCGGTGATGTACACCTGCGACCTCACCGAGGAGTACGTGGATTTCAACAAAGGCGACGTGAGCGACCCGACCACGCTCGGCGGCTGACCATTCACTGTTGTTGTATGAAAACCATCTTGCGCAAACTTACCCGGTCGATTCGAGTGCGGATTCGGTCTGGCCCCTGTGAAGGATTGCTCTGGAGCCTGCCCACCCGGTCGCGGTTTCTCCGCGGCGTCTACGAGGCGCGGTTCGCCAATTTTCTCACCCAGGCGCTGCAGCCCGACGACACGTTCTGGGACGTGGGTGCGCATTTTGGCTACTACACGCTATTAGCTTCGCGCAACTTGTCGGCGGGTCGCTGCATCGCCTTCGAGCCAAACCCAGACAACCGCTGGTTTCTCGAAAAGCACATTCACTGGAACCAGTTGAAAAACGTTACCGTACTCCCCTTCGCAATCGCCTCGACTGACGCGGTGCGCCGGTTTGGGGGTGGAGGAACCGGTGGTGGGAAGCTCGATGGCGGAGATTTTCAGGTGCAGACGCGGACGATTGATTCCCTCGTGCAGTCAGACGCCTATCCCACTCCCACATTCATGAAGATCGACACTGAGGGAGCCGAGGTCGAGGTGATTAATGGGCACGTGTTTGCCGGAAGGATTGGGGTCGTTTGCATCCACACGCACGGTCAGAAGTTGCACGACGAATGCAAACGGAAGGCATCAGCCGCTGGCTATGACATCCACGATTTCGCGGCGGGCTCCTTGATTGTCGCCACGAATCCGAACCGCTTCATTCCTGAATCCACCTGGAAGTTGCTTTCTACTCCTTCGGCGACCTGACGATGCAAGACCTCATCCTCAAAGCGGCCACGTTGCTGGAGGCGCTGCCTTACATCCAGCGCTTCTGCGGGAAGACGTTTGTGGTGAAGTACGGCGGCAGTTTCATGGACTCGCCCGACGCAGCCATCCGCACCGGCGTGGCGCGTGACATCGTTTTTCTTGAGTCGGTGGAAATCAATCCCGTCGTCGTCCACGGCGGCGGCAAGGCCATCTCTCGCGCGATGGAAAGCGCCGGATTGACGCCGGAATTTGTGCAGGGGCAACGGGTGACGGATGCAAAGACTGTCGCGGTGGTGGATCAGGTTTTGTCGCGCGAAATTAATCCGGAAATTGTCCGCACCATCCAGTCGCTCGATGGCCTGGCACAGGGATTTGCGGGCACCGACATTTTCACCTGCCGCAAATTGTGGCTCGATGACAAGCATCAACCTGGGCGCAAACTCGACATCGGATTTGTCGGCGAAGTGACCCGTGTGAACACGGCGCCGCTTGAAGATTGCATTGCGCGCGGCATCACGCCGGTCATCAGTCCGACGGCGCTGGGAGAGGACGGGAAGATTTACAACTGCAATGCGGATGTGGCGGCGGCGCAGACGGCCATCGCATTAAAGGCCAGGCGACTGGTCTTCATGAGCGATGTGGCGGGGTTGCTGCGCGACGCGAAAGATCCGGCGACGCTCATCTCCCACTTGCAGATCGCCGAAATGGACGCGCTCAAACTGGCCGGCATTGTGGACAAGGGGATGATCCCGAAAGTGGATAGCGCCGTGGCTGCCATCCGGTCGGGCGTCGAGAAAGTGTCCTTTGTGGACGGACGGATTCCCCACTCGGTGTTGCTGGAGATTTTTACCGATGAGGGCATCGGCACGGAGATTGTCTTGTGACCATGAAAGAAATCGTCCCCACACCACCGGCCATCATCCACAACGACGCGGAAAGGATTCTTTCGCTGTTCCAAAACGTGGTGCCGAGTTATGGGCGTTTTGAACTCGTCTTCAAACGCGGCGCGGGCAGCCATCTTTGGGACGCCAATGGCAGGCGATACCTCGATCTGGGCGGCGGCATTGCCGTCTGTTCGCTTGGCCACGGCAATCCGGAGATCACCGAGGCGTTGGTGGAACAATCCAAAGAGCTCGTCCATATCTCAAACCTTTACTACCACGAACCGCAGGGTCGGCTCGCGGCGGCATTGGTGCGACTCATCGGGCCGGGTAAAGTTTTTTTCTGCAACAGCGGCGCGGAGGCGAATGAGGGTTTGTACAAACTCGCGCGCAGATTCGGACACGACGAAGGCCGCTTTGAAATCATCACGACAAGAAATTCCTTCCACGGCCGCACCCTGGCGGGCATCGCCGCCACGGGCCAGGAAAAGGTGAAGCAAGGCTTCGGCCCTGCGGTGGCGGGCTTCCGCCACGTGCCCTACAATGATCTGGAAGCGATGCGCGCGGCGATCTCCCCTGCCACCTGCGCGGTGCTCGTCGAGGGAATTCAAGGCGAAGGCGGCGTCACTCCCGCCACGCCCGAATATCTGCTGGGACTGCGGCAACTCTGCGATGAAAAGAAACTGCTGCTCTTGATCGACAGCGTGCAATGCGGCCATTTTCGTTCCGGCAGATTTCAGAGTTACCAACGCCTCCTTGAAGGCGTGCCCGGTGCAGATGCGTTTTATGCCGACGGCATCTCGATGGCAAAATCACTCGGCGGCGGCTTTCCCATCGGCGCATTTTGGGCAAGGCAACCCTACGCAGATCTGCTCGGGCCGGGCACTCACGCAACCACGTTTGGCGGCACGCCACTGGGCTGCGCGGTCGCACTCAAAATTCTCTCGGTGATCGAGCGCGATCGGCTGGATGAAAATGCGCGCAACACCGGCGAGTGGTTGAAACACGAACTGGAGCAGATGGCCGCCGCTTATCCATCGGTGATCCGCAGCGTGCGCGGAGTGGGACTCATGATCGGCTTTGAACTGGCCGAACAGATTGGCGCGTTTGCGAAGTCGCCCAAACCGGCATCCGTCCAATTTGTGAACCTGCTGCACGAGGCGGGCCTGCTCACGATTCCATCAGGCTCGCATGTCGTCCGATTGTTGCCCGCGCTCAATCTCACTGGCAGTGACGCGGCAGAGGGCATCGCGCTCATCAAATCGGTCGTGGTCAAACTGGTCTGAGATTTTCCAAAGTGACCTCGCAAGCCCTCCAGCATCTGTCAGCGAGCGACGCTGTCTTGAAAAAACTCATCGGCGAAGTTGGCCCGTGCACACTGAAGGCGGAGACGCGCTGCACGCCATTCCAATCGCTGGTCCAGGCTGTCGCGCATCAACAACTCAATGGCAAAGCGGCAACGACCATTCTATCGCGATTCAAGAAACTCTTTCCCGGTCGCCGCTTCCCGCGCCCTGAAGATTTGGCCGGCGTTTCGGATGACGCCCTGCGCGGCGTGGGTTTTTCGCGCGCGAAGGTGGCTTCCATCCGCGACATCGCCGCGAAAACTTTGTCGGGTGAAGTGCCGACCTCGCGCCAGATCGTGCGACTGACGGACGATGAGATTGTCGCGCGCCTCACTCAGGTGCGTGGCGTCGGTCGCTGGACAGCAGAGATGCTGCTCATTTTTCAGCTTGGGCGACTGGATGTGTTGCCGGCCGATGACTTCGGCGTGCGCAGTGGTTTCCTCATCGCCTATCGCAAACGCAAGATGCCGACCGCCAAGGAACTACTGGCTCACGGCGAACGCTGGCGGCCGTTTCGAACCATCGCCGCGTGGTATCTCTGGCGCGCGGCTGATCGGGCCAAAAAATCAGCGTGACGACACGTCAATCATCCGCTAATGAAGCGCCTTCCACCCACAGGCACTGGGAACCATTTGTTTTATGGAACACCTGCTCTCCATCGAGAAAATAGATCGCAAAGACATGGAAGCGATACTGACCGCTGCCGGTCCGATGAAGGCGGCGCGCGGTCGCCATGACAGACAGCCGCTCGCGGGGCAAACCTGGGCGCTCATCTTCTCGAAATCCTCCACGCGCACGCGAGTCTCCTTTGAGGTGGGCATCCGCGAATTGGGCGGCCAGCCGATTTTTCTCAACGCCAATGATATTCAGTTGGGCCGTGGCGAGCCGATTAAAGACACCGCGCGCGTGCTCGGACGGATGATTCATGGCGCGGTCATTCGCACTTTTGCGCAGAACGATGTGGAGGAGTTCGCCGAATATTCGGCCATCCCGACCATCAATGCGCTGACGGACGCCGAGCATCCCTGTCAAATCCTCACCGACATTTTCACATTCCAGGAAAAGCGCGGGCCCATCGCGGGCAAGGTGGTCACCTTCGTCGGTGACGGCGCGTGCAATGTTCCGCTGTCATGGATTTTTGCGGCGGCCAAACTGGATTTTGAACTGCGCATCGCCGCGCCGCGCGCCTATCAACCGACGCCCGAGTTGCTCAAACGCGTGGGTGGCAAAATCATTTGCACCGAGGATGTACAGGCGGCCGCGCGTGGGGCCGACTTGTTGTACACCGATGTGTGGGTCTCGATGGGCATGGAGGCGGAGACGGAAAAACGCCTCAAAGACCTCGCCGGTTATCAGATCAACGATGCGCTCGTGAAGCTGGCCCAACCCGATGTGATGGTGATGCACTGTCTGCCGGCCTATCGCGGCAAGGAGATTGATGCGGCAACTTTTGAATCGCATGCGATGACGATTTTTGATCAGGCCGAGAACCGCCTGCACACGCAGAAGGCCATTCTCGAGCGGCTCGCGAGCTGAACGGCTTTGCGCTCGACGGCTCGGTCGGTCGTGTTAAGTTTCATCTCCAATGTCGACGCCATCGCCCACGCAAAAGCTCAATCTCCGACGCCCGGAAGTTCTGGAGCAAGTGCAGGCGCAGGTGCAGAGCCATTTTCACAGCGAACTGGTGGAGCGGTTGCGGGCGGTCGGACAAATCTCATCGGCTGACAAAAGCCTCACGGTGAAGTTGGCGAAGGAGTTTGGATTCTGCTACGGAGTCGAGCGGGCGATCGATCTGGCTTACGCGGCGCGCAAAGTGTTCCCGCATCCCAAACGCGTCTTCCTTCTGGGCGAGATCATCCATAACCCGGAAGTGAACGATCAAATCCGGGCGTTGGGAATCGTCAGCATCCCCCCCAAACCGTCTGACGAACAAGTTGAGGAATTACGGATTTCTACGGAGGATGTCGTCATCATCCCTGCCTTTGGCACGGAAGTGAACACGCGCAAGATACTCGAATCCACCGGATGTTCGATTGTGGACACCACCTGCGGCGATGTGATGACGGTTTGGAAACGGGTGCGCCAATATGCCAGGGAATCCATCACGAGCATCATCCACGGCAAGGCCAGCCACGAGGAAACCAAAGCCACCAGCTCGCAGGCGACGGCGACCAACAGCGGACATTATCTGACTCTGCTCACGCTGGCCGAGACCGATTACGTGTGCGCTTACATTCTTGACGGCGGTGATAAAGCGGAATTTCTGACCCGATTCAAAGGCTGCTACTCTGCTGATTTTGATCCAGACATCCATCTCCGGGCCGTGGGTGTCGCCAATCAGACGACCATGATGCGCAATGAGACCGAGGAGGTGCAGCGCCGCATCAAGGCTGCGATGGAGAAAAAGTACGGCGCGGCAGCACTTCAAGATCACTTCCGATTTTTCGACACCATTTGTGGCGCCACTCAAGACCGGCAGGATGCGCTGGGCAAAATGCTCGCAGACCCGCCGGATCTGCTCATCGTCATTGGCGGCTACAACTCATCAAACACCACTCACCTCGCAGAGATTGGCGAGGCCAAGCTGCCGACTTACTTCATCAAGAATGCAGCCGAGATGGTCAGCGGCCAACTCATCCGTCACTGGAGTCAGCACCAGAATTGCGCGGTCGAAACACGCAACTGGCTGCCCGCCGGCCATCTCACCGTGGGCGTCACAGCCGGCGCCTCCTGCCCCAACAATCTCATCGAGGATTGCATCCGCCGATTGTTCGGGCTGCGCGGTGTCGCCGCCGATGATTTGCTGAAGAACTGAGCAAGCCATGCCCTGCACCCGCGAGCAGTTGGAACAGCGCGAGCTGGACACGCTGGCGCCCTACGCGCAGTTCAGTGCCGACACACGCGCACGCCTGCATCCAGAGCCACCGCCCGCGTGGCGCACGGAGTATCAGCGCGACCGTGATCGCGTCATCCACTCTCGTGCATTTCGCCGGTTGGAATACAAGACACAGGTATTCCTCAATGGCACGGGCGATCATCTACGCACGCGGCTCACGCATACGATGGAAGTGGCCGCCACCGCCCGCAGCATTGCGCGCGCGCTGCGGTTAAACGAGGATCTTACTGAGACCATCGCGCTGGCGCATGACTTGGGCCATTCACCGTTTGGTCACAAAGGCGAGGCGGCGTTGGACAATCTGATGAAAGACCATGGCGGGTTTGAACACAATCGCCACAGCCTGCGCATCGTTGAGGAACTGGAACAGAAATATCCGGGCTTTAATGGACTGAACCTCACATGGGAAACCCGCGAAGGACTGGTGAAGCATCACACGGCTTATGATCATCCGAGCAAACGACGCGGGTTCAACGCAAAGAATTCTTCACTTGAAGCGCAGGTCGCAAACCTTGCTGATGAAATCACCTATTACAATCACGACCTCGACGATGGACTCGACACTGAATTACTGGACGAACAAAAACTTGCGCGCGATGTGAAACTTTGGGGTCGCGCTGCTCGACGCATCAAGAAGGAACACGGCGAGCTGCCGGACGAGTGCCGACGTTACTTCATCATTCGTTGCCTCATCGACGAACAAGTCAAAGATGTGGTGACGACTACTGAACAAATCATCCACGACTCCGGCGTGAAATCCGCCGATGAAGTGCGCCTGCAATCCAAACCACTGGTCCAATACAGCGAATCACGACGCACGCTGAACGCGCAATTGCGCGAGTACCTTTACGACAATCTCTACTTCAACCCCATTGTCCACGAACCGAACAAACTCGCTGTGCGATTGATGGAAGAATTATTCGGATATTTCATTGATCACCCGCAGAAGCTTGGCTCACAAGCCCGACAGCGTATTCGCAAGGACGGCAAGCACCGCGCCATCTGTGATTACCTCGCTGGAATGACCGACCGCTACCTCGTCATCGAGCACCGGAGGTTGGTTGGAGTTTGATTGCTACTGCGAATCCAACATCGCGCCGTGCCGGACTCCCCACGTGCTTGGCTGAAGTTCAGACAAATTTAGGCAGCGCATCAACCCTTCGAAAATCAGCGCGCCAAAAAGAATGACATCGGCACGATTGGGCGGCAGTCCACGAAGTTTCTTGCGTGTGGCCAACGGCAATGACCAAAGACGTTCCGTTGTTTGCTCCAATTCTTGTGCCGACAGGATGATTGACTCGACGGGTTCGGTGTCCGTCTTGCTCGTTCCAGAAAAGATTCTCGCCAGAAAAACAGGCGTACCGCCGCATCCGACCAAGAATAACGGTTCGCCCGAAACCTGACTCGTCGCCGTTTCGAATTCGGACAACACGGTTTTCAGTATCCAATCTTGGATTTTCTTCCGTTCGATTTCGAGCGCTTCCAATCCTGGCGGATCAGCCAGAGCCGATCGTTCGAGCAGACGGACTGTTCCCATCGGAAAACTGCGGTTGGCCAGAATCGTTTTGTTGCGCACTAAAATGATCTCAGTACTACCGCCACCGACATCGACCACAAATGCGTTGCCAGATTTCACGAGCGGATTGGCGAGAGCACCTCGGCACGCCCATTGTGTTTCCTGATCGCCGCTGACAATTTCCAGCTTCACTCCTTTGGCCATTGCCGCCGCAATGAGATCACCCCCGTTGCTGGCGTCGCGAGCGGCACTGGTTGCCACAACTCGGATTGTCTCGGCACCCGACTTTGCAGCTTTTTTGTAAAACTTACTGACCACTTGAATCGTATCGTCGATTGCTTTGGGCTGCAATCGACCGGTCTCAAACGAATCGCGTCCCAGCCGAGTCTGTTCGCCGCACTCCAAAATGGGATTTAATGAACCACTCAGAATATCCGCGACGAGAAGTTTGACAGAGTTTGAGCCGACATCGATCACAGCACGGCGCGGCACGGATGGATCTCGATCCTTCACTGGTTGCCCACAAGGAAAATTCTTGCGATGAGGTCGAATGTCACAATGGTCGCCGTGGCAATGGCATTCCGAATGGCAGGAATCTGGATGAGGATGATAACCATCATAAACCCCCATTGAGACAGGCGAAGATACGTCTCGTGCGACATGCCAATGAAGTTCTTGAGCACATGCGAACCGTCCAGCGGAGGCACAGGCAGCAGATTAAAAAAACAGAGAAACAAGCTGAGCATCGCCATCCGGACGCCAATCTCGGCGACAGATTTGGCTCCGAGCAAGAGAGCGATTTTGACGATGACAATCAAGATTACGGCCAGCAGCAAGTTCATCGCCGGACCTGCGAGTGAAACCAAAACGTCGTCGACACGCGGCCGATTCAATCGACTCAAATTAACCGGCACAGGTTTTCCCCAGCCGATGATGAAGCTCGCCAAACCCGATCCCATGACTCCGAGTAGAATGCCGATTAATGGCAGAACCACGGTGCCGATCACTTCCATGTGCGCGATGGGATTCAATGTGATCCGCCCCAGTTTCTTTGAAGTGTCATCGCCACATTTCCAAGCGACCCACGCATGTGCGAACTCGTGAAAAGTCAGCAACGGGATGAAGCACAAAAATGTGATCAGCCCATCCGCCAACTTCTTGTAGAAATTAAAATCATCCCCAGTCACGACGAACGATTAAACGGTCATCGCGTTTCGTGAAATATAATTCGATTTCCAGATTCCACTTGTCTGCCGGCGATGGCCGGAGAAACTTAGCTGATGAACGACCTTTCGAGGCACATTGACCACACGATTCTCAAACCCGATGCCACGTCGAAGGACATCGAGAAACTATGCGCCGAAGCCCACGAACATCATTTCCATTCCGTCTGCATCAATAGTTCACGAGTCGCCCTCGCAAAGCATTTCCTCGAGGATTCCGAGGTCAAGATCTGCACAGTGGTAGGATTCCCGCTCGGTGCGATGGATGGCGACGCCAAACGATTTGAAACGGAAGTGGCCATCGACAACGGTGCCGACGAGATTGATATGGTGATGAACATCGGCCTTTTGAAGGATGGCCAGCACGCAGCCGTGACTCGCGACATCCGCGATGTCATCGATGCTGCAGACGATCGCATCGTGAAAGTGATCCTCGAAACTTGTTTGTTGAGTGATGAACAGATTATCACCGCCTGCAAACTGGCCGTTGATGCTCAAGCGCACTTCGTCAAAACCTCAACTGGGTTCAGCACCGGCGGAGCGCTCCTCAACCATGTCAGACTGATGCGCACGACCATCGGAAACGCTGCCGGTGTGAAGGCCAGCGGCGGCATCCGCGATACAGCGACCGCGTTGGCCATGATCGCCGCCGGTGCCACGCGGCTAGGCACATCAAACAGTGTAGCCATTATCACTGGCACAGTACCGGCGACTGGCAATTATTAGTCTGCTTGTCCTGTTGTCAGCTTCCCGTCATACTTGGCCTGTCGATAACCAACCATGAATAAAGCCCCCATCCGCGTCGCAATTACTGGTGCCGCAGGTCAGATTGGATACAGCCTACTTTTTCGCATCGCTTCTGGCGCCATGTTTGGCCCCGAACAGCCCGTGATTCTTCATCTCATTGAGATCGAACCTGCCCTGCCCGCACTCGGCGGCGTTGTGATGGAGCTGGACGATTGCGCCTTCCCATTGCTCAAAGGAGTCGTGCCAACCTCCAATCTTGACGAAGGATTTCGCGGCGTGAATTGGGCGCTGCTTGTCGGCTCGGTGCCGCGCAAGCAAGGGATGGAGCGAAAGGAACTGCTCAGTATCAACGGCAAGATTTTTACCGGCCAAGGTCAATCCATTGCGCGCAATGCCGCGAGTGACGGACGAGTGCTCGTGGTCGGCAACCCGTGCAACACGAATTGCCTCATCGCAATGAACAATGCCAAAGATATTCCGAGCGATCGTTGGTTTGCGATGACCCGGCTCGACGAAAACCGCGCCAAAACTCAACTCGCGCAAAAAGCGAAAGTGGACGTGACCCAAATTTCAAACCTCGCCATTTGGGGTAATCACAGCTCCACGATGTATCCCGATTTCTACAACGCCAAGATTGGAGGCCGGCCGGCGACTGAAGTGATCACGGACGAGTCGTGGTTCAAAGACGCTTTCATTCCGTCGGTGCAGCAACGTGGTGCAGCCATCATCAAAGCACGCGGCCTTTCCAGTGCCGCCAGCGCTGCCAATGCGGTGGTGGATACCGTCCGTTCACTCACCACACCCACGGTTGCGAACGATTGTTTCAGTGTCGCCGTTTGCGCCGATGGTTCCTATGGAATTGAAAAGGGACTCATCTACTCCTTCCCGATTCGCAGCAACGGCGCAAAATGGGAAGTCATCCAAGGCGTGCCAGTGAACGAATTCAGTCGATCGAAAATCACCGCGACAGAAAATGAATTGAAGGAAGAGAAATCACTCGTGGCCGACCTCATCGCTCACTGAAATTGATCCTGTCGCAATTATGGAGCTGAGCTTTTCATGCCAGTTTTGCGACCAGTCCCTCACGGTGGACGACACCATGAAGGGACAAGAAGTCGCCTGCCCCACTTGCGGAACCACGATCAAAATCCCCGTCCCCGACTTGCGCGGCACCCGTCGGATTGATGTGGCTGCCCCACCTTCCGCCGAAAGCGAACCCATCGCGGCGGAAATCCCCAAAGGAATTCTCAGCGAACCGCTCACAAGATTCTCCGATTGGCTCGCCGATCTCGGCGATACCCAGTCGCTACAAAAACAGTGCCGCATTTTCAAATGGGTCGGCGACATTGCGCTGCTCGTGATGGTGACAGCTTGGATTGCCAGTGGACTATTCAAGGGCAGTTCCGCAACCGGCGCGGCAGCCGCACCGCCACCCAAAACAGATCCCGGAGCAAGCGAGGCTGCTACTCTTTTTACTTCGAAAGTCGAACCTATCTTGAAATCGCGCTGCTACGAATGCCACGGATCTGATCCTGCGAAAACCAAAGGCAAACTCAATCTGACCACTCGTGCGGGACTGTTAAATGACGGCGCCGTTGTGCCGGGCGACCCAGGAAAAAGCAAAGTCGCCAAACGCATCGTCGACACCGGCGATCCGATGCCGCCGAAACCCCCACTGCTGACCAAGGAACAAATCGATGACATTCGCAAATGGATCACCTTGGGAGCAGCTACCAGTTCTGGCCCAAGCGTGAACCTCGGCGCGTTTTTCAAAAAGGTACCGCTACTCCTCGGAGGCTTGCTCCTCGCAGCCATGTTGCTGATCGTTCATTTTACGAATGGACTGTTTCTCGAAGGAGCACAGAACCGGCTCGACGAATCTCCCACCAGTTTGCGTTCCACGCGCGTCCAGCAAGGTCTATCGACGTTGCTTTGGTTTGGCGCGTGGATGGTGCTGCTCATTTGCTTCTATCAGACTTTCACCGTCGTCAAGGCCGACCCGAAAATCAAGTGGCTCGTGGGCATCACGAATCTGATGGCCGGCGCGGGGCTCTGCTGGCTGATCATCCAACTCGCGAAATGCACGGCGAACACATCGCTGCACGCGTCGAAAAATAATCCCAGCTCCATCGCGGCGGCAGACATTCTGGCCGTACTCACGTTGCCAGCCCGAGTCGTTGTCGCCGTTGCGCCCATCCTGTACGGCTTGCTCGTCGCCTTCGCCAGCCTCTATCTGACGATCACATTGTTGCTCCCCAAATTCGCTCCAACACCGACTGATTGGCTTGGCTGGATCAGTAAATCGCAAATCTCACTCGCATCGGCTGGATTGGATTTGAGCGTGCCAAAGGCGCTGCTCATCCCAATGTATGCCCTGCTGATTTCTCTCGTGGCGACGTTGTTCCACGACATTTGCCTTTCACTCGCCAGTCGCAATCGCGATTGACGACACGTCCTATTCGACCGACTTCCTTTTCCGTTGTGGATGGCTTTTCCCACTTTACGAACGCCGTCGAGGTGTTAGTTTCTCATCGACTGGAGAAAGGTACATGTCAGAAATCTGCACACATCCAGCTCGCGTCTCGCGCCGAGCAGCCATTCAAGCCGGCTCCATCGGATTGCTTGGTTTGGGGATGAACCATCTGGCACCGCTTCGAGCGGCCTCGGACACTCCTCGCAAAACTTCCCGCGCAAAATCTGTCATCTACATTTTTCTCTCCGGCGGATTGGCGCAGCAAGACAGTTTCGATTTGAAACCCGAGGCGACCCAGGATATTCGCGGCGAATTCAATCCGATCCCGACGCGCACGCCGGGCATTCACATTTGCGAGCATCTGCCTGAATTAGCCAAGCGCAGCAATCTGTGGGCGCTTTGCCGATCGCTCACACATCCTTCCAACAACCATTCCGACGGTCATCTGATGATGCTCACTGGTCGGACCGATTTACCGCAAGGTTTCGACCCGAGCAGACCGAAGAAAACTGACTGGCCATCGATTGCCGCGCTCGCGAACACCTTGCTACCAGCGCGAAATAATCTTCCACCAACCATCGTCCTTCCCGACCGCATCGTGCACAACTCAGGCAGAGTGATCCCCGGCCAATTCGCCGGAATGCTCGGTCCCAAGCGCGATCCGTGGTTTCTCGATGCCTCGCCCTATCATCCGCTGACCTACGGCGCTTATCCCGAATATCTTTTCCATCACAACAAAGGCGTCATGAAAGACGCCGCGTTGCAATTCCGTTCCCCCAATCTCACCGTCACCGAGCCGCTCACTCGCGAGCGCCTGCGCGACCGCAATTCGTTGCTAAACTCACTCAACAAACAGCGGTCCTTTCTGGAAACAGCCGGCGAAGTCGAAGGCTTCGATCGATATTGGCAGATGGCCGTCTCCCTCATGACGCGTAATGAAACGATCGACGCCTTTGATGTCACTCGCGCTAATCCGCACTTGCAGGAAAAATACGGACGCAACTCTTTCGGTTGGTCGCTGCTGTTGGCGTCCCGATTGGTTCAAGCCGGTGTCAGCCTCGTGCAAGTGAATTTGGGCAACAACGAAACTTGGGACACACACGAAGCAGCGTTCCCCAATCTGAAGAATTACCTTTTTCCTCCGATGGATCGCGCTGTCTCTGCGTTGCTCGATGACCTCAAAGATCGCGGACTGCTCGACGACACTCTCATTGTGATGGCTGGAGAATTTGGCCGCACACCGAAGATCTCGACCATCCCCAGCGCCACACTTCCCGGCCGCGATCACTGGGGATCTGTGCAGACGGTATTCTTTGCCGGTGGCGGTGTCCGTGGCGGAAACGTCATCGGATCATCCGATAAAATTGGCGGCTACCCCGCCAGCGATGCACAGACCCCCGAAAACCTTGCCGCCACTATTTTCGATTCGCTCGGGATCCCGCCCACCGCACATTGGCAGGATGAAATCGGTCGCCCCTTCCCGCTGTACCATTCCAAACCCATCGCAGGATTGACCTCCTGAACGGGCGATCACTTTTCAGACGGTCACGATTGGCCATTGCCACCCATCGGCAAGTCACTAACTTGCACCGTGCTCACGGAATCTGAAGCCATCGCCCGCCTCTGCACCGCCTGCGGCATGTGTTGCAACGGAGCGCTCTTCGCCGATGTCGAGTTGCAGGTCGACGATGACGCGGCGGCTCT
>CAMDOH010000014.1 GCA_945903605.1 Akkermansia muciniphila
AAAATGGACTTACTGGAAGGGGCCAAGGTTTGCATCGTCGCTGCCGATCAAGTGGAAGATTGTGGATGACCCGGCTGGAAAGGGAACTGTTTTGCAGACTGACGATCCGGCATCGGCAGGCGGCAAGTATGGGGCGGCGGATATTGTGACGAAAAAGGAATACCGCGATTTCCGGCTGCACATCGAATTTCTCGTGATGAAACCCAGAGGGAACAGTGGAGTGTATTTGCAGAACCGTTACGAGATTCAGATTTGTGAAGGTGACAAGACTAAACACGGAATGGGGGCTGTGATCAACGAGACCGAGTCGCCGTACCAATCGTTCGCCGGAATGGGAAAATGGAATGCCTACGATATTGTTTTTCGCGCGGCGCGATTCAAGGAGGGCAAACGATCTGAGAAAGCGATGGTGACGATGTATTTCAACGGTGAGTTGGTGCATAAAAATGTTGGGATCAGCCAAGTTTGGGGTGGGGCGAATTCCGGTGTGGACGGTGGTAATGACGGTGGCAAGGGGATCACGGACACGCCGCAGGGATTGAAACTTCAGGCCGAGGGGCATGATGTGCGCTATCGCAATGCATGGATTAAGGAGATCGATTTGAAGGAGCCAGACACGGGTTTTTGATGGGATTTTGTATTGTGGCAATAGTCATCTGTTTGGATGGCCAAAGATAATTGTTGCAATTTAGATGCTGTTTGAGCATTTTGTCCCCCGTCTGAATAGACGGACACTTCATAGGCATGGTAAATCTTCAGGTGAACTTAGTTCAGTGATGATTTTAAACCCGGTAGTCGGGGTCAGTCTCAAGTAAGTGCTGGTTTGTCGGACATAAACATCACATGAGTAACAAACTGTTTGTAGGAAATCTTTCCTTCAACACAACTGAAAACGACCTGCAAGACGCGTTCTCCGCGTACGGCACGGTATCTGAAACCAACCTGATGATGGACCGCATGAGCGGCCGTCCTCGTGGATTTGGTTTTGTAACGATGGGTACGCCTGAAGAGGCGCAAAAAGCCATTGAAGGCATGAACGGCAAAGATTTTGGTGGTCGCGCATTGACCGTCAATGTCGCCAAGCCGCGTGAAGAGCGCGCTCCGCGTCGTGAATACGGCGGCGGTGGTGGCGGCGGCGGCGGCGGCGGTGGCGGCGGTGGCGGTCGTCGTGAATACGGTGGGGGCGGCGGTGGCGGTGGTGGTGGTGGCCGTGGTCGCTACTAATCCGTAGTGAGTTTCACAGCGGGGTTCGGCTTGAAACCGAGCCCCGCTTTTTTAATCTATGACATTCTCAATTCGTTCGTCTGTTTAGATGTCATGGCCGAGAGTATTTAGGATTTGGTTCGTTCGTAGATGAAAGAAGAACACATAGAAGTCGAAGGTCGCGTGATGACCGTGCTACCCGGCACAATGTTTCGTGTTGAATTGGTCAACAAGCACCTCGTGCTTGCCACCATCTGCGGCAAAATGCGCAAACGTTGGGTGAGACTTTCTGTGGGCGACCGCGTGAAAATGGAGATGTCGCCGTATGATTTGACCAAGGGCCGCATCACTTGGCGGTTGCAGTAATTTTCAATCAGATATTCGTCCGTAGATTTCACATTGAAGAGTGGCAGAACCACTCAAGAACGGTTAATTTCTCTTATGCCATTCAGTTCACTTGGACTTCACCCTTTGGTTTTGAAATCCGTGCAAGAAGCCGGATACACTGAGCCGACACCCATCCAGTCTGCAGCCATTCCCGAAATAATAGCGGGCCACGATCTCATTGGCATCGCGCAGACCGGCACCGGAAAAACAGCGGCATTCACACTGCCGATGCTGACAAAACTTTCGGCATCAATTCTCGATGGACAACTGCGCGGAACCAAAGCATTGGTGCTCGCGCCCACTCGCGAACTCGCACTGCAAATCGATGAGAATGTCCGCGCATACGGTCGGAATTTACCGCTGCGAGTTGCCACAATTTATGGCGGAGTAGGTGAACGTCCGCAAATTGAAGCTCTGCGCTCGGGCACGAATCTGATCATTGCATGTCCCGGTCGGCTGCTCGATTTGATGGGGCGTGGATTCGCCAATTTTTCAGGTTTACAATACCTCGTGCTCGACGAGGCCGACCGAATGCTCGATATGGGTTTTATTCCATCCATCCGGCAAATCGTTCGTTTGCTGCCGCGTCAAAGACAGACGCTGCTTTTTTCTGCATCCCTCTCACGTGATATTGAAAAACTCACTCACGAATTTCTGCGCTCACCGAAGATGGTACAAATTGGTCGCCGAGCCGACCCCGCTCAGACGGTGACCCAACTCGTGTACGAAGTGCCCAATCATCTCAAGTCGGAACTGCTGCTGCACTTACTGCGTGATTCTAGCATGAACATGGTGCTGGTTTTCTCGCGCATGAAACACAGTGCCGATCGCATCGCTCGCAACCTGGAACAGCGAGGCGTTAAAACGGCTACGTTGCATTCGAACCGTTCGCAAGCACAACGGTTGCGGGCATTGAAGGATTTCAAATCCGGCGCAGTGCGTGTGCTCGTGGCGACCGACATCGCTGCTCGTGGCATTGATGTGGACGGTATTTCTCACGTCGTGAATTATGATTTTCCGATGCACCCAGAAGATTATGTCCACCGTATTGGCCGCACCGGCCGAGCGAATGCCATCGGCGATGCAATCAGTTTTGTCACACCCGAAGACCACAGCGACTTGCGCGCATTGGAACGTTTCATCGGGCGCGGGATCGTCCGGAAAAAAGCTGAAGGATTCAATTACGCTGCGCCGACGACTCCCCGAACACACAATCAAGCGACACAACAGCGGCCTCATCAAAGTCAGCAAGGGCATTCATCGCATCGCAGATCCTCGCAAGGAGGCGGTGGAGGCGGAGGAGGCGGAGGAGGTCCACGGCGTGGTGGATTTCGGAATCGATTTGGTTCAAGGTGAATTGAGTAGAATAGGTAAGTGGGTGATCGAACTGCATCCCGAAGTTCCAAATGATTTCGCAGCGCATCATCATCGTTGGGGGAGGCGCAGCGGGTTTCTTTGCCGCAATCACGTGCGCTGAAGGAGATCCTTCCGCGCAGGTCACTTTGATCGAGAAGGGGCAGAAGTTTCTCACCAAAGTCCGGATCTCAGGTGGGGGGCGTTGCAATGTGACTCACCAATGTTTTGATGCTCGTGATTTGAGCACGCGGTTTCCGCGAGGTTCACAGGAACTCATCGGGGCATTCAATCGGTTCCAGCCGGGCGATGCCATTGCATGGTTTGGAGAACGCGGTGTTGAACTCAAGGTTGAAGCTGACGGCAGAATGTTTCCATCGACAGATACTTCACAGACCATCGTCGATGCACTAATCCAAGCGGCGAGTAATGCGGGCGTGAAGTTGCGCTTGGAATGCGGCGTTGATTCGGTGACCAAGCAAGTCGATGGCGGATTCCGATTGGGACTTTCTGATGGCAAAACGATCGAGTGCGATCGTTTGTTGCTTGCGACAGGCGGATGTCGATCTTCGGCTGGCGGACAACTTGCAGTTTCATTGGGGCACAATCTGACCGCTCTGGCTCCTTCGCTGTTCACGGTTCATATCGATGAGAAATGGCTCCGAGAATTACCCGGAGTCTCGATCGAGAATATCGAAGCGACAGTTCCCGGGATGCGTTTGCGAGAACGCGGGCCGATGCTCATCACTCATGTGGGATTGAGCGGTCCAGTCATTTTGCGGTTGTCTGCATGGGGGGCGCGCGAATTGGCTGCTGTCGATTACAAATTTCCTCTGCACATCAACTGGCTTCCGCAATACACAAACGAATCACTGTCGTCTAAGTTGTCTCGATTAAGAAAAACGCATCCTTCGCGTATGATTGTGAATTCGCCTTTGGCGCCGTTGTCGGCGCGTTTGTGGGAGCAGCTTGTGATCGCATCGGGATTGAGTCCGTCGATTCGTTGGGCAGAACTTTCCGGTTCTGCGCAACACGATCTGGTGAATCATTTATTGCGAACGGAATTCGTTGTGACGGGGAAGACTTTGAACAAAGAGGAATTTGTCACTTGCGGCGGTGTGACGCTCGCTGAAGTGAATTTCAAGACGATGGAAAGCCGGATTTGTCCTCGCCTCTATTTTGCTGGTGAGTTGCTCGACATTGATGGCATCACCGGCGGGTTCAATTTCCAATCTTGCTGGACCACCGGTTGGATTGCAGGAAACGCAATGGCAGGTTTGATGGGTGATTGAAAAGACTTTTGCGCCGAGCCGCTTTGGTTATGGTTGCGGTGATGAGAAACACGGTTGTCGCTTTCTTCCTGTTGGTCGCTTGCAATATTATGACAGGTGCGACCCCGACTGCGCTGAAGAAATATTCGGATTTCGATCAGCCTCCGCATGATTACTGGAAACGGACGCCAAATGATCGCTTCTCAAAATTCAAAGTCGCGCTCGAAGCTGGTACAGTGAAGTTGGATGCAAGTAGCGAACAATCGTTTCTTTTGAGCTTGTTGCGTGCGCTCGAAATTCCAGCCACATCGCAGATGCTCGTGTTTTCCACGACGAGTTTGCAATTGAGCCTTATCTCGCCGCGCAATCCGCGCGCCATTTATTTCAACGAGGATGTCTATATCGGATATGTGCCGGGAGGAAAGGTCGAGGTGATCTCAACAGATCCTGATCTGGGACCGGTTTTCTACATTTTTGACATACCGAGACAGGAAGGATTGGTGCCGCGCATCGAACGAGCAACGCGATGCATGAATTGCCACGCGGGAGACGAGATGGGTTGGCTGCCGGGGATTTTGATCAAGTCAGTCATCCCGGGAACCATTGGTGGAAGTCTCGAATCGTTCCGGCAGGATATCACGGGACACGCGGTGCCGCTCACGTTGCGTTTTGGTGGCTGGCACGTGACGGGTGCTGGCAACTTCACGAATCACTGGGGCAATATTATTGGTCAGTCATCACCGCAGGGACTTGTAAAATATCCAATCCTGCCTGGCAGACAGTTTAATTTTGCGCGATATCCAGTGGCGACCAGCGATTTCTTGGCGCACCTTTTACACGAGCATCAAGCAGGGTTTGTCAATCGAGCGGTCGAGGCCATTTACAAGACGCGTTCATTTTTGGATGAGGGGCAGGGGAAGCTGAGTCTGGCTCATTCGACTGAATTGGAAAAGCAGGCCAGACTCTTCACTCGCTATTTGTTATTCGCCGATGAGGTGTCATTGCCGATGGGCGGAGTGACGGGTGATGCAGCTTTGAAAGCTGATTTTCTGAAGGGCCGTCGAGTGACGCGAGCAGGGATTTCGCTGAAGGATTTTGACCTGCGCACGAAAATATTTCTGAACCGGTGCTCCTATATGATTTACAGCTCTGCATTCCAAGGATTGCCACCGATGATGAAGGGGTTGGTCTACAAGAGGCTTGGCGAGGCGTTGAACACGGCCATTCCTGATAAGGAATATGCCTATTTGCCCGCTGCTGAAAAAATGGCGATTCGACAAATCTTGCGTGAAACGATGAGTGATCTTCCAAAAGGTTGGTAGCAGCCGAAGTTTCCGATAATTCAACAGAAAAAAAACGGGCACCCAATGAAGGGTGCCCGCTGTGCTAAATAGGGGTCAATTACTTGCCCGGTTCAGTCACTTCCTTGGCTGCGAGCCATCCGGAAATGCCAGCGGACATGTGCTTGATGTTCTTGTAGCCGAGCTTCTCAGCCGCCGTGGCAGCCGCTTTGTAGGCGCTGCAGGTTGGTCCGCCGCAATAGGCGACGATCAACGCGTTCTTGTCAGCCGGAAGTGACTTCGCAAAGTCTTTCTTGGCAGTTGCGAAATCGATGGCGGTGGGTACGTGGCCCTTCTTGTAAGAGGCCGAACCCATCACGTCGACGATGACAACCTTCTTGTCGGCGATGGCTTTCTTCAAGTCGGCGATGCTGATATCAGGGAATTCGCCGGCGTACACGGAGGTGGCCACAAAAGCGGCCGCGATCAGGGTCATTATCTTCTTCATTCTACTTAGGGGTTTTTTGTTTTCTGGTTTTGGCCAAGGTGTGTCGCACTGATGAGATAAATTCCCATTTACGACATACACTTTGACTGGTTTCGTTGCTTGTGACGGGTCGAACACTACATTTCATCAATAATTTCGCAACTCTTAAAGAACTGCGCGCTTCGACAGTTTAGATCAACGAACCGTTGCAACTGCTGCCACAGCCAGCGGTACAAGCCAGACAATGTATGCCAGTCTGTATTTCGCGATTCTCCAACTGATCTGGTGTCACATCCCAAAGGGAAAGCGGATGGCCATTGCGGATTTGCATGTCGAGCATTTGATTGAAGTCGCAGTCGTAGATCTCACCTCGCCATCCAACGCTTAACGTGTTTCGACACATGAGGCCGTCGATCGTCGTTGGATTGAAGTTCGCTGAAAGCAGTCCCAGATAGTCATCCCATTTATTCTGCTTGCGAAGGTCCTCGGCGAATCGAGCGATCGGCTGATTGGTGATCGTGAATAGATTGCTGAAAACAATGCCGTGGTCACGCGCGAGCGAGGTCTTGTAATCAAATTCCAATTCGGCTTGCGGTGGCGGGAGATATGGGCCGACGGGATTGTAAACGAGGTTGAGCTTGAGGCGTGTGCCGTAACCGAAACCGTTTAATTTCTTGAGCGCACTGATGCTCTTCTCAAAAACGCCATTACCGCGTTGTTTGCGGACATTTTCCTCAAGGTAACAAGGCAGCGATGCGATGATCTCGACCGCGTTAGTCGCTAGAAACTCTGGCAACCATTCAAATCCTGATTCCTCAAGAATTGTGAGATTGCAGCGATCAATGACGTGGCAGCCAGCAGCGCGTGCGCTTTCTACAAGAAATCGAAAATGCTCACTCAACTCCGGTGCGCCGCCTGTGATGTCAACGCATTGCGGGCGGTGAAGCTGAATCCATTTGGTGATTTGCTGGGCAGTGCCAGCGTCCATCATTTCAGTCCGCCACGGTGCTGCATTCACATGGCAATGTCGGCAAGCCTGATTGCATTTGCGGCCGACATTGATTTGCAGCGTTGTGATGGTGCCGCGCCTCAACGTGACATCGTTCTCAGCGAGTTTGGTTTCGAATCGATTCATTAATCTTTAGTACGGTATCGCCAACAATTGTTCCTCTGAGTGTCGCTTCACAAGCGGCAAAATGCAGGTCGTAAAAAATCTTGTAATCGGGTGTTATTTGACTACGTCTATTGGCGCGATGGCGAAGAAAATCAAAGCGATCATGTTGGGTGTCGGATTGGATTCCGATGGCCACAAGCGAATCACCAAAGGCGAGAACTTTGCCCTTGTCGGCGGCACTGAGGAGACTCACGAGCGCATGACCGAGACGGCCATCAAGATCAACGAGAAGGTAGCCGCCCGTGGCAAGAGCCTTTCGGAAGTCAGTGGCAAAGAATTTGAAGACATCGCCGATGAAGTGGGCCTTCGTCGTGTGCAGCTTCCGCCCTCAAACTGACAAATCAAAGTTGTGCGTCTAGAAACAATCGTTGACGCAGTAATTGCTCCTGAATAAGATTCGCCAATGAAATCACTCCTCTCGCTCGCCGCCGTCCTCTGCGCAGTCACTCTTATGGCTGAAGATAAATCGCTCTACGAAATTCCTCTCAAGGACATCGACGGCAAAGCCGCATCACTAAAAAGTTACAAGGGCAAGGTATTGCTCGTGGTGAACGTCGCATCCAAATGCGGGCTCACCAAGCAATACAAGACCCTCGAGGCCGCACACACGAAGTATTCGGACAAGGGATTTGTGGTGCTCGGCTTTCCATGTAACCAATTTGGCAAGCAGGAGCCGGGTTCGAACGCGGAAATCAAAGAATTCTGTTCTGCCAAGTACAGTGTGACTTTCCCGATGTTCGACAAACTCGAAGTCAATGGCCCCGGTCGCCACGCGTTGTACACGGCTCTGGCTGGCGAAGGCGCTGCATTTCCGGGAGACATCAAATGGAACTTCGGAAAATTCTTGATCGGCAAGGATGGCAAGGTGATCAAGCGCTTCGAGCCACGCACTGAACCGGATTCTCCCGAGGTGATCAAGGCAATCGAAGAAGCGTTGGCGGCGAAGTAATCGCCAGTCGCTTCGCGCCCGGAATACGTTCGGCCAGCTATTCATGCCGCCACAGTATCGTTCATTTCTGCACGCAACGTTGGCCTTGATTGCGGTCTTTGGATTTGTTTGGGGAGGTTATACCTATGCGCATGGCAAGCGAGTGACACCCGAATCTTTGCGTGAAGATTTTCAAAAGTCGGACCTCGGCAAATTACCAGCTAGTGAGCGTCAGTCTGTTATCGGCAGCATCGCGGCAAAAGTCTCCCAACTCGAATCAAACTTTGCGCGACGCGAAGCGCAGTCCGACGGCACCTGGCTTCGTTTCTTTGAGCAATTGAGCGATGAGGAGAAATCCAAGTTCATCGAAGCCACACTTCCGATGGGACTGAAACAGCTCCTCGATAGTTTTGAAAAGCTGCCACCGGAGATGCGCCAAAAAGCCTTGAGAAATGCGATGAAGCGATTGCGTGAAACATTCGTGCCGAATCCGAAGGAAGTGTTAGTCAGTAATGGAACCAACACGATGTCCATTCCCAAACCATTAATCAGCGCTTCATTGCAGGATAAAATCGTCTCGATGGGATTGGCGTCACTTTGGAAGGATGGTTCCCCTCAAACTCGCGCGGAGCTTGCGCCACTCTTGGAAGAGATTCAGAGGTCGATGCAGAATGGTCAGCTAATTCATCAACCTCATCAACCACGCTGAACCGTGAAGGCTGACGCGTGATTGAAGAGGCAGCGGAGCCGATGATTGACCTCTTGGGTTTGGGGAAAGAATTCTCCGGACGCACAGCTGTCGAAAATCTGGACCTTCGGGTGAGGACCGGTGACATCTTTGGGCTTCTTGGTCACAACGGATCGGGGAAAAGTACATCCATCGGCATGATGCTGGGCCAAGTTTGGCCAAGTCGTGGCAAAGCCATTTTATGCGGGCACAATGTCATCCAATCACGCAGAAATGCGTTGCGCGAAGTTGGCGCCATTTTTGAAGCACCCGCATTCTACGATTATCTGAGTGGATGGAGAAACCTTCAGATCCTGTCCGGTTATTCCAGCGATTCTCAACCCGAGCGCCTGAAGGAAGTTTTGGATTGGGTCGGATTGACTGGGCGCGAGAAACACGCTGTCAAAACCTACTCGCACGGCATGCGCACACGGTTAGCCTTGGCGCAGGCGTTGTTGCCCAAACCACGACTCTTGATTCTCGACGAACCCAGCGAGGGACTCGATCCAGAAGGAATCCATGAGATGAGGCAAACAATTTTGCGACTCAGGAAGGAACTTGGATTGACCATCCTACTTTCGTCTCATCTCCTGACCGAAGTTGAACAACTTTGCTCGCGCATCGCAGTACTTCATCAAGGCAGAAAGGTTTTTGACGGAACCGTCAGTGAGGCGAAAAGTTCGCAAAGCTGTTTGGAACTGCGTGTCGATCGTTTTGAAGATGCCGTGAAGAAACTGTACGAGTTGGCATTGATTGCCAGTCATTCAAACAATGCTGTCATTCTGGCTGGTGGGATTGGCTCCGATCGCGTCGTGAAACAGCTTGTGCAGGATGGTTTCGCTGTCCACGAAGCGCGCATGCGCGAGAAAACGCTGGAAGATTTCTACATGGAACTGGTTCAAAAACAGCGCCAGAATTCGAACTGAGCCATGTATCTGCGATTTCTCAGCAACGAACTTTGGAAGCTGTTCGGCAAGAAACGAACTTACATGGGCTTTGCCGTGTTTGTCCTCGCGCAGAACGCCATGTTGTTTGCGTTCCATTTCAGTCGTTGGGAGGTGCAGGTGCAGCGTTTGCTCGAGTCCAACGGCCACGTCGGTTCAGAATTTATTTCAGCTCTCACAGTGTCCGTGGTCATGCTGATTCCGCAGGCGTTGTTGCTGATGCCACTTTTCACCACGCTGGTCGGCGGCGACATCGTGGCCAAAGAGGTAGAGGACGGCACGATGCGAATGATCCTTTCTCGCCCAGTCACTCGCCTTGAATTACTCGCGGCTAAATGGACGGCGGGCGCAGTGTTCTGTGTGCTGCTCGCTTTTGCATTGGGTGCATCGGCGTTGGTGTTTGCGCTATGTTGGTTTCCATGGAAGGGGATGTTTGTCTTCGTGCCTGATTTCGTTTTTGGTGTGCTTGATTCGAAGACGGGTTTCGAACTGTATCTGGGGTCCCAAATCCTCTGTGCAATCAATGCAGTCACAATGTTCAGTCTCGCCTTCATGTTCTCCTGCCTAAACGTCAAACCCGCTGCTGCCACCATTCTCGCATTATCCTTCCTGTTCTTCAGTCTGGTGATGCACGAATTGCCGTTCTTCGGTGATTATCAGCACTGGTTTTTGCCACATCATTTCCGAAACTGGATTTTGACATACTCGCAGCCAACTCCTTGGCCGCGCATCGCTGAATCGCTGTTCATCCTTTTCGGTTACAACGCGAGCACGTTCATCATCGGGTCGGCAGTATTTCAATCCCGCGACTTCAAGTCCTGATCGTTTCCTGCCATCGTCACGCAACATGGTTTCCAGGACTCCCACCGACGAGAAGGGTTGGGTTTTATACGATGGCCAATGCGCGTTCTGCATCAGCTGGGTCGATCGCGTTCGTCCTGTGCTTGAGCGACGTGGTTTTCAATTCGCCACACTTCAAGAGCCATGGGTTCGCGATCGTTTATTGCTTTCCGATGACGCTCCTCTGATCGAGATGGTTTTGCTGAACCACGATGGAACAAGAGTTGGTGGCGGTGATGCCATCATCGAACTTTCCCGATCGGTTTGGTGGGCTTGGCCGTTATTTGTCGCCGCACAACTTCCAGGTGCACGGTGGTTCATCTGCAAAGTGTATGCACAGATAGCCGCCCGCCGTCATTGCCATATCAGCCAATGACAGTCGAAACGTGATGGCTCTTTCCAGCCGGCGTGAACCTTATTGCTGCGGAGGTTCGCCTACGCTGACCAATTCTTCGTTCGTGACGGCGTTATGAATCTTGAATTGCTCAGTGTGGAATGACGGTTCGGCACGAAAAGCCAGTTTGCCATAGTAACGCTTTTCCATGTCGATGAGCAGATGTTCATCTTCCTGACGCAGCCGGGCGAGCACAGTCGGATTCACAGCGATGCGAAGTTGGAAATCGGTCTCTTCGCGTCCGCGCTTTTTCAGAATCTCAGCGAGCTTGCGCTGGATCTCGACGCTCATCGTCAGCGGGCTTTTAAGAATGCCGCGACCTTTGCAGTAATGACATTCGTCATAAACAGAAGACTGCACACTTTCTGAATGGCGCTGTCGCGTCATTTCCAACAGTCCCAAATCTGAGATCGGCAAGACATGTGTCTTCGCGCGGTCGCGTTGCAGGAGCGAACACATTTTCTGGTACACTTGGCGTCGATCATTGCCGTTACGCATGTCGATGAAGTCGACCACGATCAACCCACCGATATTCCGCAGTCGCAACTGGCGGCAGATTTCTTCCACAGCATCCATGTTGACCTTGATGATGGTCGATTCCTGGTTTTTGCCGCCCTTGTGGCTGCCGGAATTGATGTCGATCGCGACGAGTGCTTCAGTCTCATCGACGACCAGATAACCGCCGCTTTTCAGGACGACCTTCCTTGAGAAGGCGGCCTCCAATTGTCGGGTGACATCGAATCTGTCGAACACAGGCTGCGGTTCCTCGTAGAGTTTGAGTTTCTTTTTCGACATGGGTGAGATGCGAGTGACCAACTCAACCATGCGTTTGTATTCGCGCGGATTGTCGATGACAATTCGGTCAACGTCTTCTGTGAGGAAATCGCGAACCGTCCGCTCGATCAACTCCGGCTCGCGGAAAACACAGACTGGCGCATTTTCTTTTTCGATTTTCTCCCGCACGCTTGTCCATTCGCTCTTGAGCATTTCTAGGTCACGGACGAGATAGGCAACGCGCATTCCGGCGGCAGCAGTGCGAACGATGACGCCCATGTTGTCTGGGATTTCGAGTTTCTGAACCAACTGGCGCAGTCGCTGGCGTTCTTTGGAGTCTTGGATTTTCTTTGAAATGCCGCACTGGTCGGAATTGGGCAGCAGGACAAGGTATCGTCCTGGAATCGCCAGGTGTGTTGTGATGCGCGGACCTTTGGTGCCGATCGCTCCTTTGGTGACTTGCACGATGATGTCCGTGCCCACGGGGAATTTCTTCGGGATGTCCTTGCGTGAAAGTCTGGGCTGTTCGCGTCGTTTGCCTTGGCGTTCGATGACTTCGTAACGACTGTCGAGACTGCTGGGGATGATATCCCAGTAATGGAGAAACGCATTCTTATCGATGCCGATGTCAACGAACGCGGCCTCGAGTCGGTCTTCCAGATTTTTGATTTTGCCTTTGAAGATACTCGCGACAACCCGCACTTCGTTGTTGCGCTCGATGTTGAATTCTTCAAGGCGGCTGTTCTCGATCACTGCAACGCGCGTCTCAAGCGATTCAGCGTTGATGATGATCTCCTTGTTGATTGGTTGGCGTGGAATGATGTTCTGAACTTTTTGAATCACCTTTTGCGCCACTTGCCGGATCGTCTCGGTAAACGTTTTTGGCTTGGAGGGGGCGACGGGAGCAACCGCTTCTACAACGATCTCTTCCTGAGTATCTGCGATGGGGATTCCGGATTCTGGCAGTCCAGCAGCCAGATTCTCAGAGCGTTCAATGGCCGATTCTTGGGGGCTACGCTGATAGATTGGCTCATCGAGCGAGTTGCCTCCCACCATTTCTTGGCGTTCCGATTGAGTCGGTGGTTGGATTGGTTTTGCTTTGGCGTGTAATCCACCTTGGGGTCGATAATGGTGGCGACGACGACGTGAGTTTGTGTTTTCTCTCATGATTGTTTTGTTAATTAGATCGATGGTTGAGTTGAATGTTTAAGAGCAGGCCAAATGCGGCCAGAAAACAAAGGACCGATGTGCCACCGTAACTGACCATGGGCAGTGGAACACCCGTGACGGGTACGAGTCGGATGTTCATGCCGATGTTCACGAACACGTGGCAGAACAGAAGCGTGACAATTCCTGTGGCGAGAACTTGAGCCAGACGATCGCGAGAACGATTGGCGAGATGCAATCCTGCAGCGAGCAATACTCCGTACATGGCCAGCAACGGCAAACTGCCGCGCAAGAGTCCCCACTCCTCGGCAATCACTGAAAAGATGAAGTCGTTGTGTGCGACTCCGCGAGGTAGATAACCCAGATTGCTCTGCTCGCCTTGGGTCCATCCCTTTCCAGTCAGTCCACCTGAGCCAACGGAAATCATCGCTTGTGCGACGTTGTAAGAATCCTGACGTTGCAACGCGCGCCAGCGCCGCTTTTCGGTTTCGGTCGCGTTGGCTCCTCCAAAGTGATTTGCATAGTCCGTTCCAAAATGAACCAGAAGCCGACGTTGCTGATAGTCTGGCAGCTTGATCGGCTTCCATTGATTGGGAACAAAGAACACGTAGGCTAAAACAAATGCGATCATCAGGATGGCGCCAGTCAAGACTCGCTTCATAAACCAACCCGGTGCGCCAGCGATGAACAGCATGGCAAATCCGGTGGGCAGAAACATGATTGCCGAGCCGAGATCCGGTTCCGCCAACACCAGTAGAAACGGGAGCAATGCGAAACCACAGGCTTTGATCAATTGATTCGGCTGGGCGAGTTCGTTTTTCGGGCGGCTGAGGAATTGCGCCATGGCCAACAGAAACGTGAGTTTGGCAAGTTCGGATGGCTGAAATTGAAACAGGCCAAGGTCGATCCAACGTCGTGCTCCAAATCGCATCGAACCAATTCCTGGGATGAGCACCAGCACTAGCAGGGCGATGCTGATCCAATAGATCGGGTATGCCCAGCGAGCCAGTGACTGATAGTCTTTCCAGCAAATGGAAAACGCCAGCACGGTTCCCATCACGTAGAAAATGATTTGCTTGATGTAAGGCTGATGAAGCAAGTCCGTCCGCGCGAAGGCGTCGCTGGCATGTGTCGCGCTGTAAATGAACAGGCACCCGTAAAGCATCAGGCCAAATCCACACGACAAGGCCAGCCAAGATTTCCAGTTGGCGTGCGCTTTCCATGTGTGGGTGTGTGAGTGCATCTGTCAATTCGCGGCGACTTGTGGTGCGGATTGTTTTTCGCGTTTTAACAATGCTTCGTAAATCTTTTTGGCAACGGGTGCGCAGGATGAGCCGCCAGAGGCACCGCTTTCCAGCATCACGATAACCACGTAACGCGGCTTGTCGTACGGAGCGAATGAGGCGAACCAAGTGATTTTGTCGCGCCCCAACGGCGTGTTGATTTCAGCTGTGCCGGTTTTGCCGCAGACGTTCAGCCCGGGAATTCTGGCCTGTCTTCCCGTGCCGTCGCTGTCCTCAACGTCTGCGAGCATCGCCTCTCGCACGGACTCCAGATTTTTTGTCGAAACGGTAAGAGTTCTTCGGAGGCGGCCTTGAGCGAATGACTTTTCTGATCCGGCATCCGGATCCGAAGGGCGTATCATCGAGACAATGCGCGGCCAATAAATCGATCCGCCATTGGCGATGCCGCTGGTCATCACTGCCATTTGGAGGGGCGTGACGGTGATGGGGCCTTGTCCAATTGAAAGGTTGGCTGTGTCGCCATCAAACCATCGTCCTTGGATGGTTTGTAGCGTTGGGAATTGTCCGGCGACTTCCTGGCGTGCAAGTGTGCCGGTGCGTTCGCCGAGGTAAAACTGGTTGCCCATCTCAATCAAATTCTTCACTCCAGCCTCGAGTCCGTAATGAATGAAGTAGGTGTTGGAAGAATGTTTGAAGGCGCTGCGGAAATCGTGTTCGCCGATGGGCGCTGTGTCTTTGATCTTCCGATTGCCTAATGCGAAGAAGCCCGGGTTGTAGAGTTTGTCATTTGTTTTGGCGGCGCCGGATTCGAGGATGGCAAGGCTGGAAATTATCTTGAAAATGGATCCTGGCGCATACCTCTCTTGAGTGGCGCGAAAGATTAATGGAGTCGGACGCTGTTCGCGGTAGAGATTCCATTGGACGGGGTCCACTTTGGGGTAGAAATGATTCAGGTCGTAAGTCGGGATGGAGGCCATTGCCAGCAGGTCTCCATTGTTGGGATCCATCACAACGGCCGCGCCGGCTTTCATCCCTGATGCTTGCAGCGATTTGAGCGTGGTGTTTTGGATGTCCAGATCGAGCGTCAGTGAAATATCGCTGCCGGGTTCTGCTGGGACTTCGACGAGAACGTCCTTGCGATAACCCAGATTGTTGACGATGAAAGTCTGGCTGCCGTGTTTGCCTCGCAGGTCTTCATCATAGGTCCGTTCCATTCCTATCTCACCGGAATAATCTGGGAGCCGATAATGATAAAATGAATCGTCGTCCTCATCGGGATTATCGTTGCGGCGCAAGTAGCCGACGATATGACTCACCGAAGGCGAAGCGTAAACGCGGCGGGCATAGACTTCGATTTCCAGTCCACGAGTCGGCCCGCTGTTTTCAGAAAGCGCAGCGAGGGCGGAGGCCGGGAGATCCTCAAGCACGGTCAAGGGCAGCGCGAGCTGTTCGGTGAAATGTTTTTGCAGTTCTCGTTCAGTGAGTGTGAAGGGCGCCCCGGGGTTGATGGAGAGCACCAATTGGGAGAGGGCTTGGTGACGCAGCCGTATTTCAGCAGCGGTGCGTTCGGCGCGGGTGAGTTTTCCGGGGGGGCGATTTCTGCGCCAGTATTCGCGGAACATCGGGCGGAGTTCTTCGAGATAGGCGACGAGCGTGTAGCTGGGGCGTGATTCTGCGAGTGGACGGCCATGGATGTCCAAAATCTTTCCACGAGGTGCCGGTAGTCGGAGTGTGCGCTGCGATTGGTTGGCCAGTCGTTCGGTGTAATTGAAATGGCCGTAGACTTGCACGCGCCAGAGCCAGCCGGCCAACAGCAGAAAACCGCAGGCGGTCGTCCATCCGATCCATCGGAGTCGTGCTGTGGTGTCGTTGGGCCAGAGTTGGATCATTTCAGAACGCGCGAATGAGCCAGTTCAAATAGTGAGGTGTCACGATCGTGAGAAGTCCGGCCACGACGCTGGAAAAAATACATTGCCAGAGCAATCCCCATTCGAGTGCCGGCGTGTGGCCGAGTGTGAGCAAAAGCATGAGCGTGGCGGATTGCACACTGAAGTTCGCAAGCGCACCGAACACAAATTTGGTGAATGGGTCGCGCATGTTCAGCCGGCCACTGAATTGGTGGAAGACGAATCCAGCGGCAAAGAGCGGGATGAGGTTGATGGCGAACGGGTCGGCGGAGAGGCTCGTTTGCCAAAAGGAACCGAGTGCTGCCACGAGAAATGTGTTCATCAATCCGCACTGGCATCCAACAGCCGTGATCAGCGGGATCAACGGATTTATCGTGACGTGCACGGTCGTGCGGAAGAGCGGGTCTGCCGATCCGATGAAGACGGCGAGGTACACGTTGGCGATCAGTGCGAGTGTGAAGAAAGGTCTCACGGCAGCATCACCCACATTTCCTCGAGCTTGGCAGTGTCGATGTTGAGTTTGATTTTTGCGGTGGTCTGCAATTCTCCCCGGACGGTCTGCACTTCGTGGATGGTGCCGACGGGAATTCCTTTCGGGAACACGCCGCCCATGCCGCTGGTGATTACGGTGTGACCGGGGCGTGCGGCGCAGTTCGCAGGTAGATAGGCGATTCGTGCGGTGCGATGATCCATGAATGAATCGGTGCCGCCGATGAGTACGCCTGTCTCACGGGTCTCGACGATGAGGATGGCGACGCGGCAGTTGTTGTCGCCCACGAGTGCGACTTGTGAAGTGCGCGCTGTCGGCAGTCGGATTTTTCCGACCAACCCTTCGGTGGTGAGCACGGGAAGGTTTTCTTTGATGCCGTCATTTGTGCCCAAGTCGATCTGGAGCGTCTGCCACCAAGTGGAGGTGTCGCGACCAATGGCGCGGGCGAGTCTGTATTTGCGCGGGGCAGGGGGGCGTAGTTGGAGTTGTTGCTGGAGTCGCGTGTTTTCGCGAGTGGTTTCGCGCAAGCGGTCGATCTCGGTTCGAAGTAAAAGATTGGTTGAACGCAGATCGTGTAATTCGGTGAGGATTGCCGTTCGTGGGATAGACAGATCAACGGTGCCGGCGGCGGTGGATTGAGCGGCTTTTTGTGCGGCTGAGAGTGGCAGGAAAAAGGCGGCAAAGAAACGCTTGATGCGGTCGGTGCTGGACGGGGGAAGGCTGAGGCAGAACCCAGCGAGGGTCAGCACCAACAACCAAGTAAATTGTTTGCGACGGTTCTCCATCGTTCACGGGCCGGTTGGCCACGCGAACGCACTTTCGGGGAAATCAATTTCGGTCGGATGTAGCGACACGTTTCAAAAACTCGATGGATTGCAGCACCTTGCCTGTTCCCTCGGCGACGGATACGAGCGGGTCGCTGGCGAGAGTGACGGGCAGCTTGGTCTCTTTGGAGACGAGTTGGTCAATGTTTCGCAATAATGCGCCACCACCGGACATGACGATGCCGCGATCGACGAGATCGCCGGAGAGTTCCGGTGGGCATTGTTCCAAGGTGGCGCGAATGGCGTTGATGATGCTGGCCAGAGGTTCTTTGAGAGATTCTCTGATTTCCTCGGACTTCACGAGGACAGTCCGTGGAAGGCCGCCTTGCAGGTCGCGGCCCTTGACCTCCATTGTGAGTTCGTCAGCCAGCGTAAATGCCGAGCCGATTCTCATCTTGATTTCCTCGGCGGTGCGTTCGCCGATCAACATATTGTGCGCGCGTTTCATGTAGCTGGTGATGGTCTCATCGAACTCGTCGCCGCCCACGCGCAGGCTGCGGGAAAGTACGATGCCGGCCAGCGAGATGATGGCTATCTCGCAAGTGCCACCGCCAATATCCACCACCATATTCCCAGCTGGTTCTGCCACAGGCAGCCCAGCACCAATGGCCGCGGCCATGGGTTGCGGGATGAGGTACACTTCACGCGCTCCGGCGTGGGTGACCGAATCTTTGACCGCGCGCCGTTCCACCTCGGTAATTCCAGAGGGGACTGCGACAACCACCCGGGGTTGTGTGAGTTTGCGGTTATGAACCTTGGTGATGAAATAACGGAGCATCTGTTCGGTGATGTCGAAGTCGGCGATGACGCCGTCCTTCATAGGCCGGATGGCCTGGATGTTCACCGGGGTTCGCCCGAGCATTCGCTTGGCCTCGGTGCCGACTGCAAGGACATTCTTCGTGCCCGTTTGTACGGCCACGACAGAAGGCTCTCGCAGGACGATGCCACGGTCCCGCACATAGACGAGGGAATTAGCTGTGCCGAGATCGATTCCGATGTCGTTCGAAAAATAACTCTTTATGAGGGCGAACATGCTCGCTTAAAACTGCGGTGACGATACGCAGGGACAGGTGGGGGTCAAGGATGCTTTGTTGGAAATAATTATCAGTGGTGCCAGAGGAGGGAATTGAACCCCCGACCAAAGGCTTATGAGTCCTCTGCTCTACCCCTGAGCTACTCTGGCAAACGGGCGGACATTTGGCATGGTTGGAGAGCGACTGTCAAATCCTAACCAGAAATTCAGGGTTGTTGAGTGTGATTCTTCAGTGAAGGGTGCCGTGAAAGAATTAGTGCTTTACAAGAAGTGCCCGGGATGAAATCTTCCCGCCTTTGAAAGACTAGGAATGGAAAGAATGACTCTATCGGAATCAACTCGAGCCTGCCGTCGCAACGAAAAAGACACAGGCTCATCGGATGTGCAGGTCGCCTTGCTCTCCGATCGTATCAAGCAACTCGAAGGCCATTTGCTCACGCATAAGAAAGACATCAGCTCTCGGCACGGACTGCGATTGATCATCGCCCGCCGGAAGCGTCTGCTCGGATTTCTTAACCGAACCCAGCCAGACCGTTTCGTCTTTGTTAAACAGAAGCTCGGCCTGCGTTAGGCCGCTCGTCTGACACCGTTTTTTCCCTTCCAACTGGTAGCGGTCGGATAGATGTTCGCCCGCTCCACCAACCGAACGCGGATACAAGAAACCATGCCGGAGTGATTTCATCCAACTGCCTCGCGCAGGCGGCTGAATGAAGTTCCTCCGGAAAACTCAATAGCAATACATGTCATATAAAGTCACGCCTCATGTCGGAGGCAAAGAAATCACAATTGAAACCGGAAATTTGGCCAAACAAGCCGACGGTTCAGTTACAGTTCAGATGGGCGAGACCGTCATTCTCGTCGCAGCCGTCGCGGCAACTACTGCAAAGGAAGGGCAAGACTTCTTTCCTTTGACCGTGGATTATCGCGAGCGCGCGGCCGCTGCCGGACAAATCCCAGGCAGCTATTTTAAACGTGAAGGTCGTCCGAGTGAAAAAGAAATTCTTACAAGCCGACTGACCGATCGGCCGATTCGTCCGCTCTTTCCCAAGGGCTGGTACAATGAAGTTCAAGTGCAGAGCGTCCTGCTGGGTGCTGACGGCGAAAACGATCCGGACATCTTGAGCATCCTTGGTGCTTCGGCGGCGTTGGTTGTCAGCGATATTCCGTGGGACGGCCCGTTGGGCGCGGTCCGCGTTGGTCGCGTGGGTGGAGAATTTGTCGCCAACCCAAGTCATACTCAGCGCGCGCAGAGTGATCTGGATCTCGTCTACGTGGGCAGCGAGACGGAGATCGTGATGTTCGAGGGAGCCGCGGAAGAGTTGTCCGAAGAAGATTTCATCGCTGCGTTGAAATACGCACAAGAATGCTGCGTGCCGTTGATCAAGGCTCAGAAAGAACTGGGCAAGCTTTGCGGCAAGACCAAGCGCCAGATTGACGTGTTCGTGGTGCCGGACGAAATTCTTGAAACAGCCAAGAAGCTGGCTGGCGAACGGATGGTTCCTGCTCTGCTCACTCCGGCCAAGCTCGCTCGCGAGGCTGCCTGCAAAGCGATTCAAAATGAGGTCGGCGCGAAACTGATCGAGAAATTTGGCGCGGACAAAGTGACCAAGTTTGTCTTGAGCCAGGCATTTTACTACATCCAGAAGGAAACTGTCCGCTCTCTGATCTTGGATCAAGGCAAGCGTCTTGACGGTCGTGCGCCTGGTGATATCCGTCAGATCATTTCGGAAGTGGGAGTCATTGCCCGCTCGCATGGCTCGGCGGTTTTTTCCCGCGGCGAGACGCAGGCGTTGGTGCTGGCCACGTTGGGCACGCCCGATGACACACAGTCGTTTGATAACTACGCCGGTGGTGAAACGGAAAAGAAGTTCATTCTCCACTACAACTTCCCCAATTTCTCGGTGGGAGAAACGGGAAGAATCAGCGGCCCGGGCCGTCGCGAGATCGGTCACGGTGCGCTCGCCGAGAGATCGGTGCGCCCGTTGATTCCCAAGGTGGATTATCCTTACACACTCCGCGTCACATGCGAGATCCTGGAATCCAATGGTTCCTCATCGATGGCGTCAGTCTGCGGCGCGTCACTCGCGTTGATGGATGCAGGCGTGCCGTTGATCCGGCCAGTCGCAGGCATCAGCATCGGTATTTGCACGGAATACAAGGACGGTCACATTTCACGTCATCAATTATTGACGGACATCATCGGCTGGGAAGATGCGTTCTGTGACATGGACTGCAAAATCGCTGGCACCGAAAAGGGGATCACCGGATTCCAGCTCGACCTGAAACTGCGCGGTTTGCCGCAGGGCATCATGGATGAGACGATCTGGATGGCGAAAGCAGCTCGATTGAAAATATTGGGCGAGATGGCCAAGGCCATCGCTGCGCCCCGCACCGAGTTGAGCAAGTACGCGCCGCGCATCGAAGTGTTGAAGATCAACCCCGAGAAGATTGGTGCGTTGATCGGACCTGGTGGCAAAAACATCAAGCGGCTCTGCGAAGAGTCCGGCTGCGAAATCAATATTGAAGACGACGGCAAAGTGACTGTGTTCTCCATTTCCGGTGAGGGAATGAAGATCGCGCGCGAAGCCATCATGGGCACTGGAGCCGAAGCTGAAGTCGGCAAGATTTACAAAGGCAAGGTTGTCACCATCAAAGAATTTGGCGCCTTCGTCGAATTCCTGCCCGGTCAAGACGGCCTCTGCCACATCAGTGAGCTGGCCAACTTCCGCGTGAAGCGGACAGAAGACGTTGTCAAATTGGGCGACGATATTTTTGTCAAATGCCTCGGAGTGGACGATCGCGGTAAAGTTCGTCTCTCCCGCAGAGCAGCGATGGCCGAACTCGACGAGAAAGAAGCGCCGGCACAAGCCCCTGCAGCCAGCTAGCGCTCCACATCCTGTCTTGATTGGCTGCTTGGCTCTGGATTAAATCCAACCACGTGGCGAACCAGCACACAATTCGTGAACCGGCAACCTTTGCGGGCATAGGCCTGCATGGTGGGAATCGGGTTACGATGACGTTTCAACCAGCACCTGTTGGTCGTGGAATCCAATTCAAGCGAATGGATTTGGCCGGCCACCCGCTGGTTGAAGCCTCTGTTGATTTGGTTGATGACACACAGCGATCGACCTCCCTCGCCAAAGGCAACATCAAGATTCATACGGTGGAACACGTCCTGGCTGCCTTTTCTGGAATGGGTGTGGACAATGCCATTGTCGAGATCGACGCCAGCGAACCCCCCATATCAGATGGCAGCTCGGACGAGTTTTGTCGGATGATCGAGAAGTCCGGCTTGGTCGCACAAACCGAAAGCCGCGAGATTTTTCATCTCGTCGAGCCGATCGAACTGGAGATGGGCGACACTGTGATCAGCGCCTTTCCCCATCGCACACTCAAGATCACCTGCACCAGTTCTGATAATCGCGGCCGATTCACCGAGATGTTCAGCCTCGAACTATCGCCAGAAACTTGGCGGCGCGAACTTTCACGCGCCCGCACATTTTGTTACTTCGAGGAGATCGCCACCCTTTCCAAAAGCGGACTTATTCGCGGCGGTGGATTGGAGAATGCCATCATCATCCGCGAAGATGCCGTGCTCACCAACGAGCCGTTGCGCTACACCAATGAATTTGTCCGGCACAAGATGCTCGATATTCTCGGCGATCTTTCATTGGCCGGTCGCCCGATTGCCGCGCACATCATCGCGGTCCGTCCCAGTCACACTGCCAATTGCGAAATGGCTCGCCGCCTTCGCGCGCAGATGAATCGGCCAGTGCGTTTGGCGCAGACTTTTGCGCCGCCAGAAATCTCAACCACAACCGACAACGGCAACAACAGCCCGAACCCAAGCCAATCCACTGTCATGAATATCGAGCAAGTGATGCAAACTCTGCCGCATCGGTACCCGTTCCTGATGGTGGACAAGGTGACGCGTATCGATGGCAACAAAATCACCGCAGTAAAAAATGTCAGCATTGGCGAGCCGTATTTTGCCGGTCATTTTCCGGATCATCCGATTATGCCAGGCGTGCTTCAACTCGAAGCGATCGCGCAGGCGGCTGGAATTCTCATGCTCAAACAAGCTGAGAATGCGGGTAAACTCGCCTACTTCATGGCCGCCGACGAAGTGAAATGGCGCAAGCCAGTCCGTCCGGGCGACACACTTGTCATCGAAGTGGAACTGACGCGTGTTCGTGGAAAAGTTGGCAAAGCCAAAGGCGTCTGCTCCGTCAACGGCGAAGAGGTGAGCGAGGCGCTGGTGACATTTTCGCTTGTGGATTCCAAATCGACATGACCGCCGACATTCATCCAACTGCGATCGTTCATCCGCGAGCCACCATTGCAGGGGATTGCGTGATCGGACCGTATTCTGTCATCGGCGAACACGTCACAATCGGCAACAATTGCAAGCTGCACTCGCACGTCATCATCGATGGCCACACACAACTCGGGAGCCACAACGAGATTTATCCATTTTCCAGTATCGGTCTCCGATCGCAGGATTTGAAATGGAAAGGTGGCATCACACGCACCCAGATCGGAAGCCACAATATCATCCGGGAATTTGCCTCCATCCACAGCGCCACCGGCGACAACGATGCGACCGTCATCGGTTCGAACAACGTGATGTTGGCCTACAGCCATGTCGCTCACGATTGTCAGCTTGGCAGCCACATCATCATGTCCAATTCGGCGACACTCGGAGGCCATGTCATCGTTGAAGATCATGCCGTGATCAGCGGGTGCGCTGCCGTCCATCAATTTTGTCGCATCGGCACGATGGCCATCATCGGCGGTTGCTCGAAAGTCGTGCAGGACGTTCCGCCCTTCATGCTCGCCGATGGCAATCCCGCCGAGACGCGCACCGTTAATAAAATTGGGCTGGAGCGCAACGGCGTCAGCGTCGAAGCGCAGGAAGCATTGAAGAAGTGCTACAAGCTTTTGTTCCGCGAAGGGCTGACCATCGCGATTGTGCTGGCAAAGATTGAAAACGAAGTGCCGCTACTCCCCGAAGTGAAGCACCTCATCCAATTCATCCGAAGTAGCGAGCGTGGCATCAGCAAGTAGAACGCCCGCGCTCGGTATTTTGATGATGAGCACTTCATAATCCTGTAGTGGATTGCGAATCATGCAGCCCAACTCTGCATTGCGGCTTGATGACAATTCTATGAACTCAACCAAAGAATATATCCGGCGTGAGTTGTCCGAAGTGAAGCCGTGGACGGAGACCTGCGGCCAGATCAGGCCGCTCATCGAGGAGGCCCATCGCGCTGCCGGCGAGGTGCATCATCTGGAGATCACTGATGCCACGTTGCATTATCACGAACGGACCGATGAGTTCTATTACATCCTCGGCGGTCAGGGGCGTATGAGTCTGGATGATGCGGAGATTGAACTGCACGAGGGGGTGGTGGTTTACGTTCCACGCGGCGTTAAACACCGTGCGTGGGGCAATTTGAAGGCGCTCGTCATCTGCATCCCCAACGGCGTGCTGCACGATATCCACGAAGTGAAACCGAGTGTTTAAGGATATCCAGACAACATGAAAAAACTCCTCTACATCTGCCTAGCGCTTGGCGCTTCTCTGAATACGTTGGTTGCCGAATTGCCTGTCGCCGACGCCAAAGCGATTCAGGGAAAATGGTCGCCTGCCAAAGCCGAGTTGGCTGGAAATCCGCTGCCAGACGCTATCTTAAAAACCATCAGCCTCAAACTGGACAATGAGAAGTATGAAGTTTTTGTCGGAGAAAAACCTGACCGTGGCACTTACACGATTGATCCGGTCAGCAAGCCCAAGAGCATCCGCATCACCGGCACGGAAGGCCCCAATATCGGCAAGACTTTCCCTGCGATTTACGAATTGAACGGCGACACTCTTCGAATCTGCTACGACCTCTCTGGCGCGAAACGTCCCGCCGAATTCAAGACCGTTGCGGGCACGCAACTTTATCTGGTGACTTATCAACGCAAGAAGAAGTAACGGGGCGGCGAAAAGATGGGCGTATTTATTTTGCGGGAGCAGGCACCAACTCTGATTGCAAACGTGCCCTTTGCGATTGACTCAGCTGAATTTGGGACATTCTGCTCTTCACATGACAAAACAATCACAAGAGCGATTACTGAGGATGACCTTCGCGAGAGTCTATCCACTCTATGTCGCAAAGGCAGAAAACAAAGGTCGTAAGAAGTCCGAAGTGGATGCCGTCATTTGCTGGCTGACCGGCTACAATCAGCGGCAGTTGGAAGGACAAGTGAAAAAGCAGAAGGACTTTGAAACTTTCTTCAAGGAAGCTCCGAAGCTGAATCCTTCGCGAACTCTGATCAAAGGTGTGATTTGCGGTATCCGAGTGGAAGACATCCAAGACCCGATGATGCGGGACATCCGCTATCTGGATAAACTGGTCGATGAATTGGCAAAGGGGAAGGCGATGGAAAAGATTTTGAGGTGCTAGCCAAGCGCTGCAGCTTGTGGCGTTTTTAGAGTGATCAGCGGGGTCGGATTGACGGTGGCTCCTGTTTCAGGATGGGAATAGGGGAACCACCTCGGCTCGGCGTTGGGTGAAGCGCAGGGAGTGTTTGTAGCCGATGCTGTGGGCGAGTTCGATGGCATCTTTCAAGTTCATCCCGACTTCGCCGATGGCATGGGCGTCGGAGCCGAAGGTGATGGGGACGCCGAGGCGAAAGGCAGCGTCGAGAAGGGTGGGGTTCGGATAAATCTCACGGCAGTTTTTGCGCAAGCCGGCGGTGTTGAGTTCGATGGCAGTGCCTGTCTTCTTCGCAGCAGTGAGGAAGCGTTCGTAGAGGGGGGTGCAATCCTGCTTCGGTCGGTGGCCAAATTTCTTGGGGAGATCGGCGTGGCCGATGATTTCGAAGAGGCCGCTCGCGGCGGCCATTGTCAGTCGCTCGAAATAAACAGACCACACTTCGAAGGGGTCGCGACTGTTCCATTCGGAGAGTTTGGCGGGGTTGTCCACATCCCACGAATCGGAGACGTAATGAACGGAGCCGATGAAGTAATCCCACGGATGACGCGAGGCGAGTTCGCGGATCCACTCTTCGTGGCCGGGTAGGTAATCGACTTCGAGGGCGAGCTTGATGGTGAGTTGAGGATGCTCGCGCTGGGCGTGGCGGACTTTCTCCACGTATTCGTCAAGTTGATCGGAGCGCATGCGCCAGTTGTCGAAGTCGTCGCGCGGCATCGGGGAGTGGTCGGTGAATCCGATCTCGGTGAGGCCGAGTTCGACGGCGCGCGCGGCATACTCGGTCGGCTCGCCCGTGGCGTGGCGGCAGAGCGGCGTGTGCATGTGATAATCTGGCGGCAATCGCACGAGCGGAGTGTAGCGGGAAAAGCGATACAGTCACAGTCTCGAAATGACTGGCCAAGGTTGGGTTGACACGAGGCGATGGCTTGCCTATTTTCTCGCCGCAAATACGAGTTGTTTGCCCCCGATTCTGTCGGGGTTTTTTATTGCAATCGAGTAATTGAAAAAATGGCCATCACAGTATTAGTCGGTATTCAGTGGGGCGACGAAGGGAAGGGCAAGGTGATCGATGTCCTGACTGAGCGCTCGGATTATGTAGTTCGCTATCAGGGCGGCAACAACGCGGGACACACGGTGTATGTCGGCGAGCAGAAGCATGTGCTGCATCTCGTCCCTTCCGGAATATTGCACAAGGGTAAGAAGTGCATCATTGCCAATGGCGTGGTGGTGGATCCGATTGGATTGGTGAAGGAGATTGATGGATTGGAGAAACTCGGGTTCCGGCTCAAAGGTAGTTTCTTCATCGGTGAAACGGCGCATGTGGTGCTCCCTTATCATCGCGAACTGGACGCTCAACGGGAATCTGCAAACGGCAAGAGCAAGATCGGCACGACCAAGCGAGGGATCGGCCCGGCTTACTGCGATAAATATTCAAGGACTGGGCTGCGCATGTTGGACCTGGTGAACGCGCGCAGTTTTCCGCAGAAGCTCCAAGCGCGAATCAACGAGAATAACCGCGTGATCCGTTCGATGGGCGGCAAGGCGATTTCCTATAAAGCAGTGCTCGTAGAATATCAAAAAGCGGCACGACGACTTCGTCCGTTCATCGCGAACTCGAGCCAGATGCTTCATGCCGCTGCAGCCAGCGGGGCTTCAATTTTATTCGAGGGAGCACAAGGCACGTATTTGGATATCGATCATGGAACTTATCCGTACGTGACATCGTCGAACACGACTTCCGGCGGGGCATGTACGGGATCAGGCATTCCGCCCAATCGAATCGACCGCGTGGTGGGTGTGATGAAGGCATACACGACACGCGTGGGCGAAGGGCCGTTGCCGAGCGAGAATGCAGAGATCAGCGACATGTTGCACGGGATGGGGCGTGAGTTTGGAGCGACCACAGGACGTGCGCGTCGCTGCGGATGGTTCGACGCCGTGGCCGCGAGACAAGCTGTAATGATCAATGGAGTCGATGATCTGGCCGTCACGAACCTTGATGGTCTCGATACACTTTCGGAGATCAAGGTGTGTGTGGGATATAAAGTCGGCAAACGATTCTTTGATCATGTTCCGAACGACATCGATGTGCTTGCGAGTTGCAAACCCGTTTACAGAACTTTTCGCGGATGGAATACGCCCACGACGGAAGCAAGAAAATGGAATGACCTGCCGCGCAATGCCAAGGTGTATCTGAAGGCAGTCGCGGAATTGATTGGCGGGAAAATCTCTCTCGTGTCGGTCGGCCCGGCCCGTCACCAAACAATTCCCATCTGATCAAATTCCAACGTGTCTGCGCGCGACAAAGCCAGCCTGAGCGATCTTGCAAAGTCGGTGTTGCCTTCGCATGTCGCCATCGTTATGGACGGCAATGGGCGCTGGGCAAGACAGCGCGGATTGCCACGAGTGATGGGACACAAGCGAGGCGTTGATGTTGTTCGGGATATTGTCGAGGCTTCATCTAAATTGGGAATTCGCTACCTGACACTGTACACGTTTTCATTGGAAAACTGGAATCGCCCCCAACTTGAAATCCAAGCCATCATGCGATTTCTGGCGAGCGCCTTGAAAAGGCAAACGCTGGAGTTGAACGAGAACAATGTCCGATTGGAAACAATCGGGCAGATTCACCGTCTCCCGGCCTCGATTCAAAAACAATTGCTTGAAAGCAAAAAGGTGCTGGCCGCGAACACGGGGCTGACTTTGGTTCTCGCCTTGAGCTACGGTTCCCGTGCGGAGATTGTGGATGCAGCAAGACAGATTGCCGTTCAGGTTCAATCTGGCGAGTTGGATGCAACCGACATCGACGAGAGCTGTTTTACCAACCACCTCAACACAGCGAAGATTCCTGATCCTGAGCTTTTAATTCGTACCAGCGGAGAGTTGCGGATGAGTAATTTTCTACTGTGGCAAGCCTCCTACTCCGAATTGGTATTCACACCTACACTTTGGCCTGACTTCACTCCGGCAAGTCTGGTCGAAGCGATTGAGGAATATGCACGACGTGATCGCCGGTTCGGGAAAGTATAGCGAAGCTCGACAGGCGAGTGTTTGCCGCATTATCATCCGCGCACATGGGAGCTGACGAACTTTCGAAGAGTCAGATATTCATCCGGCGCCTCAGCAGTTCGCTCCTCTTATGGGGACTCTTGCTGGCCGGTTTGTTTTACAAAGACCGCACGATTGCCGATGGCGCATTTATCCTGTTACTGGCACTGCTCGTGACTTCCGGTCTTTGGGAATTCTTCGCACTGGCAAAGTTTACCGGGCTTTCTTCGCATCGAACCCTGGGTGTCATTGGTGGCATGGCACTCGTTGGCACAGTCTTTTATCTCTCAGCCAAAGGATCGTCGCGATCATCGGTTGCCGAATCTGAAATCCTCATTCTCGCGTTGATGCTCATCAGTACGACACTCTGGCATTTATTCCGAGGAGAGATCGGAAAAGGAATTCAGTCCATCTCCATCACATTTCTAGGGGTGCTTTACGTGGCATTGCTTCTGGGGTTTTTCACAAAGATGAGGTTTTACGAAGGCATCAAAGGCGAATGGTTCCTCCTTTATTTCATCCTCATCACAAAAGCCAGCGACACGGGTGCTTACCTGACAGGCTCGCTAATCGGGCGTCACAAAATGATTCCGCGAATCAGTCCCGGCAAAACATGGGAAGGATTTGCCGGTGCAATTATCCTGTCCATCATCGCCAGTGCCTTGATGAAGAAATATGCCGGACATCATCTAATCGGCATGACTTGGACTCATACGATTGCTTTGGGCGCGGGGCTTGGCGTCACCGCTGTCTTGGGCGATTTGGTTGAATCTCTTTTCAAACGCGAGGCCGGTCAAAAAGATTCCGGCCATCTCTTTCCAGGACTCGGTGGCATTTTGGACGTGCTCGACAGCCTCCTTTTGAATGCACCGATCATGTACATTTACATTCGTTGCGTTCATCCATGAAACGGATTGTTCTCCTCGGCTCCACCGGTTCCATCGGCCAAAGCACGCTGAAGGTCGCACGCGACTTGCCAGGCAAAATCCAAATTGTCGCATTAGCTGCCGGCAGCAATGTTGATGAACTCGTGAATCAGTCGAACGAGTTCAAACCCATTGCAGTTTCCATTGCTTCTCCAGAAGCCGCATCCAATCTGCAAAGTCGATTGCCCGATACAACGCGCGTTCACTGCGGCGCAGAAGGGTTGATCACACTCGCGACTCTACCAGAAGCCGATATTGTGCTCATCGCGATTGTTGGCACAGCAGGACTGCAACCGGCATTGGCAGCGATTCGCGCGGGTAAAGATATTGCGGTGGCCTCGAAAGAAATTCTGGTGATGGCTGGCGAAACAGTCATGGCCGAGGCACGCAAACACGGCGTAAACGTACTGGCAGTCGACAGCGAACATTCAGCGATCTTTCAGTGTCTCGATGGCAAGTCGCCCAACTCCGTTCGCAACCTCTGGCTCACTGCCAGCGGCGGACCCTTTCGAGATAAGTCACAATGGCCAATTGAAAAGTTCGAGGCGATCACTCTTGAGAATGCGCTGAAACATCCATCGTGGGTCATGGGCCGAAAGATCACGATTGATTCAGCCACGTTGTTCAATAAAGGGCTTGAGATGATTGAAGCCCGCTGGTTGTTCGACATCGGAATGGATCGAGTCCAAGTGGTTGTTCACCCGCAAAGTGTCATCCACTCAATGGTCGAGTTTGTTGATGGCTCCATCATCGCGCAATTATCGACGCCGGACATGTGCCTCCCAATCCAATATGCGCTGACTTATCCCGAGCGCGTCGGCAGCGATCGAGTTCAAACGAGCCTGTCCAAATACGGCAATCTCACATTCGAAGAACCCGATACCGAGCGATTCCCGGCATTGAACCTGGCGAGGCGAGCCGGAGAAGTGGGAGGCACGTTGCCAGCCGTTTTCAATGCCGCGAACGAAGTCGCCGTCGAAGCTTTCTGCAATCATCGGATCACATTTCCGCAGATCACGAAGACTGTCACGCGTGTGATGGATTGCCATCAAACGGTCAATCAGCCATCGCTGGAGCAGATTCTCGTTGCCGATCGATGGGCGCGATCAACGGCTTCGAGTTGATTAATTATTCGGCGCTCATATTCAATGCGTCCTATCACCGATCCACTTCAACAGACAGATCGAGTGTATGTGCGTTGGCGTGGGCGAAAGTTTCTTTTCTTTGGCGGGTGTGATTACTTTCGGATTTCGAGTCATCCGCGAATCCTCGCTGCAATGAAAAAGGCGATCCCTCGATTTGGATTGAGCGTTGCCGCATCGCGAATGACGACCGGTGAACATGTGTTGTATCAACAACTGGAAACACAGCTTGCGGAGTTCTTTGATGTACCGACTGCAACGCTCTTCTCCTGCGGTTACCTTGCCAATCTCGCCGTTGGCCAAGCGCTGTCGGGCAAACACACCGTCGCACTCATTGATGAGCGAGCGCACAAGAGTTTGTGGGACGCTTCTGGACAACTTAATTGCGCAGTGCGCCGATACCGACACAGAGATATGGCTGCATTGCAAAAGTTGATTGCTGTTGGAGGAAAACAATCGCGACCGATTGTATTCACCGATGGGATGTTTGCTTATGATGGGTCCGTGGCGCCGTTGAAACAAATAATGCGGCGCCTGCCTGTTGGCGGTGTTTTGATGGTGGATGATGCGCATGGGGCAGGGATGCTTGGCAAACAGGGGAAGGGGACAATCGAGTTTGAAGGAATCAGTCGGGCGCGAGTGATTCAAACTGTCACCTTGAGCAAGGCATTTGGAGTTTATGGCGGTGCAGTTCTGGGTTCTATAAAATTGAGGGAACAAATCGTAAAACGCAGCCGCATCTTTACGGGCAACACTCCGATTCCATTGCCGCTGGTGAATGCGGCGATTGAGTCGGTGAAAATCTTGGGCAGCGACAAGTCAATGCGACTGAGACTGCAGTTGAACGTAGCTAGATTGAGGGACCGGCTTGCGTCAAAATCGTGTGAAGTTGAAACGACGCCCGGCCCGATTGTCCGCATCACGCCAAAATCCGAGAATGATGAGCGTCGCATTCGAAGCCGTTTGATCAATGCAGGAATCTATCCCAGTTTCATCCGATATCCTGGCTGGCCGGGAACGGGTTGTTTCCGGTTTGTAGTTTCCAGCGAGCACACTCAGCGACATCTCGACTCATTGGCGGATTCACTGTAGGATAATTCTCTGTCCAATTGGACAGGCACAAACCATGGGTATTTTGAAAATTGCGTTGATCGTTCTCGAGGTGGTTATCCTTTTTAACCTCCTCATCTTTGTCCATGAGCTGGGCCATTTTCTTGCGGCGCGTTGGCGCGGATTAAAGGTTGAGCGCTTCGCCATCTGGTTTGGGAAACCGATCTGGTCCAAAAATATTGGCGGTGTCGAATACGCGCTCGGTTGGATTCCCGCTGGCGGCTATGTGTCGTTGCCGCAGATGGCGCCGATGGAGTTGTTGGAAGGCAAAACGCAGGATGCTGTAGTTCTGCCGCCTGTGACAGCGATTGATAAAATCATCGTGGCATTTGCCGGGCCACTGTTCAGTTTATTTCTGGCGTTCGCATTTGCGGTTGTCGTGTGGGTCGTCGGCCGACCCATTGGCGAATCAGAGATGACAACAGTGATTGGTTATGTCGAGAAAGGTGGTCCGGCTGAAATGGTGGGTTTGAAACCCGGCGACAAAATTCTCACCGTCGACGGTCATGCCGTCAGCAAATTTATGGGCATGGGCGACAGTGTCGTCTGGCACATCGTCAGTAGCGAAGGGGAATCCATCGAGATGAAGGTCAGTCGCGATGGCAAAGAAATGGTATTCAATCCCAAACCCGTCATTGATCCGACCAAAGCGTGGCAGCGAAAAAATCTACGCCAGATCAAAATCGCTCCGGCACAGACTCCGAATATTGGCGAGATTGCAGAGAATAGTCCCGCTGCAATCGCTGGATTGCGCGTTGGCGACATCATAAAATCCATCAATGGCGAGCCAGTTTATCATTTTGGAAGTCTCTCAAAATACGTCGAGGCATCGCCGGACGCCGTTCTCAAAATTGCCTATTCGAGAAATGGAATTGAAAATGTCGTCAACGTGAAGCCTGTCATTCCGATCAGTCCATCGGATCAGAAACCGCGCGTTGGAATCACATGGAGTGGCGATGCAAAACATGTGTTGGTTCGACCCGATCCATTCGAACAAGTCTGGGCGAGTCTGCGAGCTATGTACGACACCTTCGGTGCCTTGTTCTCGTCGAAATCGGATGTGAAGCCTCAACACTTGGGCGGTGCCGTCAAAATCCTGAGCATCTACTATCTCCTGTTTCAAGATGCAGACGGCTGGCGTCTCGCGCTCTGGTTCAGTGTCGTGATGAATGTGAACTTGGCACTGCTCAACCTGCTTCCATTCCCCGTGCTCGATGGCGGCCACATCGTTCTTTCGATCGCGGAATGGATTCGACGCAAGCCGGTCAGTGCTTGGCTGCTGAACGGGGTGCAAACTACATGTGCCGTTGTCTTGATCGGCTACATGGCTTACATCGCGTTCTATGATGTGCAGGATCTCGCCCCCAAAAATGAAAGCGAAACAGCCCCATTGCGCTTCGCTCCTCAGCCCATGGAGAAGTAGGTCGTGTCATACTGTCAGTCTCCATTTCGTTTTCAACGTCGCGTCACCCGCGAAGTGATCGTGGGGGATCCTACCAAAGGCGGCGTTGTCATTGGCGGGGATCATCCGGTGGTGAAGCAATCCATGCTCACCTGCGACACGATGGATACGGCAGAGTCGGTGAAACAGTCGCTGGAACTCGTCGCCGTGGGTTGCCAGATCGTTCGCATCACCGCGCCGACGGTGAAGGACGCGGCGAATCTGAAACACATCGCCGCCGAGTTGCGCACGCGCGGTTGCCTCGCGCCCATCGTCGCTGACATCCACTTCAAACCCGATGCCGCGATGGAAGCCGCCAACTGGGTGGAGATGGTCCGCATCAATCCCGGCAACTACGCCGACTCGAAGAAGTTCGCGGTGAAGGAATACACCGACGCGCAATATGCCGACGAACTTCGCCGCATTGAGGAGAAGTTCACGCCGCTTGTGGCGCGCTGCAAAACTCTGGGCCGCGCGATGCGCATCGGCACCAATCACGGTTCGCTCTCCGACCGCATCATGAATCGATTCGGCGACACGCCGCTGGGAATGGTCGAGAGTGCGCTTGAGTTTGCCCGCATCTGTCGCGCGCACGACTTCCACAATTTCAAGTTCTCGATGAAGTCGAGCAACCCGAAAGTGATGATTGAGTGCTACCGGCTCCTGGTCGCGCGACTGGCGAAGGAAGGGCCGGACTGGAATTATCCGATTCACTTGGGCGTCACCGAGGCGGGCGAGGGCGAGGATGGCCGCATCAAGAGCGCGATTGGCATTGGCTCGCTGCTCTGCGACGGCATCGGCGACACGATTCGCGTCTCGCTCACTGAAGACAGCCCGCACGAGATTGCAGTGTGTAACGACCTGCTCGCGCAGATTCCTGTGCTGGCCAATTCAGCGGCGGTGGCTCCCATTGCGCTGGGTTACGATCCCTTTGAATTTGAGCGCCGACACACACCGGAAATTGAACTCGCCGATGCCGTGAAGTGCGGCGGCGAGCAAACGGTGCGCGTCGTTGTCACCCGCGCAACCTTCGACAAAGTCGCGCCGAAGATTCGCCCAAAAGATGACGTCAAGCCCGAAGCAGTTTATGAGGACTTGGTCATTCACGAGATTGATCCGATGCAGGATTTCGAGATCAACTGCGACTCGCAGCTTGTCACGGTGAAAGACGGCGTGTCATTACCGCCCATCACCGCCTTTCGTTTGCTCGCGGCCAAACTCAAGCGACTGGGACGTCACAATCCAATTCTCTTGAAGGATTGTCTGACTTTCGAGCCAGTGCCGCTCACTGCCGAAGTGGCGCTGCTGCGTGCGGCGGTGAACATCGGCTCGCTCCTGGCCGATGGGATTGGTGACGCGATTCTGATTCGCGGCGAATCCGGCGCGGGACTCTCGCTGCGCCTGGCTTTTAATATTCTGCAAGCGGCTGGCTGTCGCTCTTTCAAGACGGACTACGTGGCCTGCCCGAGTTGTGGTCGCACGCTTTTTAATCTTCAGACCGTCACCGCGCGTATCAAGGCCCGCACAGAACATCTCAAGGGAGTGAAGATTGCGATCATGGGCTGCATCGTGAATGGCCCGGGCGAAATGGCCGACGCGGACTTCGGCTATGTGGGCGGCGCACCGAACAAAATTAATCTCTACGTCGGCAAACAGCCCATCAAATTCAACATTCCTGAATCCGAAGCAGTGGACCGACTGGTCGACCTCATCCGAGAGCACGGCAAATGGGTGGAGCCGGAACGGGTGGATTCGTTAGCGGCCTCACTCACCCATTGAACTCGGTGGCAGCGTCTCGGCCTTTCGGTATTCTGCCGAGGTGTTCGAGGATGAAACTGTTCAGATATCTTTGGAGTTCGCGGTGCGTGGCTTCTGAAGTTGAGAGCATTGAAGGTTCAGAAAAATCTGTTTTCGAAAGTCGCTCCATCAAGTCCTTCGATTCGGAGCTGAGGCGCGTTTGGCGAGAGTCAGGCTTAAATCCCAATTCGGTGATCCAGCGGATTTCAAAGGCGATCACAATGAATTGATTTTGTGCGTTAGCGGAGAGGGCGGTGAGGAACGAGATGAATAAGCGAAATGCCTCGGGAATGGGCGTTTGTTTTTCTGTCGTTTGTTCAATCAAGCTGGCGCAATAAACAAGCTGACGGAGCGTTTGGAATTTGGATGTGAGGTCATGACGGTCGTTGATCAGTTGAACTTCGCGGAGGGTGTTCAATTCGGATTTCAGACTGCGAGAGTAAGTGAGATGGGCTTCGTAAAAGAGATCGAGTCTGCCGCGGAATGGAGATTTTGGCGTTCTTGCAGCTTTGGCGACAGTGGCGATCCGACCGGATGATTCGGTAAGCCAATGGACAATTAGGCTCGTATCGCGAAGTGGATAAGAGCGCAGCACGATTCCATGATCTTGCTCAATCATGCGCGGTGCGTGTCCGTTTGGCTGTGAGGCTTGATGAAGGTGTGCGTTTAAGGAGTTTGCGCAAAAGTGAATTTTCAGCGCGCTTCATAATGATTCGGTCGCCCGATTTCTGGTCATCGTAACCGCAAAGGTGAAGGACACCGTGGACGAGATAGCGGGTAAGTTCTGTCTGCCAAGTGGTGTTGTGCTGGCGTGCTTGTTCAATGGCGACATCGACACAAATGTAGAGTTCGCCTTGCAATGACTCCGATGGAAGGTTTGTTCGATAATCCAGTGTGATGATATCCGTCGGGCCTTCGTGCGACATGTATTCTTGATTGATTCGCGACATCGTGCGATTGCCAATGAGATGAATGGAAAGCTGATATTTTGGCAGATTCAGCAGATCTCCCAACAGAATCTCAGCGGCCACTTTGAAGGCGGGTGAATGAATTCGCCGCGATCGTTGGCGATTGGAAAGTGTGACCAGTTTCATCAGTCCGTCATCGAGATGGCTGTCGGCGCTGTTCGTAGGCCTCGATGATTTTCTGGACGAGTGGATGGCGCACGACATCGGCCTTGCTGAATTTGTGGATGGCGATGCCGTTGGTGTCATGAAGAATATCCAGCGCCTCTTTCAATCCGGATTGCCTCGATGCAGGAAGATCTATTTGCGACGGGTCGCCTGTGATGACCGCCTTGGAATCAAATCCGAGGCGTGTGAGGAACATGAGCATCTGCTCAGTGGTGGAATTCTGCGCTTCGTCGAGAATCACAAAAGCATTATTCAAAGTGCGGCCGCGCATGTAGGCGAGCGGCGCGATCTCAATGATGTTTCGGTCCATGTGTTTCTGGACCTCTTCAATGGGAAGCATGTCCTGTAGTGCGTCGTGGAGTGGCCGCAAATAAGGGGCGAGTTTTTCTTTGAGATCGCCGGGGAGGAAACCCAGCGCTTCGCCGGCTTCAACGGCTGGTCGCGTGAGGATTATTCTTGCGATCTTGCCTTGCTTGAGGGCGGCAACGGCCATGGCCATGGCCAGAAAAGTTTTGCCAGTGCCTGCTGGTCCGACTCCAAATGTGATGTCGTTTTTCTCGATGGCGAGCATGTAACCGCGTTGACCGGATGTTTTGGGGACGACGGGCGATTTGAGAACGGAGGTGATGACGCGATTGTCGTTGAGCTGTCGCAGTGTGCTAATGCCGCCGGATTTGACGGTTTGAAGGGCGTGCAAGAAATCCTGGCGTTTCAAGGGCTGAGTGCTGGTGGCGGAGATCTGGTGAAGCGTTTCAAATAGTTGTTTGGCTTGCTCGATTTTTGTTGGCTCGCCTTCAAGCCGAATCCAGCCGTCGCGCGCTGTGGCGTGGATTGAAAGTTCGTCTTGCAGCACGCGGAGGTTCTGCGGGTCGTTGCTGAAGATCTGCTGTGCTTGGCGGGCGTTGTCGAAGTGCAGTGTAACGGTGGCCATTGGATCAGTGTTGATTCATCTAGAAAGTTCTTCGCGAAGTTTGGTGGCTACATCGGTGAGCGCTTCGGGGAGCACGGTGGTCTGTCCGAGAATGGGCATGAAATTGGTGTCGCCCAGCCAACGGGGAACGATGTGGATGTGAAGATGCTCAACGATTCCTGCTCCTGCGACGCGACCTAGGTTGATGCCGATGTTGAATCCATCAGGTTTCATCACGGCCTTGAGCGCGTTTTGACAGCGTCGCGAGAGTTTCATCAAGTCGAGCATTTCATCGTCGGTGAGTTCGTTGAAATCGTTCACCTGTTTGTAGGGGACGACCATGAGATGCCCACCGGTGTAGGGGTAGGTGTTCAGTACGGCGTAACAAGTGCGATCACGGGCGATGACATGGTTGGCGACATCATCGTTGGATTGGGCGATGCGCGTAAAGATGGACTGGCCATCAGAAGTATGTTTCGGAGAGAGGATGTACTCCAATCGCCACGGTGCATGTAGCACTTCCATCAGGCGCGAGATTAAGCCTGAATCAGTGTGCTGTCAAAGTTGTGTTTAGCCAGCGTCGGGATGGAGATGATTCTCGATCGCTAGTCGTGTGAGACGGAGAGTGGAAGGAAATTGAGCGACGATCGATGCGACCCTTTTCAAATCATGGTCAATTACTGCGTGCTCGAGGTCGAGTCCCAGTGCTGCAAGCCGTTTTGCGCCGAGATTGGCTGAGCTGCCTTTGAGTTTATGAGCAATGGAGGCAATGGCGTGGAGATTCTTGTCATGGATGTGTTGATCCAATTCCGCCAGATAGCTTGCTGTTTGTGACAAGAATAGATTCACAATTTCTGGAGTGACATCCGGCGATGGATCGGTCGCCGAAGGTTTGAGCGCATTGAGATTGGTGGGGTCGAGTAGTGAATCGGTGCTGTGTTTGTTCGATTCTTTCAACGCATCAGCGGCGCGATCCAAGGCAGACTTGAGTTCGGCGAGCCGGAGTGGTTTGGAAATGAAATCATCCATTCCAGCCGAATAACAGGCGGCGCGGTCTTGGATATTGGCAGTGAGTGCGATGACGTATTTGTGATCTTTCGTCGCGGTAGATAGTTCAAGTTGACGGAGGCGACGCGTCGTTTCAAATCCATCGAGATCCGGTAACTGGCAGTCCATGAGTACGACTTGGAAACTGTCCCAAGCAGCGAGCAAGCTCATCCCATCGGAAAGCGTCTCAGAATTGCAGCCAAGTTTTCGGAGCTGAATCTCTGCTACTTTTTGGTTCACAGGATTGTCTTCCACGAGCGCAATCTGGAATGGATATCCGGTTCCCATTGGCGTTTGGGATTCGATAATTCCAACACGGTTGGCTGTCGGCAAACACAGAAGTGCCTCAGTGAGTCGGAGCCGGCGAATGGGAAGAGTCAGAATATTGATTCCTGCAGCCACAGCCGTTTCAGGGTCGGTCTTCCGTTGTGTGGTTGTGTAGGTGGTAAATCGCAAGTCCGGTTTTAGCGTGCGTGCTGCGTGAATAAAATCCAGCGGATCCATTTCGTCGGCATGAAAGTTTGTGATGTAATGTTGTGAGCCGCCTCCGTTCTTTAGATCGTCCAATGCATCTGTGAAGGAATTGAATTGAACAACGTCAGTGCAGATGGATCGGCAATAGTCAGCGATGAGTTGGTGTCGAAAATTATCCGGTTCAATGATCGCAACTGTAATCGAAGAAAGTTTGGATTTGGCCGAATTAACTGTCACGGGGTTTGAAGGGATTTCAAACCAGAATGTCGAGCCGACGCCGTGCAAACTAGTAAGTCCAATTGAACCGCCCATCATCTGGCTGATTTCCTTGGAAATCGTCAATCCGAGACCCGTGCCACCCTGGCGCCGTGTGAGTGAGCTGTCGCCCTGTCGGAAGGCTTCAAAAATCTTGTCGTGCAAATCTTGATTGATGCCAACGCCGGAGTCGTTGACTTCAAATCGTAGCATTCGCATTCCTGTGTCGGCCGTTCTCGTGTGAACGGATACTTTCACGCCGCCCTGATCTGTAAATTTGACCGCGTTGCTGATGAGATTCAGCAGAACTTGCCGGGTGCGGCCTGCGTCGCCGTTGTAAGTTCCGTCGACATCACTAGGAATCCAACAATCCAAAGTGATCGCTTTCGCTTGCGCTCGTGCTGAGTGCAGACCCGTGGCATCCTCGATCAAATCTCTGAGATTGAATTCCTCAGTGCGCAGTTCCATTTTGCCCGCTTCGATCTTTGAGAGGTCGAGAATGTCATTCAAAATTTCCAATAGTGCATCAGCGCTGGTGCGGAGTGTGTCGGCGTGGTCGCGCTGTTCATGTGTCAATTCGGATGACAACAACAAGTCAATCATCCCGATGATGCCATTCATCGGAGTGCGAATCTCATGGCTCATCACCGCGAGAAACTGCGACTTGAGCGCAGCGGCCTCCACCGCCAGATCTCTGGCGCGAGCCATTTCCGATTCCGCTTTTTTTATCGGAGTGATGTCTCTTGAAATTCCGATGATCCCCGATATCAGGCCGGTCCGATTTCGGAACGGAACCTTTGAAACAGAATCCCAAATTGGGTTGCCGTTCTCGTCGGTGTGGTGCTCTGTGTCGATGCGGCTACGGCCAGTTAGAATGACTTTCTGTTCATCTGCATGCTGTGCCTTGGCCTTGGCCTCGGAGTGAAAATCGTAATCTGTTTTACCTAAAACATCGTCGGCAGATGCGGCTTTCAATGCCTTGGCCAACGACAGACTACAACGAACAAATCGCGATGCGGTGTCCTTGATGAAAATACGGTCCGGCACATTTTCAAGCAGCGCGCGAAGCAGGTCGCGTTCGAAGGCCAGTTGTTCCTCGGTTTGTTTGCGCTCGGTGATATCCCAAAACATTCCTTGCACGCCGGCGAGTCTTCCATTGGCGTCATACAGGGGCGACTTCACCACTTGGACATGGATCGATTGCTCGCCGGGGCGTTTGTGTGATTCGGCTGTGTCGATGGGTTGAAGTGTTGCCATCACACGCTGATCATCGCGGCAATATTTCTCAGCGAGTTCTTTTGGAAAAAGATCGGCGTCTTTGCGGCCGATGATTTGGTCTAGTGGTAGTCCAATAGTTTGGCAGAATCGTTGGTTGGCAAAAGTGAATCGTCCGTCCAGGTCTTTTCGGAAGACGTTTTGCGGAAGCGTTTCGACCAGCGAATGGTAAAGGTGCTCTGAAGATTGCAGCGCATCTTCAGTGTTTTTTTGCGTTGTGATGTCTTTGACGGTGCCTTCGTATCGGAGTAGTGTGCCATTGGAATCCCTGACGGCTCGAACATCCTCCGAAATCCAGATCGTAGAGCCGTCTCGGCGGTAAATACGCGATTGGAAATTGGTGATGGTTTGGTGCTCCTGCATCGAGCGGATGAATTCCTGACGGCGATCAGGTTCAACGTACAATTGGCGGGAGATGTCGCTCATGGCTGCGATGAGATCAGCCGGCGTATCGTAGCCGTAAATCTTCGCGAGCGCCGTGTTGACGGCGATGTAGGTGCCTTGTGGAGAAGTCTGAAAGAATCCATCCACGGCATTTTCAAAGATGCTACGGTACTTCAGTTCGGTCTCTTTGAGCCCACTTTCAATTTCAAGGTGCGCCAATTCGCTCAAAGCGAGTTGATCGCGTAATGAATGAGCCTCGATGAGAGCGGCGGCTTGTTCGGTAAAAATGGAGAGGATGCGGTGCAATTCATCTGGCGTGCGGGAGAAAGAAGTATCAGAGGCAACGGCCATGAATCCATTAAGGTTGGCCCACCGCGAGTTGAATGTTGATTTGTAAAATTGTTTTGTACCAACGAAACCTTGGAGATTGCAGTCGGCATTGGCGAGTTGCACCCATTCATCGTCGGTGCCTGAAAGTGTGAACTGGGCGGCAATGTGAGCGCCTGAATTGGAATTGAGCGTGACCCAAGCGATTCGGCAACCCAACACTTCGGTTGCGAGTTGGAGGAGGGGATTCAGTGAATCGATTGGGTCTGGAGGATGTGAAGACATTTAGCGGGTGGCTATCTCTGGCTGGGTGCTGGCTTGACTTGTTGCTCGTTCTTCAGCAGTCTAAATCAAAGGAGTTGGTATGAGAAAACTTTTCGGAATCATATTATTATCAGCAGCAATTTTTGGCACGGGATGTGTCGTTTGTGGAGTTGCTGTAGTGGGTGCTACAGGTGCGGGAATAGTTTCATACGTCAAAGGCGACTTGGAGGTCATCGAGTCAGCAAGCGTTGAGGAAATTGAAAAAGCTATCGACTCAGCCATTGTTGAGATGAAGATGACAGATAGGAAAAAGGACATCAAACCCAAGAAAGGGGAGGTTACAGCCAAAAGCCATTTCGGAGATGTCACATTTCAATTTGCAAATAAAGGTCCGGGGCATAGTACTCTGAGTATCAGAGTTGGTACTTTCGGAGATGAAGCGTCCTCACGATACATCTACGACAAAGTAAAGTCAGGCTTTGGCAAGGCTGCAAAGACGGGAGCCTAACTGTTGTTCAGGATTCGCCGCGGAGAAAACCAATCGTGTGGGAGAGGTAACTTTTCAACTCACTCCGCTTTACAATTGCATCGAGCAGGCCGCGTTCGAGTAAGAATTCAGCAGTCTGAAATCCAGGGGGCAATTCCGCTTGTGTGGTGTCCTTAATCACTCGCGGACCAGCGAAGCCAATCATCGCCTGTGGTTCTGAAATAATCAAATCGCCCAAGCTCGCGTAGCTCGCCATCACTCCTGCAGTAGTCGGATGCGTCAGAATGCTGATGAATGGCAGTTTCTTTTGTGCGTGATAAGCAAGGGCAGCACTGGTTTTCGCCATTTGCATCAAGCTGAACATTCCCTCGTACATGCGGGCACCACCGCTGGATGAGACGATGAGCACCGGAATCTTCTGTGATGTTGCCAGCTCGATTATGCGAGTAATCTTTTCACCGACGACCGATCCCATTGACCCACCCAGAAAACTAAAATCCATCACAGCCAATGCAATTTTGTGCTTATCCAAGTTGCCGGTTCCGGTGATCACAGCGTCGTGCAGTCCGGTTGTCTTCTTGTGTTTGTCCAGCTTGCTGGCATAGGACGATGTGCCTGTGAATTGCAATGAGTCCACACTGGACAAGTGCGGATGCGTCTCCACAAAAGTCTCCGCATCGATTAACTGTTGTATCCGCTCCTTTGCGCTGAAACTGAAATGATGATCGCATTTGGGACAGACGTTCAGGAGGGTTTCCAGCTCCTTATCATAAAGCATGCTTTCGCATTTGGGACATTTATTCCATAGGCCTTCAGGAATATCCCGTCTGCGTTTGCGGGATGAGCTGAGTTTGGGCTTCGCTGGAAACGGAGCCGGTGCATTGCGCGGAGGAGTGACCGCGGCTGGTGTGGATTCTAGCCCAGGCAGCCTTTTATTGGGTTTGACCATTTTGCCGATAAGAACGAGATGATTCTGAGCTTAGAAGGGCAACTCACAAGTCAAAAATGGTCTTGAAATCCCACGTGCCAAAGTCAGGGCGCAGACAGATTCGGCTCCGGCTTCCATTAACACTTTGGCGCAGGCATCAATCGTTGCGCCCGTTGTTATCACGTCATCCACCAAAAGGAGGCGCTTGTTTGCAAGGTTCGAACCGGTACATATCTTGAATGCACCTTTCATGTTTTCCTTCCGATCACGACGTGACATTCGTGTTTGTGTCTCAGTCGGCTTCACCCGTTTCAAAATGTTGCCACGAAATTCCGCACCTAATTCTTTGGCTGCGATTTTGGCCAGCCATGTGGACTGATTGTATCCTCGCTCGCGTTGCTTGGCTGGATAGAGCGGCACTGCTAACACAATCTCCACTGAGAATGTAGACCGATACTTGGAGAGCGCGTTTTTGATCAACGTCCCAAACAGCGGTTCCATCCATTGCGATTGGGTGTACTTGTTCCGGTGTATGAGCGTTTGAAGCGGTCCTTCCAGAGTGCAAGGCGATCGCGCGTGTTTGTAGTGAGGCCGGCCAAAAGTGCAGTCGCTACAATTGAAACATTCCGTCAGGTTTCCTTCGAAGGTATTCCCACATTGGTCACAAATTGATTTGTTGATGAAGGTAATCTTGGAGATGCAATTTTCGCACACGTATCCATCATCCGGATTGGCTCTCCGTTCGTTACAGATTTGGCACACCTCCGGATAAATTATCGCCCAACTGCTCCGAATCCAGTCATCGAGGTACATAGCTAACCGTCTGAACCATGGCTGGCCATTTGTGGATGTTTAATCGTTTGCGAAGTGTCAGCGATTTCCCAATTAGAATTATCCACCGGTTATCCAGAATTGTGAATTGTGTTGCCCGTGCTCTCTTGTGCTGTTAGGCAACAGTTGTTAGCCGTGCTCCCGTAACTACCACGACAAGAACGCCTAGGATGACTCTTGAGGAGAACAGCCTGTTTGGTGAATATCGACTGCGCGAACTTATCAGTCAGGGAGGAATCGCTTCGATCTGGTTGGCCACAGACAAGTCTGGCGCCAGTTTTGCCATTCGCGTACTGCACGATACGTTCTCATCGACTTCCACTGGGCCTCGTCTGTTTCGAAATGGATGCGCTGCGTTGACCGTGCTGCCGAGGCATCCGAATATCATTCCCTACATTTCGCATAAGAAAATCAACGGTCGCGAGTGCATGCTTCTTGAATATGTCGAGGGCGACAATTTGCGGATGCTGACATTGCGAAGTGATCCTTTGCTCGACGAATTGTTAAGTGACCTGATGTTGGACATGGCCGCCGCCATCGATCACATTCATCGTCACGGATGGATGCATTTGGACATCAAGCCGGAGAATTTAATTGTGAGTCGCGCCGGTCACCTGATGCTTTGCGATTTTGATACCGCTGTGGCGATTCCCAATGTGCCCATCCGGATGGACACAAAATCGGGCACGCCCAACTACATGCCGCCCGAGCAACTCAGCGGCTGGCCACTCGATCAACGCGCCGATATTTACTCGTTTGGCGTCACCATTTACGAGCTGCTCACTCACGGCAAACCATTCGAAGGGCGCACTCCACAAGAGATGCTTCAAAATCAATTGGACAGTCGTTATAAAATCCGTTCCGTTCGCCAATTCAACCCCGCTGTGCCTGTGGCCTTGGAAGAGGTGATTCTCAAATGCCTGGCCTACCTTCCGGAGCGTCGCTACCAGTCCATGTCTCAAGTCATCTTGGGCATGAATGGCGCGTTGGGAGTTCGCTAATGTCCGCCGCTGGTCATCGCATCGATTCTCACCAGCATTTCTGGAAATACGACGCGCTGGAATATCCGTGGATTGGCCAGAACATGGCCAAACTCAAACGCGACTTTTTGCCCGCCGACTGGTTGTCAGCACAGGGGAATCCCCCGTTTCAATCGTCGATTGCCATTCAAGCACGGCAAAGCCTGCGCGAAACCCAATGGCTTCTTGAATTGGCAAATGAGAATGACTCAATTCTCGCGGTCGTCGGCTGGGTGGATCTTCGCTCGCCGGATGTCGAACGCGATTTGGAATGCCTCAGGTGCCATACAAAATTCGCCGGTGTCCGGCACGTTGTTCAGGAAGAACCCGACGATCGATTCATGCTGCAACCAGATTTTCTGCGCGGTATCGCGTTGCTGGAATCTTTTGATCTGACTTACGACATTCTAATTTATCCTAACCAGTTGCCTGCCGCCATCGAACTCGCGCGGCAATTCCCAAATCAGCCATTCGTCCTCGATCACATTGCTAAACCTGCCATCAAACGAAACCAGTTCGAGCCTTGGGCCAAGCTGATTTGTGAGCTCGCTTCTTGTCCAAACGTCTATTGCAAATTATCCGGCATGGTCACCGAAGCAGATTGGGGCAGTTGGAATCCCAGCCAATTCAAACCGTATCTGGACTGTGTGTGGCAGGCATTTGGTCCCGAGCGTCTGATGATAGGTTCAGATTGGCCGGTCTGTTTGCTTGCTGGTAGTTACTCAAATGTCATGCAATTGGTGATCGATGACGCTCGTGCGAGGAACCCAACTGCATTGGATGGATTGCTTGGGGGAAACGCCAAGCGATTTTATCTCGGATAAAATCAAACTTGGATTTCAGATTATGTCTTAAGCCGAAGTCGGTTTTATCTTGGCCATTTTGAACGATTCAGCCAGATTCCGAACTGGTTTTCGCGGAGAGATGGCCGAGTGGCTGAAGGCGCTGGTTTGCTAAACCGGTATACGGTCAAAAGCCGTATC
>CAMDOH010000015.1 GCA_945903605.1 Akkermansia muciniphila
TTCCGCCCATGCCACCACCCATTCCGCCCATGCCACCACCCATTCCGCCCATGCCACCACCCATTCCGCCCATGCCACCACCCATTCCGCCCATACCTCCCATTCCGCCACCACCAAAGCCACCCATACCTCCCATTCCACCACCGCCAAAGCCACCCATGCCACCGTTCATTCCGCCCATACCTCCCATTCCACCACCGCCAAAGCCACCCATGCCACCGTTCATGCCCCCCATGCCACCCATTCCGCCGCCGCCAAAGCCACCCATGCCACCCATGCCACCCATGCCACCCATGCCACCCATGCCACCCATGCCACCCATGCTTTGGTTGACAATTCCGATTGGCGCTCGCACAGACATTAGTCCAGATCCTTGTTGTCCGCCTCGTCGCATTGCCGCGAATTCAACCGCAGCCATCTGTGCTGTGTACTGAAGTTGTGACGAGGTCATTGCGTAGCGAGTGTTTCCCATGCCACCACCCATTCCACCTCCCATGCCGCCCATCATACCTCCGCCCATCCCACCTTGTGACCATATGCTGCCTGATTGCGTATTTCTTTGGTACGCAGTGCTAGCCATCTGTTGGGCAACCATCCAAAGTTCCATCGGGCTTTGAACAAGCGTCGATTGAATCGAGCCAAACGGAGTAAACCCAGAGGGCATATAGGATTGGAAATTAACGCCGTAGAATCCATTTTGTACTCTCGCCATACCTCCAAAACCACCACCCATTCCGCCCATGCCACCACCCATTCCGCCCATGCCACCACCCATTCCGCCCATGCCTTGATTGCCAAATCCGCCCATTCCGCCCATGCCACCGCCACCGTTCATGCTATTGGCTAGTCCGTTTGCTCGGTTCATGGCACCGCTCATGACTCCACCGCCTCCCATGCTTTGCAATGTTGAAGCGGCCCCCATTGTAGCATTCAATCCAGCTAATCCAAACTGGCCTTGAAGTTGATTGGATAGGCCTAATAGTACAGGAAATGCTAGAGAAGTAATTGTGGCGATTCTCATATTGCTACACTCCAAAACTATCTCCGCGAAGAAACATATTGTCAACTGAAGAATGGACGGTGGAATGTCTCTGATTGCTCCGAAAAAATGGTGCGCGAGAGAGGACTTGAACCTCCACCCCTTGCGGGACCAGATCCTAAGTCTGGCGTGTCTGCCATTTCACCACTCGCGCAACGCATTATTGCCCGAACACCTCAAAACTATTTGTCGATGGGTTGGACGCTCGCTGGTGAACATCTGTACCCCAGAATTGAACACGGACAATGTTCTTACATTGCAATCGTATCAAGCAGATTGTCTGCGAGAGAGTGTGGGTAAATAATTCTGAGAATGAATGCTTGAACCTTGCGAGTAACCTGCGTATAAAACGTTTAGTTTGAATTGAACGACGAAAAACCGCGCAACTCGAGCCTGTTGTCAGGCCTCGAACCCACCGGCACGGAGTGCCCATTTGGCATGGTTCGGGTATTAAGCATTAGCAAAGCGAGTGTAAGCACCGGCATCAGGCAGCTCATTTCTTGGGGAGCGATCAAGCAGGTTTGGGGGCAAGGAGGGCGGCGTGATTATTACGAGGCCAATCATAATATAGCGGCGCTCATTCGTCGAAGTTATTTTGACTATATCAAGCCCAAACTAACTGCGTTTGGTCGGAGCTGGAGTTGCTCCTTACAAAGCTTGGTGAAGAAAGGAAGGTGGGTGTTACTGCACGGGAAGTTTCCTCATGGTGTGAAGATCGAATCAACAAACTATTGAAAATACAGCGCAATATCGACATGACATTACCATTCGCTGAAAAACTCTTTTGAATAGTTAGTATTCAGCAACCAAATAGAATTGATTATTTTTCAATGAAGATTGCAATAATTGGACTGGGATATGTGGGGCTGCCGCTTTCCTTGCAATTCGCTCGTTCTGGCGTTGAAGTTCTCGGGTTGGATATCGATGTCAAGAAAATCGATGCCATTAATGCGGGTCAAAGCTATATCAATCAAATCGACCCGAACGCAATCGCTGCGCTCGTGAATGCCGGGCAATTTTCTGCATCAGTCGACTTCTCGCGTATCTGTGAAGTGGAGGCGGTCATCATCTGTGTGCCCACGCCGCTGAACAAAAACCGCGAGCCGGACATATCGTATATTCTCAATACCGGAGAAGCAATTGCGCCGCATTTGCAAAAGGGTGCATTGGTCGTTCTTGAATCGACTACTTATCCAGGAACGACCGACCAAGACTTGCGAGTGGTATTGGAGCAAGGATCTGGACTAAAAGCAGGAGTGGACTTTCATCTGGCTTATTCTCCCGAACGCGAGGATCCGGGCAATCCCAATAGCAAGGTTGCAGAAATTCCAAAAGTTGTCGGCGGTTATTCCCCCGCCTGTTTGGAAAAGGCCATCGCACTTTATGGGAAAGCGATCAAGACGATCGTCCCCGTCTCTTCGTGTCGCGCCGCCGAGGCCACAAAGCTCTTAGAGAATATATATCGCAGTGTGAATATCGCCCTCGTTAACGAACTAAAGATGGTTTACGCCGCGATGGGAATTGATATCTGGGAGGTAATTAATGCCGCCAAGACGAAGCCATTTGGATATATGCCATTTTATCCTGGGCCTGGTCTCGGCGGTCACTGCATTCCAATCGACCCATTCTACCTTACTTGGAAAGCACGGGAGTACGAGCAGCATACCCGTTTCATCGAGTTGGCTGGCGAGATTAATACCGCAATGCCCGAGTACGTTGTCAATCGTGTAGCCGAAGCTTTGAACGCCCAGAAGAAGCCGGTCAACGGATCGAAGATTCTGGTTATTGGGCTTGCCTATAAGCCAGACGTAGATGACGACCGTGAGTCTCCAAGTTATAAATTAATGGACCTTTTGAAAGAACGAGGCGCGGCTGTGGATTATTATGATCCATATATACCAGTAATCCGTCCCAGTCGCGTGAACGGACACTGGGCCGGAATTCGGTCGGTGGACTGGACCCGGTCAGCGGTCGCGGTATTCGACTTGGTCTTGATTTCCACGGCGCACAAAGCAATGAACCGTCAGGATTTGGCGGACTGGTCCCCGTGCATCGTCGATTCCCGCAACGCCATGGCCGGAATAAATGCCAATCTCGGCCAGATCTGGAAGGCTTGAGGTTCGTGGCGATTGCCCTAAATAACCAGAAAAGAAATTGATGAACCTACTGATTTGGCTGCTTGAATTGGGCTTGAAAGTTCGTGTTGTTAATATGCCATTCGCACGACTTCAATAGTAGCGGAATTAGCGATGTTTTGGCGCATCATTTAATATGCGCTGGTGGCGGTTTACCTGAATCAAGAAGCTCCCGATGCCATTGTTGTGGTTTTGCCATCGGCAATCCCAATCGTACCGGCCTTCCCGCCCCGTTATTACAGACCAATTAATGGCAGTTAACCTGCCGTCCTGCGTCCGATTTTGCCTTTGTGTTGGCGCTGCCAATGTAACTTTCAATGACTCCACTCTCGGTGGCAAAGTTGGGTCGAATGGCCTCGATCTACTTTCGACGAACTCGTTGCTGAAATTGGCTGCGACGACCCCAAACACACCGGGCGCGATGAACATTGTTCGTCAACGCCCCTTTACTCCCGAGGTTGGGCATTGGCCGGACAAGTTGCCTGCGTTCTAGGCACTGTGGTTTACCCACGTCGAACCGGTCAGCTAGGTAGTGTTTGATAGGTTTAAGTGATACGGATTGTCAGAATGGTGACTTTGAGTTAATTCTAACGGGTATGCGTCTTGGCGAAAAGTTATACGAAAATCTTGAAATCGGTCGTCGCTGGTTTTATTCCAACGAATGGCGAGTTGGGTCTTGTAAATACTACGGTTCAAAATAGTGGGATTGAGAGAAATAATTAGAGGCGACTTCGGCTCAGTTCAATAATTACAAATGCGAGTGTTGATGTTGAATTGGCGCGATCCGCTCAACCCGCTTGCGGGCGGGGCGGAGAGAGTTTCGATGGGTTACTTGAAGGCATTGGTTGCGCGCGGGCATGAAGTTTTCTGGTTTTCGAATACTTTTGATGGGGCTGTAAATTTGGAGGAGGTAGATGGTATTCAAGTCATTCGTCGCGGAAACCGTTTCTCTTCCCATTTTTTTGCGGCGCGTTGGTATCGCTCTCAGGCATCATTTGATTTGGTGATTGATCAGCATCATGGCTTGCCGTGGTTTGCTCCGTGGTGGTGTCAGACTCAATGCGTCGCGTTCATCCACGAAGTGCTCGGGCCGATTTGGGATTCATTTTATTCCTGGCCATTAAGCGCGATTGGTAAGACACAAGAATCGGCGACGCATTGGCTGTATCGGTCCGTGCCATTTTGGACGGCGAGTAGCGCCACTGCAAACCTTCTACTAGAGCGCGGTGTGAGTGATATCACACAAATCCCTTATGGAGTGGACACGCGCGCATTGCCGGAATTGGATTCAAAGGCGCTCGTTCAACCGCTCCGTCTTGTGACAGTGAATCGACTGGCTCCAAACAAACGAGTGGACCACGCCATTCGGGTTGTCAAAATCTTAGTGGACGAAGGTATCGATGTTCATCTGACAATCATTGGTGACGGCGAAATGAGTTTGGCTTGGCGCGGGTTGACCATCGAATTGGGAGTGCACATGCATGTTGCATTCACAGGCCAGATTTCGGAAAAAGAGAAGGACGATCATCTGCGGCTTTCACATTTTCTCCTTTACACTTCAGTGCGTGAAGGCTGGGGATTGAGCGTAACCGAGGCCAATGCACTGGGCACGCCAGCGGCCGTGTATCCCGTCGGGGGATTGAATGAATCCACAATTGCTGGCGTGACAGGAATCGTGTCCGAAAATGAAACGCCACGGTCACTTGCTGAATCACTTCTCCACGCGCTTACAGAACCCGACGTCTATCAAAACTATCGTCGCGCAGCGTGGAAGCGCGCGATAGAATTTCATTGGGACAACGTTTTGCCGAAAGCGTGTGATTGGCTTGAATCAGTTGCTGCAGGACGCCATCGTTCCGTCCGATGAAGTCGCACCTGTACGGCAGCCTGCCTGCGAAAGTAATCTGGTTCACACGGCGATTCGGACTGGCAGAGTTGATTCTTCTTCCGATTCGAAAGGTCTTCGCTCCGATTGTCCGCCCTTTCATCAAGCCCGGCACTTTTCATTTCAATGGGTGCGATTTCCCATACTTCTACCACTCGCACAATGTCACTTGGTCGAATGAGCGTTGTGTGGAAATCGCTTTGGCTTCCGATTATCTGCGCCAATATCTGGGCCGATCCATCTTGGAAGTGGGGAATGTCATGAGCCGTTACTGTCCTGTGTCACATCAGGTGCTGGACAAATATGAGCGAGCCGACAGCGTGATCAACGCCGACATTGTTGAGTTCAATCCCTATAAGAAATACGATCTCATCCTTTCCGTCTCCACATTCGAGCACATCGGATTTGATGATGATGCGGATGAATCTTCGGCGAATAAAATCATTCAGGCCATCGCCTCCTGCCGCCGATTATTGGCGACTGGTGGCCGGTTGGTTTTGACCGTTCCACTTGGGTATAATCCTGATCTGGATGATTTGATTCGATCCGGTAAATTGGGTGAGTCGCGCGCGAGTTTTCTGAAGCGAACCACTCGGTGTGAATGGATCGAAGTCCCTCGCGCAACGGCATTGGAATCGCGATATGGCAGCCCGTACCCGTATGGAAACGCGGTTATGATTGCTGAGTTCGAATGAAAGCGCTTCTCGTTTCTTATTTCTATGAGCACGATTTTGGCGGGGCTGAACTTGTTGCCCGCGCCACCAAAAAACTTCTCGAAGAGCGAATGGGCTGGAGCGTCGAAGTCGCCTGTTTCAATGGCGGCACTTCAAAACAACTGGGCGCAATCCATCGGCTGCCAATCCCATTTGGATTTCATTCCAGCCCGCAATGGTTCAAGCGCTTTGTTTTGTTTTTGAACAATCCGTTGCTTGACCGGATTGCCGTGCGGCAATTGCGGAAGAAGTGCGACCCTGCCAAATTCGATTGTGTCCATTGTCAGGATCTCAACTCGCTACTTGTAGCCGATGCTTTTGCTTCAGAGTGCAGGTTGCCGTTGATTCTTACTTTGCACGAACCTGTTCCGAAACGGATTTCGCCTGGCGTATTGCCGCCATTCATTGCGCGCTGTGTGAACGCGTTCATGAGCCTGCGCGACGAGCGGATTCGTCAAGCTGTGTCGAGGTGTCACACCGTGATTTGCGTTTCCGAATTTGTCCGCAAGCGCACTCTTGATGAACTCAAGCACCTCGGCGCAGGACTTGAGCTGGTCATTGCGCATCCACCTGTCGAAGATTATTTGTTCGCTGCGGCGAGCCAGCCAATCACAGGGCGCACGGCAAGTTTTCCAGCCCGTCTGCTTTATATCGGCAGGATGACGGCTGAAAAGGGACTCGATCTTCTCATCGAAGCGTTACCATTGGTGAAATCGTCGTTCGAACTTTCAATTCTCGGTTTCGGTGGCCCTATTGAAGGGCGCATACGGGCCATGGCAAACAAAGATGCGCGAATCAAAATACTTCAGGCTGTTCCGCACACGGAAGTGGCTGAACTAATCCAGTCACACGAAGTGGTTTGTTGTCCGTCCGTTGTTGAAGAAGCTTGTCCGAAAACCGTTGCCGAGGCGCGATTGTTCGGCAGGCATATCGTCGCCACCGATCGCGGTGGGATTCCAGAGATTCTCGAGAATTATCCGCGCGCCTATATCGTCGAGTTCGGATCAAAAACTCGGGGCGAATGTGTGGCCGCTTTAGCTGAGAAGATTGACAGAGCAATTGCTGCGGGAATGCCTCAACCCTTCGCTGCCGCTGAGTTGAAGGTCGAAGATCAATTCAAATCGCGGTTCGGGGCCGAGCCGCTCTATGATGTGTTCCGCCTGGCGCAATGGCGTATCAAGGAACGACGGCGCGGGATGAGTCGTTAAGCAATTTTCTGGATCCAGAATGAAGCCCCCATCCGATTGCCCGTCTGCTGCGAGAGGACGGGGCATTTGGCGAGTAGTTCTGCACGGTGATGATGTGCCAAATAATACATCGAGAAGATGACAGTGAAATCGCGATTGCCCGTCAGCAACGCTTCGAGCAGGTATTGCTCTGTCCAGATATACGCCTCCTCGATGATCACGTACGGGTGGTAATCTTTCGGCGTGTAGATGTCGTGAATGTGGATGTAAACGCCGGCGCGCAATGACGGCAGAATTTCCAAGTACTCACGCACCACGTCACCTTGTGGTCGGATCACGTGAGATGAATCGATGAACAGCATGTCGTTTTTCTGCAACTGCTGGAAGAAATCCAGCGGCAACAATTCCAGCCGCTCGCGGATGACGCGAATACCCAAACCCTCCAGCCAATGGGCTTCGTATGGCTCGATGCAGATCAATTCACAGTCGTAGCTCGGATCTTCGGCTTTATTTTTCTCAATCGCCAGCCGAGCCATCAGCGTCGAGTAGCCACAACCCACTTCAATAAATCTTCGCGGTTTCACCGTTCGGATGAAGCTGTAAAGAATTTCTGCATCTCCCGAACCGAACGCTGGGTTGTTGTAAAAAAACTCTCCCGGCCTGATGCGGTCGGTGGGGATTCGCTTCAGCTCATCATTAAAATTGAATCCGGCCAACCGTTCAAGTTGAGCTGGGATGTTCAATTGAATGCCCGGCAACTCACGGTTTTGATCCAGTGGCAATCGCAGATGCGCCGGATTCACCATCGGTTCAAAGTAATGATCACGAATTGGGAAGACGCCTGTACTGCGGAACACCCGTCGCGCGAACGGAAAGTATTTCACTCCTGCCATGCGAATCGCGCAAAGCCAGAGGCTGGCCAACCAAGTGAATGGAGTCATGAAAAAGTCAGCCGCTGGCAGAATTCTGCGAACGGCGCGCGTCGCGCAGCCGTCTGGAGTGAAAATCCGGCGCAATAGATTTCTCATGGACTGGTTCGAACGCCGCATAGATAAAGCCCGCGCAAATTCGTTGCAAGCGCTGACTCAACAATCGGCCCTTGCCGCACGGCAGAGTTGAAATCTAAGCAAGTTCTCATTAGCCTGCCCGCGAAAGTAGGAACGAAATGAAAGTGGTGATTCTCTGCGGCGGGATAGGCACGCGCTTGCGCGAGGAGACGGAGTTTCGTCCCAAGCCGATGGTGCCGATCGGCGGCCGGCCGATTCTCTGGCACATCATGAAGCACTACGCCCATCACGGGCACAAGGAGTTCGTGCTCTGCCTCGGTTACAAGGGCGACATCATCAAGGAGTACTTCCGCAACTACCACTGGAACACGAGCGACGTGACGCTCCAACTCGGTCGCTCGCCGAAAATCACGTACCACAATCATCACAACGAGGAGGACTGGACGGTGACGCTGCTCGATACCGGCGCGCAAACGCAGACCGGTGGGCGGTTGAAGCGCGCGCTGAAATTTATCGATGATGACAATTTTCTTTTCACCTACGGCGATGGGCTGACGGACAGCGACATCAACGCCTCGATCAAGTTTCACAAAAAACACGGCGGCATCGCCACGCTCACGGCGGTACTGCCTAGCGGACGCTTTGGCGAGCTCGCGCTCGATGGCGCCACGATCACGCGATTTCACGAGAAGCCGGAGAAGGAAGCCACGTTCATCAACGGCGGTTTCTACGTGATGAATGCCAAGATTGCGAAGTACCTCGATAGCGACGAGTGCATTCTCGAACGCGCGCCGCTTGAGCAACTCGCCAAGTCCGGCAAACTTCAGGCCTATCGCCACGATGGTTTCTGGCAGTGCATGGACACCTACCGCGAACAGCAGTTGCTCGAAGGAATGTGGGCCTCGGGCAAGGCGCCGTGGAAGATCTGGTAAGTCGAGTGAGCGCGCCGTTCAACAATTTCTACGCCGGCAAACGGGTGCTCGTCACCGGCCACACCGGCTTCAAAGGCGCGTGGCTTTCGCTTTGGCTCAAAGAACTCGGTGCGGTGGTTTTCGGCGCGAGCCTGTTGCCGCCCACGCAACCGAATCTTTACGAACTCATCGCCGAAGAAGTTTTCGAGCATGACGCACTCTGCGACGTGCGCGATTTGAATGCTGTCTTGAAGGTGATTGAAACCGTTCGGCCGGATGTGATTTTCCATCTCGCCGCACAACCGCTCGTGCGCCGTTCCTACGCCGAGCCGCTGGAGACGCTGCAAACGAATGTGCTCGGCACCGCGAACGTGCTCGAGGCCGTGCGCCGACTGGGCTTGCCGTGCGCGGTGCTCGTGGTGACGACCGACAAGTGCTACGAGAATCCCGAGACCGGCCGCGCGCAAATCGAGACTGACCCGCTCGGCGGGCACGACATTTATTCGGCGAGCAAGGCCTGCGCGGAACTTGTCGTGCAATCGTGGCGTAAATCGTTTTTTCAGACGGACGCGAAACTTGGCCCCGTTGCCACTGCGCGCGCGGGCAATGTGATTGGCGGCGGCGATTATGCGGCCGACCGCATTGTGCCCGACTGCATCCGGGCGCTGATGTCCAAGCAGCCGATCCATGTGCGCAACCCCGCTGCCGTGCGCCCGTGGCAGCACGTGCTCGAATGCTGCAGCGGCTATCTTTGCTTGGCTGCGCGACTGGCGTGTGAAGGTAAAAGTTCGCCGATGAATGGCGCATTTAATTTTGGGCCGGACGAGGATGCCCGCCGCACGGTGGGCGAGGTGGTCACGGAGATTCTCCGCCACTGGCCGGGCGAATTTCACTCCACTCCGCCGACGGTCGCGCTGCACGAAGCGAAGCTGCTCTGGCTTTCGGCTGAGAAAGCGAAGCAACAACTCGGCTGGCGTCCGGTATGGAGCTTCGCCGATGCGGTGTCGCGGACGGTCGCATGGTATCAGCAGCACGAGACGGGTCGCGAAGAGATGATGGATTTCACCCGTGAGCAAATCGCAGCCTATGTGGCAGACGCGCATACGAAGCGACTGGATTGGGCGAGTAACGGAGCTGAAGTCCGGTAAGGGAATATGATGCAATTCCACGCACTTCCATTTGAAGGAGTGTTTGAAATCGTACTCGCGCCCAGTGTGGATGAGCGTGGATATTTTTGTCGTACCCACGATGTGCAGATTTTTCGTGAGCGCGGGTTGGTTGCTGACTGGGTGCAGGAGAACGAGGCTTGGTCAAAACATCCCTTCACCATCAGAGGACTGCATTTCCAACGGCCACCGTTTGCGGAGACCAAACTGATTCGCGTTGTGCGAGGAGCGGTGTGGGACGTGTTTGTCGATTTGCGAAAAAGCTCAACCACTTTTGGGAAGTGGGGCGCAGCGGAACTTTCGAGTGAAAATGGGAAGATGCTCTACTTGCCCAAAGGGTTCGCGCATGGCTATTGCACGCTCACTGCCGATGTGAAAATGCTTTATCGGGTGGACGCGCTGTACGCACCGGAACAGGAGGGCGGGTTGCGTTGGGATGATCGGGATTTGGGAATCCAATGGCCAAAAGGAGAGCCGATAATTTCTGCGAAGGATCGTTCATGGCCGAATTGGGCTGGGTTTATTTCGACCTTCGATTGAAGGTTGTTTCACTGTATTAGGGATAATAGATGCAAGTACGCTTATTCAAACCGAGTGTTGGCGAGGCAGAGATAGCAGCTATTCGCGAGGTGTTCGATCGGGCTTGGCTGGGGCTTGGGCCGACGGTTGGCCGGTTTGAATCGGAGTGGAGTCGTTACATCGGCGCTGAAGTTTCGGTGGGGGTCAATTCGGGAACTGCGGCGCTCCATCTCGCGCTTGCGGCATTCAATTTCCCAGTCGGCGCAAAGGTGTTGGTTCCTGCCATCACGTTTGTCTCAACGGCAACCGCCGCATTGTACAACAGGCTGGAGCCAGTTTTTGTCGATGTTGACCCGGACACTCTCGGATTGGATCTCGACGATTTGGAGAAGAAAATCACACCTGAATGTGTCGCTGTGATGCCTGTCCATTTTGGAGGTCATCCGGTGCCGATGGATCGGTTGATGGCCATCGCTAGACGTCACGGACTGAAGGTCGTGGAAGATTGCGCGCATTGCGCTGGTGGCAGCTATCAAGGCAGAAAACTAGGAATGTGGGGTGACATCGGCTGCTTCAGCTTCGAAGAGAAAAAGGGGATGACGACTGGTGATGGCGGAATGATCTGTTCAAATAATCCGGCGCTGGTCACTCCATTGCGCGCCCATCGTTGGGTGGGCATCGATAGAGACACTTGGCGGAGATCGTCTCAATACACGGCCGCAGAAGATGACGATGCGCTCCACTGGCATTACGAGGTCGCCGTGCTTGGGTACAAGTACAACATGAATGATTTGATGGCAGCGATCGGTTTGGTGCAGCTCGCCAAACTGGATCGTATGAATCAACGACGAGCGGCAATCATCGCCCGTTACTTGGATGGGATTTCAGGTATTCAATACCTCCGCCCGTTGCTCCCGTACGATTTGTCGGGGTCGGCCTATTGGCTATTTGGTGTCCGATGCGACGCGCGTGATCAACTGATCCTGCATTTGAAACGAAAGGGGATCGCGACAGGTGTTCATTACTTGCCGCTTCCTTTGCACCCACTCTTCAACAAGCACAAGGAACCGGTTCCAACAGCTCTCCGGATTTGGAAACAGATCGTTACTCTGCCATTGTTCGCCGATTTGACGGACGAGGAAGTGGATTATGTGATTGCGGGGTTGAGAAGTTTTGCCACTTGAACTGTAGTCGTCGAGGAATCTTCTGACTGATGAGATATCGTTCCGCTGCCAACTCATGAAAATCAAAACGATGATCAAGAAGGTGATCAACTTTGCCGGATACGGCATCTGCGAAAACTATCACCACTGCTACGATCAGGAAGGACTGCTCACCGTTCACAATCACGACTTCATGCAAGAGCCGAGATTTGCTGAATCATACCGCCGTGCCGAGATTGCTGGAGAAGAGCAGCCGAGCATTCATTGGCGCACTCACGTGGCGATTTGGACAGCCCAGCAGGCGCTTCGTGTGGAAGGCGACTTCGTCGAGTGCGGCGTGTGTAAAGGTTTTCTGAGCACTGCCATCATGCACTACCTCGATTGGAACAAGCTCGGGCGCCGTTGTTTTCTATTTGATACATTTCGCGGGATTGAAGAGTCGTTGCTCAGCGACGAGGAGAAAAAAATGGGGCGCATGGCCTTTAGCGGCCGTCGCTATGGAGAATGTTTTGAGACAACCAAGAAGAATTTCAGCGGCTACAAGGATGTGCAGCTTGTTCGCGGCCCAGTTCCGGACACTCTGGCTACGGTTGAGATTTCCCGTGTGGCCTATCTGCACCTCGATATGAATTGTGCTGCACCAGAGATCGCAACCATGCGCCACTTTTGGCCTAAAATTTCTCCGGGTGGCTTTGTGTTGTTGGATGACTATGCCTTTCGCGGTTTCGAACCGCAAAAACGCGCCTTCGACTCACTCGCTTCAGAACTCGGCTTCAGCATTCTCTCAATGCCAACTGGCCAAGGTCTCATCGTGCATCCTTGATTTCACATTTCCTGCCCCGTAGCCTTTGCGCATGGCAGAAACAGGAGCGGGGTTGCTGACCGCAGAGCAAGTGGCGCAGTTTCATCGTGACGGCTTGCTCGTCTTGCGCGGATTTTACGATGTGGCTGGCGAAGTTGAACCCATCCAGCGCGACATCCACAAGATCATCGGCATCCTCATCAGCCAGCACGGACTGCCCATTCGTCAAACACCCTTCTCACCGCCGACTTTTGATTCGGGTTATCAGGAATTGATTGCGCACGACCGTCGGTTGGGCGGCGTGGTGTACGATGCAGTGAAACAGATTCCAGCGTTCATCCGCTTTGTCGCGAGCGAAAAACACGACCGGCTGACGCAGCAGATTCGCGGCACCGATTTGCCGGCGGTGGCTGCCGGGGGCTACGGCATCCGCATCGATAATCCGCATGAGGATAAGTTCCGCGCGAACTGGCATCAGGATTATCCGAGCCAGTTTCGCAGTCTGGACGGCTTGGTTTTCTGGTCGCCGCTGTTGAAATTGACGGAGGAGCTTGGCCCATTGCAGATCGCCGTGGCGTCGCACAAAGATGGCATCGCCCCTTTGCACACGCGCGATCCGCAGAACGCGGAGAAGACCGGCGCCTATGCGTTGCGCCTGCAAAACGAGGCCGAGCGCATCGCGCGATACCAGCACATCTCGCCGCTGCTTGCGCCGGGTGATCTCGCCATTCTGGATTTTCTGAACCTGCACGCCTCCGGCCAAAACCGCGGCTCGCGATCGCGTTGGTCGATGCAGATTCGCTACTTCAATTTCCGCGAACCCACCGGCCAGCGCATCGAGTGGGCCGGATCCTTTGCCGCCGGCAAAAGTATCAAGGAGATCCATCCTGAATTGGTCGTGGATTGAGCCATGCCCGCCTGCAACATCTGCAACCAACCGCTCGGCGCGCCGGTGTACCAGTCGCCGCAACCAGTGTCTGTCACCTCACTCTGCGAAGTGCTCAGCGGTTCCACGGAGGTTTTTCATTGTGCCAGTTGCGGTCACGTGCAGACCACTCCCATGGCCGATCTCGCGGCGTATTACGACAAGACCTACCAGATTCTCATCGCCAGTGAGGATGAGGATCAACTCTATGCCATCGTGGATGGACAGAATATCTTTCGCACCGGGCATCAGGTTCAAACGCTGCTTCACTTCGTGGACATCCCACGCCACGCGCGCGTGCTGGATTTCGGCTGTGCCAAGGCGTCCACGTTGCGCGCATTGTGCGAGCGGCGTACGGATGTGCAGGCACACACGTTTGACGTGAGCGAAATGTATCGACCTTTTTGGGACAAGTTCGTGCCGTTGGAAAATCAGGCGACCTATCAACCGAAGGCAGAGTGGCGCGAGCACTTCGACTTGGTCATGTCGTTCTTCGCATTCGAGCACATGGCCGATCCACAAGCCGTGCTGTCGCAGGCGACGGCCTTGCTTCGTCCCGGCGGCACGTTTTATTGCGTCGTGCCCAATCTTTTCACCAACATCGCTGATTTCGTGGTGGCCGATCACGTGAATCATTTTACTGAGTCATCGTTGCGGCGACTCTTTGCCGGTGCGGGCTTGAAAATCGAGAGGATCACCGACGCTGCGCACACGGGCGCGTGGGTTTGCTGCGCACGGAAGACGGCGTTGCCAGTCGAGAGTGGCGGGGAAAATGCCGCCGAGCGTGTGCAGGAGATTGCCTCGTACTGGCACGGGTTTGGCGAGCGCGTACGGGAATTTGAATCGGCGCATCGGGGACTTCCCGGCGCGATTTACGGCAGCAGTTTTTACGGCACATTCATCACCACACAGATGCGGCGGCCCGAGTCTGTGACGTGCTACCTCGACCAAAATCCGCACCGGCAAAATCAGACGCTGCTCGGCAGACCGATTGTGGCACCGGAGCGCGTGTCGGCAGAGGTGCGCGTGATCTATGTCGGCCTGAACCCGGCCCATGCGCGCGCCACGATTCAAACGGTGACAGCACTGCCACCGGAACGGTACGCTTTCTTCCATCCGTGAAATCAACGGCCACCGCCATTCAACTCCGCGCACCGGAACGGGCCGACTTCAGTTTTCTTTCGGCACTGCGCAACGATCCGTGTTTGCAGCGGCAATTGATGCTCGCGCTGCACGCTCATTCGCCGACAGAAGTGCGGGCGTGGATTCGCCGCCGCACTCGTGACCCTCACGGAGTTTTTTTTGTGGTCGCCACGGTGTCGGACAATCGCGCGCTGGGTTTTGTGCAATTGACGCAGATGGATCCGGCCAATGGCACGGCGGATTTGGGCATCTGCCTAGGTGCAGATTCGCGCGGCAAAGGCGTCGCTGCGGCAGCATTGAAGCTCCTGGAAGTGCGCGCGGGGCGCGAATTGAAGCTACGCAAGATGACGTTGCGCGTATTGACCACCAACCGCCGCGCTCTGGCGTTCTACCGCAAAGTGGGTTTCCGCGAGGTGGGCGTGTTGCGCCGGCATTTTTTGCAGGACGACAAATTTCGCGACGTGCTTTTGATGGAAAAGTTTCTCTCAAGCCGCAGGGGAGGGGGCGCGTGAGGACGATCGTCATCTCGCAGCCATTTTTTTTCCCGTGGGTGGGCATGCTCGAACAGATGCGGCTGGCCGACGTGTACGTGCATTACGACGACGTGCAGTTCTCGAAAGGGAGTTTCACCAACCGCGTGCAGATCAAGACCGCGCAAGGCACGCCGTGGCTCACGGTGCCGGTTCATCACACGGCGCTTGGGCAAACCATCGCCGAGACGCGCACGAATGAGAGTGGCGACTGGCGGCGCAAACATCTGGAAACACTGCGGCAGGCTTATGCGCATGCGCCATTTCGCGATGAGATGCTCGGGATCGTGAGCGCGGTGTGCGATCAAACGCCAACGACGATTGCCGCTCTGTCTGCGGCGAGCATCGAGGCGCTGCGCGAGTATTTTGGATTCGAGAAACCTTGTGAGATTCTTTGGTCATCGCAAATGGGAGTCGCTGGCAGCGGCACCGAACGTGTGCTCGCCATTTGCCGGCAACTCGGCGCGCAGCGTTATGTGACCGGCCACGGCGCGCGCGAATATCTCCAGCACGAGGTGTTTGATGCAGCGGGAGTGTGCGTGGAATATCTGGACTATCAAAAACGTCCGTACCCGCAGCAGCATGGCGAGTTCACCCCCTTTGTTTCGGCGCTGGATCTGGTGGCCAACTGTGGTCGTGCGGGCCGCGAAGTGATTGCCTCGGGCGCGGTTTACTGGAAGGATTTCCTTCAACGAACATGAGTGAGGTTGCCAAATTCTTTGCGGAGTCGGCCGCGAACATCGAGCGGCAGGGCGCGGACGCCCACGCCCATGCGCGGACGCTGGATTGGATCAACGCCATCGCGCCGCACAAATACACTTACAACTTCACGTGGCTCGGTCGTCCGGTGATCCAGTTTCCGCAGGACTTGGTGGCGATGCAGGAAATCATCTGGCGCGTGCGTCCCGAAGTGATCGTGGAGACAGGCGTGGCCCACGGTGGCTCGCTTGTTTTCAGCGCCTCGATGCTGGAACTTTTGGGCGGCGACCGCATCGTGGTGGGAGTGGACATCGACATCCGCGCGCACAACCGTGTGGAGATCGAGAAGCACCCTTTGGCCAAGCGCATTCGCATGATTCAAGGTTCGTCGGTGGACGACGCGACAGCGGCGCAAGTGCGCGCGCTGGTTGCCGGCCGCAAGTCCGTGATGGTCATGCTCGATTCGAATCACACGCACGACCACGTGCTTCGCGAGCTGCAGATCTATTCGCCGCTCGTCACGAAGGACAGTTACCTCGTGGTGTTTGACACGCTCATCGAGGACATGCCCGCAGGATCATTTCCCGATCGTCCTTGGGACAAAGGCAATAATCCCAAGACCGCCGTGTGGGAATTTCTCAAGACGAACAAACGCTTCGTCGTGGACAAGAAAATCGAGGCCAAGCTGCTCATCACCGTCGCGCCAGACGGCTGGCTCAAGTGCATCGCTGACTGATCTGCAATGGTGAATTAGCCAAGTTGAAGTCACATTGAAGGACAGAAATTGAGTGCAGATCGGTTGATTACAGTCATTCCGGTTTACAACGGCGAACGTTATTTAGGGGCGACGCTGGAATCGGTGGCGCGACAATCGCGGCGGCCCGACCGCGTGATCGTGCAGGACAACTGTTCCACCGACGGCACGCGCGCGGTGTTTGAGCCTTATTCCAAACTTGGTTTCGAGTGGTGCCCGAATGAGCGGCACGTCACCTCCACTGAAAATTTCAATCACGCCCTGCGACTTGCCGCCGAGACCGACGTGCTGCACCTGCTCACGGCCGACGACCTCATCAAGCCCGATTTCTACGAGCGGGTGGCCGCGCCGTTTTCCGGAGTGAAGGGACAAGCCCTCTCCTATTCAGCCTATGAGGTGATCGATTCAAAAGGCAGCTTGATGGCGGGCGGCGATTTGTCCTGTCCCTTTGCGGTGACCGAGAAGGGCGAGGCGGTGGAGATCTCGCGTGAAGCCTTCATCCTCACGCAGGCAGACCTGCGCACCATCTGTCTGCCTGCCGTTCTGATCAAAACGAATCGGCAGTTGCTGCACACAAGTTTTCGGATGGACTTCATTGGTTCGGCGGACGTGGTTTTCTATGCGGAGATTGCGTCGCGCGCGGAAATGATTTTCGAAGTTCGCGCTGCGTTGTGTCAGTACCGGCGCCACGCTGAAGCAACCACTTCTCGCAATCTGAAAGATCCAGCGGCAGTGGTGGCTGATGAATGGAAGGCAATCCAGTCGATTGCCCCATTGATTGGTTGGCCAAGTTTTCGCAAATGGGTTTGGTGGCAGCGTCAACGTTGTTTGATTGCCGCGCGAAGCAAGATGATGGCGATGCAAAACGAGCCGGACAAAATCCAGGAAATTTGTGATGCGGGCAGACAGATAGCCGGGCCGATTCATTGGGGATTGGGCAACTTGGCCGTTGCGCTCAAAAAAGTTTCTCGGCAAATTCGCGGCCTCTAAAACCGATTCATGGAAACATCGAAGACCATCGCCATTCCAGCTTGGAAATTCCTTCTGATCACCATCGGGGTGCTATTGCTGGCGCTGGGCTGGATGTTTCGTGACGCACTTGATTCCTCCAAAGTGGTATTTGCGAATGACGCACCGCTGGGCGCGATTCAAGGGTATTCCTTTGGTGAGCGGGTTGACGGCTGGGGTTTTTGGCAGGATTTGAATTGGGTGGGTGGCGCGATGCCGTCTGCCACCCCCAATTTCACCAAGGCATTTTTGGAGACGTGCCTATTAACAGGTGGCGAACGCGGCCCCGTTTATTTTGCGAAATTCTACGCACCTACTTGCCTGTTCTTGCTTGGGTTGTCTGCGTGGTTATTTTTTCGGTCAGCAGGTTTTGCGGCACCGGTTGGTGTGGTGGCGGCAATGGCTGCGGCGTTGAACGGGGATTTTTTCACTTATGCCTGTTGGGGATTGCCGAGTGTGGCGCTCGCAGCTGCGGGTGCGTTTTTCGGGTTGGCAGCGGTGTTGCAGGGGTTGCGCGGGCGGGTGGGTTGGATGTTAATTCTGGCTGGAGTGTCGGTCGGAGTGGGAGTGATGGAGGCTTACGATGTCGGTGCGCTGTTCAGTTTGTTGGTGGCGACGGCGACCGTGTTTGCGTTTTGGAATCGTGAAAACTCAAAAATCAGCCATGTCATTTATGGGAGCGGAGCGGTGGTGATGATCGCGTTGGTGGCGGCGTTAACGGCGGGTCATGCTATCAGTGGACTGTTGAAAACGCAGGTGGAGGGCGTGGCCATCATGCAGAAGTCGGAGGAGAATCGGAATGCGCGCTGGGAATTTGCGACGCAATGGAGTCTGCCAAAATCGGAATTGCTCCGGGTAGCAGTGCCCGGCTTGTTCGGCTATCGATTGGACACGACTGGCGGTGGCGTTTATTGGGGAAGCGTCGGACAGTCTCAGGGTTGGGAACCGGGGCAGCCGGGTTTGCCACGACATTCCGGTTATGGCGTGCACACGGGCACGCTTGTTTGGTTGCTGGCGTTGTGTGCGTTGATCGGCGCATTCAAGGGCGGATTGTATTCGGCAGTTGAACGGCGCTGGATCATTTTCTGGGCGGTCATTGCGGGAGCCTCCATACTTTTTGCGCTGGGCAAAAACGCGCCATTCTACCAACTCATTTTCCCATTGCCGTTTTTCTCGAGCATGCGCAACCCGATAAAATTCATGCACGTGTTCAGCTTTGCGATGGTGATCTTGTTTGCATTTGGCCTTGAGGGAGTATTCCGGTTTGTGTCGATGGAGAAAAATCGGCTTTCGGATCTGGCGTCGATCTGGAAGAAATTCGCGTGGGCCGCCGTCGGGGCGTCTTTCTTTTTTGTGTTGGTGTGGATCATGTCGGTGGGTGACTTGAGGGCGTTCCTCACCAAGCGCGCCGGTATTGATCCGGAAACAGCCAAGTCCATCATTTCATTTTCCAACGGCGAATTGCTTTGGTTTATAGCGGCTGTCTTGATTGCGGTGCTCCTATTCACGCGGATAGTTTCTAGAACACTTTGCGACGGCAGGCCGATTCTGGCGTGTGTGTTTTTGGGTGGATTGCTGGCGGTGGATCTCGCGAAAGGCAATGCGTCTTATTTGGTTTGTTACGATTATCGGTACAAATATAAATCCAATGACGTCATTGATTTTCTGGGGGAGAAACCGCACGAGCAGCGAGTGGCGATGCTTCCGTTCGGCACAGAATCCTCATCCACAATGCGCGCGCTGTACGATGTGGAATGGACGCAGCACCTCTTTCAGTATTACCGGATTCAGTCGCTGGACATCATTCAAGAGCCGCGATCGGCGGAGGACAATGCGATTTACCGCGCCACATTTCGATCGGACATCCGTGCGATGACGCGGCTTTGGGAGTTGACTGGTACCCGTTATTTGATCGGGCCGGGAATGGGATTCACTGACGTGCTCAACAAACAAATGGATCCTCAGCTCAACCGATTCAAAGAGCGACTGACATTTGCTTTGTCCGAGAAAGGCGGGCGCGAAGCCAAAGCTTATGAGGATCTCACCGTCAAGCTGTCAACAAACGGCCCATTGGCATTGATCGAGTTTGCCGGTGCGTTGCCGAGAGCCATGTTGTTTGCGCAGTACGAATCGGGTGTGGGTGATGCCGAGGCATTGAAACGACTGGTGAGCGCGGAATTTGTACCCAACCAAAGAGTGATTCTCTCCGAACGAATCAGCGCTGCGCCGAATTTGAATTCAGCTACCAACGCTGCCAGTGGCAAGGTCAGTTTTGTCAGTTACGATGCGCGCCGAATTGTCCTTAAAACCGAGTCCGCCGAACCAGCCATCTTGCTGTTGAATGACAAACATCATCCGGATTGGAATGTGACGGTCGACGGTCGGAAGGAGAAACTGTTGCGGGCGAATTTTCTGATGCGCGCCGTGCAAGTGCCCGCTGGTGAACACAAGGTGGAGTTCCGTTTTGAGCCGGCAAACCCCAGTTTGAATTTCAGCTTCGCCGGATTGAGCTTGGGCGCAATAGCTCTGGCAGGCGCTGTTTGGCCCCGGCGAAAGATAGCTTCATAACCCGCTGGGGTGATCGAGAAACGTCCACGGCACGCGGAACTTTTGCGCGAGATGCGCTGCCAGCGCTTTCACACCGAACGTTTCCGTCGCGTAATGGCCGCCGTAAAAGACGTTCACGCCCAGTTCTTCGGCCAGCGCAAAAGTCCAGTGCGGGCCTTCGCCAGTGATAAAAGTATCCACGCCTTCCGATGCGGCGAGCGCGAGTTTGCTGCCTGCGCCGCCGGTGACCACACCGATGCGACGGCAGATTTCTGGTCCTCCCGGCAGCAGTTTCGGTGTCGTGCCGAGTGCGGTTGCTAATTGTTTGACGAGTTGTTCTCGGGAAATGGATAGCTGCGTTTGCAAACCGAGATGCTGATTCATGTCGTTGAAGAACGGTTTGAGTCGATTGAAGCCGAGCGCGGCGCAGAGTTGCGCATTGTTGCCGAGCTTCGAATGAATATCGAGCGGGAGGTGCGAGCTATAAACGGCGAGGTTGTTTTTCACAAGCAGGTCGAGCAGCTCGCGGCGTTTGCCAGTCCACGGATGCGATGGGTTCCAGAAAAGTCCGTGATGGACGACGAGTAAATCGGCGTGCGCGGCGATAGCGAGTCGCACCGTGGCGAGGCTGGCATCCACTGCGGCGGCGATGTGAGTGATGCGGCCGTTGTTCTCGACTTGCAGTCCGTTGGAGGCGCCTTCGTGGTCGCGTACTTCTGCGGTGCGCAGAAGTTGGTCGCAGTGGAGCACGATTTTCTTGAGAGTAGCCACGCGGGAATGGAAGCAGGTTGCGGAGGCGAATCAAGACAGTGATGAAGATTTTCCTCAACGGCTTGTTGCATTCTTTGGAACGGTTTCTATAGTGCGCCCCAATCTGTGATGAACAAAAAGAACGGGAATGGCCCGTGGACGGTTGAGGATTCGAAGTCCCTGTACAATGTCGAACGTTGGGGCGCGGATTATTTTGATATCAATGAGTCGGGGCGCGTGATTGTCCGCCCGTTGCAGGCGGCCGGGGCATCGGTGGAGATCATGAGCGTGTTGGAAGAAGTGCGCTCACGAAAACTCAAGTTCCCGGTGCTCATCCGATTTCAGGATATTTTGCGTCACCGAGTTGTGGCCATTAATCAGGCGTTCAACAGCTCCATCACGAAGCACAAATTCAAGGGTCGTTATCGTGGTGTGTTTCCAATCAAGGTGAATCAGCTTCGCGAGGTGGTTGAGGAAATCCTCGATGCCGGTCAGCCGTTTGATTTCGGTTTGGAAGTCGGCAGCAAACCAGAATTGTATGCAGGGCTGGCGATGCAGCCCAATCCCGACAGTTTGATCATCTGCAACGGCTACAAAGATGCGGACTTCATCCGCGTGGCATTGATGGGGGTGAAGCTCGGCAAACAAGTGATCCTCGTGGTGGAGAAGCTGGAGGAGTTGCGGCATATCATTCAGATTTCGCGCACGGAAGGTGTCGTGCCGCAGATTGGAATCCGGTTGCGACTGCTCAGCAAGAGCGCTGGTAAATGGGCCGATAGTGGCGGTGAAGATGCGAAGTTCGGATTGAACACGGCCGAGTTGGTTGCGGCGATGGATTTACTTCGCGCTGAGGGATTGGAGCAATCTTTCAAGCTGCTGCATTTTCATATCGGCAGTCAGGTGCCGGATATTTTGACTGTGACGAAGGCCGTGCAGGAAGCCACACGGTTCTACACGAAGCTGCGCAAGATGGGTTTCCCCGTGGATTATCTGGATGTCGGCGGTGGCTTGGGCGTGGATTACGACGGCAGTCGTGCGGCATTCGAGAGTTCCACCAATTACTCGTTGCAGGAATACACCGATGGCGTTGTGCGGTCCATTCGTGATGTTTGCGAAGCTGAGCGAGTGGAGCATCCGACAATCGTCAGCGAGAGCGGTCGCGCCATTGTCGCGCATCACAGCGTGCTCGTCGTGGAAGTCTTCGGTGCGATCGGAAAGGTGGGCACCACTCCGGATTTCCAATTTGGTGAAAACGAGCACGCGCTTGTTCAAGAGCTGTTGGAAATCAAAGCGGGCCTTGTGAAGGGCAACAAGCTGGCAGCATTTCATAACGCATTCTCACGAAAACAGAGCGCGCATGACATGTTCACGCTCGGCGTGCTGGAGCTGGTCGACAAGGCGAAGATTGAATCGCTCTTCTGGCAGATTTGCGACGAGGTCGTGCACTATTACAAAGGTCGCAAACACATGCCCGAGGAGATCCGCAATCTGGAGGACAGCCTCGGCGACCAATATGTCTGCAACTTTTCGGTGTTTCAATCGTTGCTGGATCACTGGGCGTTGGGGCAGCTTTTCCCGATCATGCCGCTGGACAGGCTCGCGGAGAAACCCACTCGGGAGGCGACGCTGGTGGACATCACTTGTGATTCCGATGGAGAGGTTCGCCAGTTCATCGATCTTGAAGATGTGCGCGACTCGCTTCCGCTCCATCCGTTGAAGCGGAATGGCGATGGGTACGAACCGTACTACCTCGGTTTTTTTCTGATGGGCGCTTATCAGGACATCATGGGCGACCTGCACAATCTTTTCGGGCGCGTCAATGAAGTCCACGTCTTTCTCGATCCCGATGAACCTGCCGGCTATTACATCGAGGAAGTCATCGAAGGAAACACCATCATTCACTCGCTCACTTCCGTTCAGTACGACGAGTACGAATTGAAACGGCAGATGAAGGCGCAGATGGACGCAGCCATCAAGTCGGACAGATTGAAACCCTCCGAGGCCATGCGTCTATTAGACGACTACGAAAAAGGTCTGCGCGACTACACGTACCTCTCCTTCTGAGCCTCATTCAATGACGACCGACCCCAAACACAAATGGCTGATGACTGGGTTCCGGCCATTGGTTCGCGGCTTGTCTGCGCTTTTTTGGGGGTTGCCGCTGGCTCTCGTTGTCGGCATGCAGGGGCTTGTCACAGACTGGCTCCGTCCGCTCGGAGTTTATCCGCCAGTTTTTGCCTCGGCGCTTTTGTTGTACGGAGCCGTACTCATTGTGCGCAGCGCCAATCTCGCTGGAATTGGTGGTCGCGCCGTTCGCGACTTTGCAATCCTGTTTGCCGTCATCAATCTCGGCCTCTCGCCTTTCCTTTATTGGTGGACGCGCCTTCCGACGATCTCACACTTCTACTGGTCCGTGATGACATTCACCGTCACCTCATTCACGTTTCTTTACATTCTAAATAAACTCCTGCTTTCCCTCACCGAACAACTCCCCGACGAAGTGTTGCGCGCTGATGTGCAATTCTTCAGCCGGTTCAATGGCGTACTGATTTTCTCCGTCCTGTTTCTCGTCATCCTTTATTGTGTCGCTGCCGAAGTGGCCCAGAATATTTCGCCGCCCAATCCATTTCTTGGGATCGTGCAATCCATCTACGGATTCCGGCGCGAGCTGGTGCTCTCACTCGTCCTGCTACCCGTCGCCACAACCATGAGCATGCTTTGGAAAACGAAAGGCTCCATCCTTCGCCAAATCGCGCGCAGACTCGACGAACCTTCCTCCGCTCCGAACTGGCAGCAGAATTAATCTCGCCGCCGCGCCACGATCCGCACTTCCCATTCTGGATCGATCAGGTTTCCAACCCAGCGCAGCCATCGGAATCCAGTCTCTCCCAAACGCAGGCGGACCGCCAGATTCGCGGCGAACCGGTCGAACCGGAATCGCCCGACAGTCACCTTCGACAGCGTGAAACCCGCCTCGTCCACCAAGTTGCCAAGCGTCTGCGCATTCCATGAGTAGAGGTGGTGATTGGGCTCGGCCGGATCGTGCGCAAGATAACGCGACTCATTTTCGTACGGCACAAAAAGCAGCAAAGTGCCATCAGTCCGAAGCATCCGGCGCAACTCGCGCAACACCGCCAGCGGCGATTCCACATGTTCGAGAGTATGATGACAAACGGCCACATCCACCGAGCCATCCTTCGCTTCGCCCGAGTTCATGATGAATTCGATGCCGTGTTCACGGACCGTTGGCGCGAGAAAATCCGACACGTCACAGCCGATGCGCCGCGCGCATTTCAGTGCTGCGAGATTCCAACCTGACCCGACCCCGTATTCGAAGACGACATCCGTCTCGCGAATGTGCGGCGCGAGTTTTTGCGTCCGATGCCGCGCCACCCAGAGATACGCCTCGGGCGGGATGCCGCGTTTCACCGCGTGGTATTCGCGTCCGGCGTCGCCTTGATAATGTTGTTCTGCGCCGGGGTTGCTCATGTCAGTTCACCAACCGATACCAGTTGTCGCGCTGATGCGGTTCGAGGCCGAGGTCGCGGATGAGCCGTTGCATATCGGCGACGCCCATGCGGAAGGTCGTGCCCGCCGCGCTCACCACGTTCTCCTCGATCATGATGCTGCCCAGATCATTCGCGCCGTACTTCAGCGCGATCTGGCCGATCTCCTGTCCCTGCGTCACCCACGAGCTTTGCACGCTCGGGATATTGTCGAGGTAGATGCGGCTCAACGCCTGTGTGCGCAGATATTCGTGCGCGCCGACGGTCTGGGCTTTCAACACCGCGTTGTCCGGCTGAAATGTCCACGCGATGAACGCTGTGAACGCGCCGCCTTTCAGCGCGCCGGTCTCCAAAGCTTGCGCGTAAGCCGCCGCTTTTTCCAATGGCGCTGTGCTGTCGCCCAGCGCCAATCGCGCGAGCGATTTGTCCTGCTGCGCGCGCACCACCTCGAGATGTTCGATGCGATTCTCCACGCTCTCCACATGGCCGAACATCATCGTGGCCGTGCTGGCCAGTCCGAGTCGGTGCGCCGTGTCCATCACGCCCATCCAATCGGCGGTGTTGGCTTTGAGTGGCGCGATGCGGTTGCGCACGCTGTCCACGAGGATCTCGCCGCCACCACCGGGCAGACTGCCGAGTCCCGCCGCCACGAAATCTTTCAACACCACTTCCACCGGCTCGCTGAAAAAGTCTGCGAACGCCACTATCTCGCTGGGCGAAAAGCCGTGGATATTCACCTGTGGAAACTTCGCACGGATATGCGAGAGCAGGTCGAGGTACCACGATTTGGTGAGCTTGGGATGATGCCCGCCCTGCATCAGGATCTGTGTGCCGCCCAGCGCAATCGTCTCCTCAATTTTCCGGTCTATCTCCTCGTGCGAGATCACGTAGCTATCCGCGTCCTTCTCCGTGCGATAGAACGCGCAGAACTTGCAATACACATTGCAGACATTCGTGTAGTTGATGTTGCGATCCACGATGTAGGTGGTGATCTCATTGCCGCGTCCGCCGTGCGCACCCGCTCGCGCGAGTTGACGCCGGCGATCGGCCAGCGCCCCCAATTCCTCCAAGGGCAGACGATAGAGCCGCAGCGCCTCGTCGAGATGAATGCGCCCACCCTCCCAGACCTTCTGGAGTAACGCATCAATGGACGCATCGTAAATCATCCGTAAAGAGAATACCGCCAAGCCCCGCCGAACGCCAAGCATCTTGCTGCGATTGACACAGCCAAGTGGCATGAGCTGGCTTCCCTACTTTTCTGTCTGGCTTTGTTCTTTACCCGCGCCGTTCAGCCGGGCAATTCGAGCGGGGCGCTCCTGGATGTGGTGGGCGTGGTGGTGGCGAATGACAATCTGGCAAACTTCAATTGACGTAGCGTGGGGCGTAGACGGGACCTTGTGCGTGCAAGCGGAGTAGATCGACGAATCGGGCCAGGCCGCGTTTCTCTGTTTCACCGAGGTCGTACCGAATATGTCCGGTCAGATATGCGCGGCGCAATTCCGGCGTGAATTCGCGTCGGATGGAAATGAGTTCGTCCATCTGAGCGAGTCCAAGTTTCTTGGCATTGCGAAGTTTATTCCGAAGAGACTCGTTATGGGCACCGCGTCGCAACGCCCAGACGGCATAGACAAATGGCAGTTTGGTGAGATTGTGCCACGCAAGCCCGAGATCCCAAATGGCATGCGGATAATTGCCGTGCGCGAATCGCAGTGCGGGGTCGCCAATGAGCAAAACGGCGGGATAATCATCGGCGTCTTCGTAGCTGGGCAAAGGTTTGAACAAGGGTTTCAATCCTCGTTCGGCCAGCAACACGCGCAGCAGGTTGACGCTGGTGAGCGAAGCGGTGTCGCACCAGATCACATCAATTTCCTCCATCGGTTTTAGATGGGCGAGAAAAACGCTTTTGACAGCGCCGTGAGAGGCGACGGCGATTCCATCGAGCACATCGTAACCGGTATGAAATAATACTTCAGTGACGCTCACCAGCGCGGCATCGAGTTCGCCGGCGCGGATGTGTTCGGCGAGTTTGGATGGAGCCGTCATCACCGCCTCATCTTCGAGGCCGTAAGTGAGCGGCGCGGCGTTGAGATACGGAACCGAACCAATTTTGGGCACGATCAATTTTGGCTCGTTGAGATTAGACGCGGGTTTTTTTCCGGACGATTTCCGCCAGAACCGCTTGCGGTTTGCCTCGGCAGAATCTGGCGAAATGCTCTCCGGCTTCTTGCGTGATTCGAATGGATTCATGCCGTAGCCAGATTATCTTTGAGCACTTGAGATTTGATTTGCGATGGTTCAATGGCGTTCGTTGTCGACTCCCACACTTTCATCGGCTCATAAAAAGTGTTCCGCTGCACCGGCACGCGGCCGGTCTCTAAAATAGCTTTCACCATCTCTGCCTCGGTCTGGAGCTGCGGAGATTTCGCGCCGGCCATGTGAAAGATGTGCTCTTCGAGAATCGTGCCGTGCAAATCATCGGCACCGTAGCTGAGCGCGACCTGCGCGAGCTTGAGTCCCATGCCGACCCAGTAGGCGGTGATGTGATCGAAGTTATCAAGATAGAGGCGGCTCACCGCGAGGGTGCGGAGTTGATCGAAACCGGTCGGCGGCGTGTTCACGGGAATACCATTATTCTCCGGTTGATACGGCAACGCGACAAAGCCGGTGAAGCCGTGCGTCTCATCCTGCAACGCGCGGAGCTGCCGCAAATGATCCACGCGATCGGCGAGCGTCTCGACATGGCCGTAAAGCATCGTGCACGTGCTGCGTCCGCCGAGTCGGTGCCAGATGCGATGGACATCCAGATATTCCTCGGCGCTCTCTTTTCCACGCGCGATCTGCTCGCGCACTTCCTTGCGGAAGATTTCCGCGCCGCCACCGGTGAGCGAGGCGAGACCGGCTTCTTTCAATTCAATCAACGTCTGCTCAACCGACTTCTTCGCCAGCCACGCGAGATGAAGGATTTCAATGGCCGTGAAACATTTGAGCTGCAGCTGCGGGTCGAGCGCTTTCAGCGCTTTTAGAAAATCGACGTAGTAACTGAACGGCAGCGACGGATGCAGTCCGCCGACGATGTGCAGCTCCGTGATGCCGAGCGCGAGCGCTTCACGTGCCTTCTGCACGATCTGATCGATGGATAACTCGAAGCCGTCCGCATCGCGTTTCTTGCGCGCGAAGGAACAGAACTGGCACGAGAGGATGCAGTAGTTCGAGTAGTTGATGTAGCGGTTGAGGATGTAACTGGCGCGATTGCCGACCTTTCGTTGCCGCGCGAAATCGGCCATCGCGCCGACGGCATTGATGTCCTTGCTCTCGAAGAGGCGCAGCGCGTCGGCATCCGACAAACGTTCACCGGCGACTACTTTGTCGTGCAAGTCGCGCAGTTCGCTGCGTTGAGCGAAAGAGTTCACGCGATTATTTTGTCAGGATGCGGAAGTTGGGAAAGATTGTTTCTGTGAGGACACAAAAAAGGAAAATCATGCTCACGAGGGCGTTGAGCCGGAAGAAGGCGTTGTTGACCCAGTTCAAGCTACGCTTTTTTGCAAGCCAGTGTTCGGCAAAGAGGCATGCCAGTATGATGGCCAGTCCGATCCAATAGATTAGTTTGAATCCGGCAAGGAGACCAAAGAGCGCCAGGAGCATGCTCATTATCAGATGCGCGAGTAGCGAAATCTTCAAGGCGTTGTCGGTGCCCCATCGCACGACGAGTGAGTGCAATCCGTGTTTGCGGTCAAATTCAATGTCTTGAATAGCGTAGATGATGTCGAACCCGATGAGCCAGAAAATGACGATGATGGCCATGAGCAATGGTAACAGGTCGGATAACCCGTGCTGAGCGATCAGTCGGCCTGTGATGAATACGCCGACTGGAACGGGTGTTGGTATAAAGTCGAGTGAACCACGGACTGCCAGCCATGCGCCGATGGGTGCGATGGCCAGGGCGAGGCCAAGATAAATGTGGGTGAAGTCGGTGAACCGTTTTGTCATCGAGTAAAAACAAATGAGGAAGAGGGCGACTGGTGAGAGGTAGAAACAGAGTGGGTTGAGAAGCCACGCTGCTGCCACGAGACCTGCCGCGCTCAATAGGCAAAGCGTCCACGCGCTCAACAAAGTGATCTGGCCGGCGGGCAGATGGCGTTTGGCGGTGCGCGGATTGAGAGCGTCGAATTTGCGGTCGACGATGCGATTGAAAGCCATCGCGCAGGTGCGAGCGCATAACATTGCGGCGAGGATGAGTAGAAAAATATTCCAGCCTGGCCAGCCATGAGTGTCGCGCGCGGCCAGAATCATGGAGGCCAGTGCGAATGGCAGGGCGAAAATCGTGTGGCTGATTTTAACGAACTCAGCCCATTTGCGAAGCATTGCCAACATTAGGGTGAGAGTAACGTAGTGGAGTGAGTGGACGGAGGAAAAACTCGGTGGTTGGTGTTGCGGTAGTATTATTCCAACTCTTCCTGCCAGCGTGGGGCAAGCTGGTTGGGGATGCCGAGGTGATCGAGAACGCGCGACACAACGCTGTCCACCACATCGATGATGCTCGCAGGACCAGCGTAGTAGGAGGGGTTTGCCGGCAGGATGGTAGCGCCGGCGAGCAGGAGTAGTTCGAAATTCTTCACGTGGATGAGGCTCAGCGGAGTTTCGCGTGGGACGAGAATGAGTTTCCGTTTTTCTTTGAGGCAAACATCGGCGGCACGGAGCAGTACATCCTCGCTGTATCCGTGGGCGATACGGCCGAGCGTTCCCATGGTGCAGGGGATGATGACCATCGCGTCGGGAGGATTGGATCCACTGGCGAATGGAGCGTTCATGCTTTTGAGCGAGTGCTGGCAGACGCCTTCACGGAGGCGCAAGCCATCGGGCAATTCAACGCCGATGACTTGGTGTGCGTAGTTGCTCAACACCAGATGAACTTCGTGCAGTTGAGGATCCAGATTGTCGAGCAGACGCTGGGCATAGAGCGCGCCTGTGGCTCCTGTGATGGCGACCAGAATTTTCATGATTGCAGCGCGGGGAATATGACGGACAGCGCAGGCTTGAGCAAGCGAATGGCTTTTGACTCGACGCCGTTTTGGTTTGCGTGCAGAATCCACTCGCTTGAAGAATTCGAGGGGGCAACGGATGTGGCTGGTTTTGGCTGCGATCTCATCGGGACTTTTCTTTAGCGCCTGCTCGAGTGTTCAGGATTCTCCACCGATTTCCATTGGGATTCCACAGACTCCAATTCGGCCACCGGTAGTTTATCCAGTTCAGCCGCCCGTGCCGTTGCCGCCGGTGAGGCCGAGTCCTCCGGTGGTCGTTCAACCGCCGCGCCCGCCACAGCCTGTGGTTCCGCCAGTTGTCGTGAAACCTCCGGTGACGCCGCCGCCGGTGAGGACGGTGTCCAATCGGGTGCAGTTGCCCAACCTGCCAGTGCCGACATTGAAGCATCGCGTTTTGGGAAATGATTGGGTTTCGTTCGAGGCTTGGGGAATGTCGCGCGGCAAAGCCGAGTTCAGCCGGTTCAAAGAAGGTCAAACGGTCGTTCATCGATTGTCCATCGCTGGACAAACGGTCGAGTTGATGGCCAACGATCGACGTGGTGAATGGCAAGGCGCGCAGTTTTGGCTGGGTTTCTCGACAAAGTTTTTTCAAGAGCACCTCTATGTGCATCAGATCGACATTCAAAAACTCATGGAGCCGTTGATGGGGCGGTTGCCGCAATTGGGGCGCGTGGTCGTGATTGATCCGGGGCACGGCAAGGATAATCACGGAACGAAAAGCGTGCACGACCAGAAACTGGAAAAGGAGCTGACCCTCGACTGGGCACTGCGCCTGAAACCGTTATTGGAAGCGCGCGGATGGAAAGTGCATCTCACGCGCACGAAAGATTCCGAGGTGTCACTCGAAGAGCGTGTCGCCTTTGCCGACAAAAACAAGGCCGCACTCTTTATCAGCCTTCATTTCAATCATGCCTCGCCAGAAGTGCAGGGACTCGAGACGTACTGCATCGCGCCTGTCGGTGTGCCGGCGCATCTGACTCGCGGGCCGGCCGATCAACCGAAGGTGGCGCTCGTGAACAACCAGTACGACACGCGCAATGTTCAATTGGCTGCGGTGATTCATAAATCGATGATTGAACAGTGTGAGATGGCCGATCGCGGAGTCCGCAGAGTTCGATTCATGACGGTATTGAAGACACAGAAGAGGCCGGCCATTTTGATCGAGGGCGGCTATCTATCCAACCCCGAAGAGTCACGGCGCATTGCCACTCCAGAGTACCGGCAAAAACTCGCCGTGGCCGTCGCATCGGCATTGCAGTGATTCAAAAGGCAGACCTTCCGAAAGTCATTGTCACCGGAGGCGCTGGTTTTGTCGGTTCACACCTCGTCGAACGGCTGCTTGCTGATGGTCGCGCGGTCGTCGTGATTGATGATTGCTCAACCGGCAACCTTTCAAATTTATCAAGCGTTCGCAGTCATCCCTCACTGGCCGTCATCGCCTCAAAGGTCTCTGAAGTTTCCGATTTGCGCCGCGAGATTGCCGGCGCGGAATGTATTTATCATCTGGCGGCGTCGGTCGGCGTTGAACTGGTCATCAACAATCCCGTTCAGACGCTGGCGAACAATCTCGTCGAAACAGAAAAGATTCTGTCCGCTGCCGCGCAGGAACAAGTTCCGCTGCTGCTGACTTCCACCTCCGAGGTCTACGGAAAAAGTGAGCGATTGGAATTTTCCGAGACTGACGATTTGCAAATCGGCCCGCCAAATCTGACTCGCTGGGGCTACGCCTGTTCGAAGCTGATGGATGAATTCATGGCGCTGGCTTATGCTCGTTCCGAAGAGTTGCCCGTGGTCGTCGCGCGCCTTTTCAACACAGTCGGGCCGAGACAAACGGGCCGTTATGGAATGGTCTTGCCGCGATTTATCGAGTCCGCACTTTCGGACAAGCCCATCCGCGTTTTCGGCGACGGCGCACAATCGCGCTGTTTCTGCGATGTGCGCGATGTGGTCGAGGCGTTGGTCCGATTACAGCGCTGTCCGGCAGCGCGCGGAGAAGTCGTGAATGTCGGCGGCAACTGCGAGATCAGTATTGCCAATCTCGCCGAGACTGTCCGGCAGACTTTGGGGTCTAAATCGTCGATTGAACTGGTTCCGTACAACGTGGCTTATGGGCCGGGCTTTGAAGAAATGCGTCGTCGCCGACCTTCCATCGCGAAGCTGGAGAGACTCACTGGCTTTCGGCCGACGATTTCGTTGGAAGAAATCATCCGGCACGCCGCCGGCCGTTGATTCACCACTGGACAGCCACCGTTTGCTTTTTTCCGAAGCGGTCTACGTAATGAAGCTGGCGTTTTTCGAGGCCATATTCGTGAACGAGTCGTGTGATCTTCACATCGAAACAGCAGTACTCAGCGATGTCTCGAAGGCGACCTTCGCGATACCAACGCAACGCCTGCAAACCATCGGAAGTTTTCTGCACGCCGAGTGTTCCTGTCGCAATGGAGTCCAACGAGAGCCGGTGGCTCATCGTTTTCTGCAATTCCAGCAGCATGTCGAGCGATGGGATCTGCCGCAAATCGAGCGCGGTGTAATGATGAAGCACTTCGTAGTCGAATCGGATGTGGTTGTAGCCCACGACTAAATCTGCCTTTTGCAATTCGTCAATGAGTGCGTCCACCCGCTTCTCATCGTAAATCTCGTACGCACCCGTGGCCGTACTGTAAGTCACGCCGATGCTCATGAGCATCTTTGAGATATTATTCCACCCGCCCACTTCGGTGGCCGAGAGCTGCGTTTCCAAATCGAAATAGACGATGTTTTTCATGCGCGACCGGAGCCGTGTGTGGGCCGATGGAAAATACCTTCAGCCGCTTCGAGAATGGCTTCACTCAATGTCGGATGCGCGAAGATCGTTTCGGTGAGTTGCTGTGCCGTGGCGCCCAATTTGACTGCCAGTGTGACTTGGCCGATGAGTTCGGAGGCGTGCCCGCCAATGATATGGCCACCCAACATCTTGCCTGTTTCCGCATCGGCGATGAGTTTCACGAATCCTTCAGTTTCGCCGGCTGCCAACGCCTTGCCGATGGCCGCGAACGGAAACCGGCCGACGCGGATGGACAACCCGCGCCGGGTTGCTTCTTCTTCAGTCAACCCCACCGTCGATATTTCTGGATGAGTAAAAACGGCGGCTGGAATTTGATCGTAATTCATCGCCTGCCGGGGTTGGTCGGGCGCGAGTAGATTTTCGATGACGACCCGGCCCTGCGCCGTGGCCACATGCGCCAACGCCATCTTGCCGGTGACATCGCCGACGGCGTAAATGTGCGGCGCACTCGTTTCCATCGAGTCGTTCACTCCAATGTTGCGTCCCTGCAATTCTACACCCACGTTCTCCAATCCCAGACCTTCGGTGTTGGAGATCCGACCGACAGCGACGAGCAGTTTGTCGCCAGTGACAGTTTTGTCGTCGGCCAAAGTCAATTCCACTCCGGCAGCAATCCGCGAGCTTCTCGCGGTTTGGCCGAGATGCACAGTGATGCCAGAGGCTTTGAAGCTGCGTAGCAAGGCTGTGCCGAGGTCACGATCCATTCCCGGCAATAAACGGTCAGCGGCCTCGACAACGGTCACTTGACTGCCGAGTGCGGCGAAGATGCTGGCGAATTCGCAGCCGATGTAGCCTCCGCCGATGATGAGAAGCGAGGGAGGAAGATCGGCGAGTTCGAGAAGATCGTCGCTGTTCAGAATCGACTTGCCGTCGCGAATTGCAATCGGAAGATCAGCAGGACGCGAGCCGGTGGCGATGACGATCGCGCGCGTGGCGGTGAGCTTCGCGATGGATTCGCCCGTAGAATTTCGGACTTCCACAGTGCGGCTGTCACAAAAGGCACCGCGTCCGTTGAAAAGGGTGATGGCATTTTTGGCGAGCAACATCTGCACGCCTTTGGCAAGTTGCTGGACAATTTTGTGACGGCGTTCGCGCAGGGTCGAGAGTTGAGCTTCGGCCTGGGCAATGTTCACTCCCCATTGAGCAGCGGCGCGCGCCTGTCGGAACAACCCGACGCTGGCGACCATTGTTTTTGTCGGAATGCAGCCGGTGTGAAGGCAGACACCGCCCGGTGCGGCAGCTTCGATGAGGGCGACACGCAGCCCGCGATGCGCGGCGCGGATGGCTGTGACGTAGCCTCCTGGCCCCGCCCCGATGATAACGAGGTCAAATGATTGTTCGGTCATACGCGAGTGCTGCAAGTTCAATCGTAGCAGCGGGGATTTCTTTCGGCTTTTCCCAGTGCTGGCAATGATATATTGTGCGCCTCGCATGCCAGCAAATGATCCGACTGCTTCGAATGCGCCTGTATCGAAGCCGGCTGAGACGGAAAATGGAGAGGGTCAGCCGTTGAAGATTTATCTGCTCCCCAATCTGCTCACGGCGGGAAATCTGTTTTGCGGGTTTCTGGCTCTGACCAAAATTGTCGGGGCCGATCTCAGTAATGGCTATGTGGACATCAAGAATGCGTTGTTGCTGATTTTGTTGGCGTGTGTGTTTGACATGCTCGACGGCCGGGTGGCGCGATGGAGCGGGGGAGATAGCGCCTTCGGGCGCGAGTTTGATTCACTGGCGGATGTGGTTTCGTTCGGAGTGGTGCCTGCGTTTTTGGTGCACCGCATCGTGCTGAAGGAAGTTTTTGGACCGGAATCGGGGATCAGTATGTTTCAAGGTCATCCGGAGATCGGGTGGTTCATCTCGTCGATTTACCTGCTTTGTGGCGCATTTCGTCTGGCGCGGTTCAACTGTCTGGCGACGCAGCCTGATCCGAGCAACGGAAAGGAATTTATCGGCTGCCCCATTCCCGTCGCCGCAGGCGCAGTGGCTTCGATCACGCTGTTCCTGATTTGGTGGGATGAGAAGGAGTTCAAACAGGGCAACTGGCGCTACGCGTTGCCATTGTTGATGGTGTTTCTTTCTGTCCTGATGGTGAGCAAAGTCCGTTATCCAACGTTCAAGAAATTCGATTGGCGCGCGACGAGTTCGTTCAGCAAAGTGGTGATCATGGCGCTGGTGATCGGGTTTTTCTTCATCCTTTGGGAAAAAGCAGTGCCGGTGGTGATGCCGGTCATTTTCTTTTCGTACCTCATTTACGGCTTTGTGAGGCCGTATATGACGAGGCAGATGCGGAGCGATTTTGAGGAAGACTAGTCGTTCACGCCATCGAGTCCGGGCGGACAGACTTTAATCTTTCGAGGGATTCGCCTTCAGTTCAGCTCGGATGATCGATTGAAGTTTCTGTTCTTCAGCCTCGCGCCAGGCAAAGAGGGCGATGCGCTTTCCAAAATCGCGTTGACGATCGATGAATGCAGGCAATTCTTTGGCAGTCTTTTCCGCGCTGGGAGGCTGCTGCCGAGTTAAGTGAACGATGAATCCACCCGTGGCAGTTTCCGTGAAGGCAGCGACCTTGTTGGTCTGCTGGGTGCGTTGATTTTCAGCGAGCATGCTTTCGATGGCCTGTTGAATTTCGGCGAGGCTCGCGCGTGGGTCGATGCCTTCCAGTTGTCTCGTCGTAGAAGAAAACAAGGGGTTGGTGACGGAAGTGAATTTGAGAGTGGCGCAGGCATTACTAAAAGTCTGGCCTTTGGCGAGTGATGAAACAATGCCATCGCGTGCCGCCTGTCCCGCTTTGCGAGCGACTTCCTGTGCGCGTTCCTGAACGAAATCTTTTTTGAGCGTCTCTTTCTTCGCTACATCTAGCGACTCGAATCCCGGCAAGAAACCCAGTGTCTTTTTGTCGAAGGCGAGAAGGTAGAGTCCGTCTTGAGCAACGAGAGGCTCAGAAATCGGGGCGTTGGTGTTCAGTTCAAATGCTCTTGCGACGATTCGTGGCGGCAGGCTGTTGGTGGTGTCGGTTTGGGCGACTTCGATTCGTTTTACGATCAGTCCGGGATAATTTGTGCCGGATGCTGTTACAGCTTCTCTCAGAATCTGGGTCGGCAGCAGAGGTTTGCCTTCCGCATTGGTTTGCGGGCGGCTGTAAAGGGCGTTGGCAAAATCAATCATCGCCTTTTTGGTAGTGGGCTGGGCGGCGTTGTTGAGGAGCTGGGTTTTGATTTGCGATTTGGCTATTTCGGGCGCCAAGACAATTCCGTTGGTGTCCTTAAAACTGTTGGTTCCATCCCGCTGGTACACGGCATCGACGATGTTGGTGATGTTGGCAATGCCCAGTTCGGCACGCGCGGCAAAGTTGGAGTAGGCGAATACAACGTAGTCCACACTCACGCGATCGGGTATGCGGTACGATGCGCCTTTGTTTGTGTAGAAGTTCGACAAGTCGGTGAAGTTGGTGACCGAGGCTGTGAAATTGCTCGTGGCGAAATGGATGGTTTCAGTGGTGAGTTCCTCGTTTTGCTGTCTGAAGAGGGGTTCGGCGGATTCGCGTGAGACCATTCCACCGACAATGGCCTGCAAATCCGATAGTCGCTTGATCGCCAATTGGGATCTGAGGAAACGGTGCAGGTCGGCCTCGGTGAGTCCGGAGTTGGGGAGCATGCGGTTGACGAATTGTTCGTAGGCCTTGATCGAAAATTCCCCAGCCCGATCTTGGAAAATCTGAATGTTCCGGATTTCCTTTTCCAGCGCTTCATCACTGATTTGGATGCCGTTGCGATTGGCCTGTTCCAATTGGGCCATTCGCATTCTCGCGTCAAACGTCACCCGGCTGATGTCATTGGTATTGTCGCCATCGATATCGATGCCCGGCAATCTGTCGAATGAAGTAAATCCTCGCAGCACGTAACCGATCAGCACTTCTTGTTGCGCATTCGCCAACTCCGCAGGGATGCTTCTGCCGCCATCGCCGCGCCCGCGAAGGCCAAAAAGGTCCACGTTGGGCGTGAAATAAATCACGAAGCTGACAACAATCGCTATGATAATCAGGATCCAAAGCCAGCCCTGATGTTTGCGTACAGTTCCAATCATAATTGATTTAGTAGGGCGGCGAAAGTAACCGCTCGCTTTGGTGGTGGTCAAACGAAAACCCTGCGCTGGGAATGGCCTTTACAATCCCAGCAACGATTGGAGAGGATGGCCGCGATGAAACGGGTTCTCCTTGCCATTCTTGTCGCCGTGTCCGCGATCGGTTGCGTGACGTACAATCTTTCCAATCTCACCCTGCGCGAGCACCCGCGCACACCGACCGGCCTGTACCCCGTGGAATTGATTTGGGAATCCAACGAGCAGGCGCTGCGTCACGAATCCATCAAGCCCATCGTCATCATCGGCACAAATGTTTACACGATGCAGAAGACTCTCTTGATGAAAAACCGGTGGGAGGCACTGATCCCCGCCGATAAAACCGTCACCAATCTTTACTACCGCATCCGGGTGAACTGGCAGTACAACACGATTCCCTATCCGGAAAACAACAGCCAGATGTCCCCGCAATATCAGCTCCGTATTCGCGATTAAACAGTTGGTCCGCCTCGCGAATACTTCCGCAAATATTTCAGCCCCACCAAGAAATCCTTCGGCAGCGGCGACTCGATGCAAAGTTCCGCGCCCGTGACCGGATGTTTCACGCGCAGCGATTCCACATGCAGCGCCAGCCGACGGATGAGCGGTTGTTCCGGTGAGTTGGGCTTCTCGCGGTAACTATGTTTCAAACTCGAAAGGTATAAATGGGAGCCGCCATAAAGCGTATCGCCCACGATGGGTAACCCCACATGTTTCAAGTGCGCGCGGATCTGGTGCGGCCTCGACGTCAACGGAATCACGCGGATCAAGCAATAGCCCGGTAGCAATTCATAAACCTCATAATTCGTGATGGCCTTCTTGCCCAACCTCGAATTCACCATTTGCAATTCTGGTCGCAGGGGATGCGGCACCAGCCCAGAATCGACCGTGTTCTTCATCACCTCCGGTTGTCCGCTGGACAACGCCGTGTAAGTGATGTGCGGATTCTGCTGGCCAAATTGGTTGCAGAGATGAACCAGCGCCGCTTTGTTTTTCGCCAGCAACAGAACACCCGATGCCTCAGCATCCAGCCGGTGCGTGGTGACAAGATAACGAATATCGCGCTTCGTTGCCCACTTCGCGCCGCTGACAATTCCTTGATGCAGTAGTTCCGAAACGTTTGGACGCTTCCGGTCGAATCGATCTGGTGTGGCCGGCAGTCCAGCAGGTTTGTCCAAGGCCAACAAATGTTCATCCTCGAACAACACGGGGACTTCCCAGAAACGCTCTGCGTCGCGAGCGGAAAACTTGATCACTGGCAGTGGTGAGATAATCGATGTCATGTCAGCCCTTCAACAACGGCGTTCCATCAGCAGTGAGCCAGAACCGCTCCACCGTCCAGTACAAAGCAAGGATCACCACGCAGAGCGACCCCACTCGCAACACTCCCACTTGGTAAAATGATGTATTTCGCATTAGATACGCCAGCGGGAAAATGACGGCCACCACAGCAAGTTGTCCCGCCTCCACACCGCAATTAAATCCCGCCAGACTCGAAACAAGTTCAGTACCCGACAGCTCGATTCCGCCAAGCGCACTTGCAAAACCAAAACCGTGAACGAGGCCGAATCCAAACGCTGCCATCCATTTTTGGTCGCTGAGGATCGGCCAGATGTTGTTCAGCGCCGCGACCGCCACCGACACCGCGATGATTCCTTCCGTCAATCGCGTCGGCACACGCACCCAGCCCATCGCAGTCAATGTCAGCGTCACCGAATGCGCGAGTGTGAACGCTGTGACGATTTTCACCACTTCGATCAATGCCGGACGAAACGAATCCACTGGCTTCCAAGTTTCATTGTCCCGCCGCAGCACAGCCGGAAACAAAAGCGCCAACAGAAAAAGCAAATGATCCCAGCCCGTCCACATGTGATGAACGCCTTCGCGTCCGAACGCGATAAAGCCAGCGAACCAAGATTGCCTGCGCAGTTTGAAACTATGTTGCGGATAAGCGGGACCAAAGATGGTCGTCAAAACCAAAGGTGGCTTGCCTGATTCGAGTTCCACTGAGAGACGACAAATGCCGCGGTGCAACAAATCATGCGTCGCGAACAATTGGTAATGCGCGTCAATCTGATCGGGGGTTCCCAACCCTTCCGCAGTGAAAATCTGGACACTGTAAATTCCATCTTCGTGCGCTTCGTACTTTGTTTCCTTCGGCACCATTCGCGCGGTGAACGGGCCGGAGCGCAGCGTGAGATTGGTCAGAATGAAGTTCGATATGGCAGGTTCGTGCACGCGCAACTCGTCCCAAGTCACCGTTCCATCTTTGTTGTTATCCATCGGCAACACTTGGTCGAGATCCTGCAACGCGACATCCCATCGGCCCTCCACGACACCGCGTTTGACCGTGAGGCTCAGATAACTATCGCGCGTCTTGTGTGCCTGCACCGTGCCTGTGAAAAATAAAATGGCGCACGCGATGGCCAGCGATCGGCCCCAGTCAGAAAATGTCACGCGCCTTTGCACGAGCTGATTTCAACAGGCCACACTCGCCTGTCAACCTGCACGGCCGTTTTTGTGTGAGCAAATTCGGCTCGCATCGCGACTCGGAACACCTCTAAACCTTCCGAGCGCGCGAAACCAAACGGCCGCGACAGCAGCGACATGAAAGCCAAAATCGTCATCACTCCCAAAAAGGCAGTCCTGGATCCACAGGGCAAGTCTGTCCAAAACGCCCTCGAGCACATGGGCTACATCGGCGTCGGCGCGGTCCATGTCGGCAAGTACATCGAGGTGGAGTTGAGTGGCACGGACAAGGAAGCGGCGCACAAACAGATCGACGATGCCTGTCATAAGATTCTCAGCAACCCCGTGATTGAGGATTATCGTTTCGAGATCGAATGAATTTCGCCGTCCTCCAATTTCCCGCTTCGAACTGCGATCAGGACGCCGTCCACGTTCTCCAAAATGTGCTCGGCCATTCCGCGCGGCTGCTCTGGCACAAAGAGACGACGCTCGGCGACGTGGATGCCGTGCTCGTGCCCGGCGGTTTTAGTTACGGCGATTATCTTCGCACCGGCGCCATCGCGCGCTTCAGTCCCGTGATGCAGGCCGTGAAACAATTCGCCGATAATGGCGGTCACGTGCTCGGCATTTGCAACGGATTCCAGATTCTTTGCGAAGCGCATCTTTTGCCCGGCGCGCTGGTGCGCAATCGCTCGCTCCAATTCCGTTGCGAGACGATTCATCTCAAGACCGCCACGACAGGCTCGGCCTTCACGAACAAGATTCCCGCTGACAAAGTGCTGCGCGTACCGGTTGCCCACGGCGATGGTTGCTATTTTGCGGACGAAGAGACGCTGATAAAGTTGCAGGCTAATCAGCAAGTCCTCTGGCAATACTGCGATGCCAGCGGTGCGTTGACCGATGCGGCGAACCCGAACGGCTCGCTTTTGAACATCGCTGGCATCTGCAACGAACGCGGCAATGTGGCCGGACTCATGCCGCATCCCGAGCGCGCCAGCGAGTCGCTACTCGGCAGCACGGATGGCCGGTTGATTTTCGAGAGCCTCATCCACGCGTTGGAATCCAAGCCAGCCAAGGCTGCTTAGTGTTGCCCGCGCATCTTCGATGCGGGAATTCGCTCAAGGCTGGATCTCAACCACGAAGTCGAACAACTCGCCGTAGCGTTTGCCGTCGCGGGTGATGTCCAGACCGATGATGTGGACGCCCGGCTTGGCTGCAGCCGTCGCGCGGATTCGGATGGGAAAGGGTTTTCGTTCTTCGCTGGTCAGTCTGCCTTCGATCACGGACGGTTCGGCCACCAGTCCGGACGGCGTGTGGATTTCGATGCGGTGAGTCTGCACGCGCGTCGAAAAGTTTCGGACATGCGTCGCGATCTCGATGCTTTCGCCTTTGCGTAATGTGGAGCGATACGGCTGGGCGCGCACCCAGAATGGGTCGAACCAATAGCGGTAATCTTCCTGAGAGCTTAGCGTGCGAAAGGCATCGCGCATGTCGTAGGACCAAATGCGGTAGCGCTCGATGAACTTCTCCGGCTTATTCATCACATACGAGTGGCCGCCGAGCAGCATGTCCGGCTTGAGTCGCTTGAGGAATTCCGCTCCGTAAATGTAGCCTTCTTCGAGGACGGCGCTGTTGTGGGCGACCATCGCTTCATGGCCGTTTTGTTTCGGGTCATCTGGATCGCCGAAAATATTATCGCCGGTGAAAGCCACTTTCTTGCCGTCGATCACTCCGTTCACGCAGAGCGCGAATTCCGTCTGGCCGGGCATCCAATCGATGTTGAATTTGAAACCCTCCCAATTGAGCACTTCTCCCGACTTGAACAGCCGATCGAATCGCACACTGTCCACGCCGATCCCATACGATTGGATGGGCGCGCAATAGTCGAACCATTCCGGGTGCTCGCACACGGGGCCCATGCGATCGAGCGCCCAAAGTTTCGCTCCATGTTTCTCGCGCAGATAGGGGCCTTGAAGAAAATGGTCGCCGTGCATGTGTGTGGGAATCATCGCATCGACCTGTTTCAAACCGAGGTGTTGCTTCATGCCGGCCAGTGCCGTGTCGAGCACATTGGTTTGCAACAGGCCACAATCTATCGCCAGCGCGCGGCCGCTATCAGCCACGATGAGATAGAAGTTAGGGAAGAAACCCGGCCCACGAAATTTATACAAGTGTGGCGAGACCTGCCAAACATGCGGCACGACGGTGGGACGCGAGACCCGATCCTGCACCGCGCCAGCGAAAGTGGAAACTGGATAGCCGCGCACATACAACCGTTCGAATTTGTAAATCTTCTCTTGGAATTCGCCCAGCAACTTTGCCGGTTCACGGATAGCCGCGCCATGAGCTGGCAACATCCACGCCGGATCGTAGCCCTGCACTTGCGCAGCGGAATTGGCCAGCGCCCAAACTCCTGCCGCGAATCCATAATCCCACTCCGAGTCGAACCAGGTGTTCAGCTTCGCGCCTTCTAACATCAAGTCGCCGGTGAATCCCAGCCAGCGCCCGCCTTGCTTGAGCATATACGACATTCCACCGGGACTATTGCCGCGCGTGCTCACGCACCACAGCTCGTGCCCGCGCCACTGGAATGTGTCCATGGTTTTGAATGTCTGATCCAACGGGATGGGCTGGATTGGCGGGCGAACATAACTGGTGCCGTGAATGGTGAAGGCATCGCCCAATCGCACCTTCATCTTGCGAAAGTCAGTGGGCTTCTCGAAGAGAGCGCGCTCGAAATCGGGTGCAGCCACTTTCGCGTTCCATTTCGACAGCCGAGGAAACCCCTGACACAACTCGCGATGATGACTGGTGAAGAGCACCCACTCGACACGCTTGATGCCCAACTCGCCAAGATGATCGAGCACGCTGCCATCGCCGAGGTCAATCAAGAGTGCCGAATCACCTTCGCGGATGACGTGCACATTGCAGGTGTCCGTCCAAACGAAAACATTGGGGTGCAGTTTGGCGTCCGGCTGACGAAATCCGCTCTTGGCAGGCAACAGAGAATCTGCGGCGTGTATCGTACCGCAAACAAATCCGATCGCGCCGATTAACCAGCCGATGTGCCGGTTCATTTACTGTTGCACGGGGGCTTTCACGCCGGAGTGCGGATAGGCGATGACGGTTTCCCAGGCTATCTTTTGCAGGAGCGGTTTGAGTTCGGGGCTGATCTTGTCCAGCGCCGGCTCGCTATCCTTCAATCCCATGGGCGACACGCCGTAGATGCAGGCGAAGTTGCAGTAGGTGGCGAGTGCCAGAACGGGCGCTTTGCCGTGGCCGATCTGGTCGGTGAAAAGGTCGGTCTGCTTCGTCAATCCAGGCGCTTTGCCCGCCGCAATGAGTTCGCGCAGCTTCATCACCGCATCGCCCACGGGCACGATGTGGACGGCATCGCGGCCCACTTTTTTATTGAGCGCGCCCACTTGCGCCTCGATCAATTCGCGCCAGCGCTTGTTGGCGACGCGCACTTTATCCAGCGGCCGCGTGTCGCGATCCTCATTCTTAACGACCTTTTCGTCGCCCACCCAGCCGTCCCACGGCGTCCACGAATGTTGCACGAGCGCGCGCAACTTCGCGTTGTGTTTCACACCCAGCTCCACGTATTGGTCGATGCCTTCATCGGGCATATACACATGGGGCGACATCGTGAGCACATCCACCGTACCGGCGACGAGCGCGGCCTTGGCCTCGTTTTTGTCTTCCGGCAGATACCAGTGCTGGATGACTTTCGAGCCGCCAATCATCTGCGAACCCGCGAGCGTGTGACCCTCGATGCCGGCGGCCTTGGCCAGCGGCGCGAACCGGGGCGCAACAAAGATGTGGAAACTGTGCGCGGTGACAAACACGCGCTGACCAGCGGGCGCAGGTTTCGTTTCAGCGGCAAAACCGGCCATCGCGAACGCGGCCAGAACAAGGAGGAAGCGGAATGGTTTCATGTGTGCCCGATGATGAAGTCATCCGCGATTGGATGCAAGCCGTGGTGCAGCCGCCATTATCCCGTTGCGTGTCGTGGGTGGTTCTCTATCCTCTCTTAACTCCACAGCACTTCATATCATGAATAACCCCACTCAAACCCGACGGGATTTTATCACCAGTGCCAGTGCTCTCGCCGTGGCCGCCGCTGCGGCTCCCGTGTTGGGCGCGCCGGACGTCGCGTTGCCCAAATCTGAGACGCTTGTCAAACGGCTCTTTGATTCCTTCGACGAGAAGCAGCGCAAGGGCGTGTGTTTCCCGTGGGAACATCGCAGCGCCAATGGCCTTCTGCGCGCGCACATCTCCAACAACTGGCGCATCACGCCGCAGGCGATCACGAGCAGCTTTTACACTCGCGATCAGCAGGCACTCATCCGCGAGATCTGGAAGGGGTTGGTGAATCCGGATTGGGTGGCGAAGTTCGATCAGCAGTTCAAGGACGATCTCGGCGGATGGGGACTCAAGCAGGGCATCGCGATCTTCGGCACGCCCGGCGCGGGCAAATTCGAGTTCGTGCTCACCGGTCGCCACGGCACCATTCGTTGCGACGGCAACTCGGAGGATCATGTCGCGTTCGCGGGGCCCATCATGTACGGGCACGAAGGTTCCAGCGGTTATTTTGAAAAGCCCGGCCACCCGGACAACGTGTTCTGGCATCAGGCACTGGAGGCCAACAAACTGTACCGGATGCTCGATGGCAAACTGCGCGCGCAGGCGCTTTTGCCGACGGCGCCCGATGAGGGCGAGGTCGCTTTCCAAGGCGCAAAGGGAAAATTCACGGGCGTCGCCGTGGCGGACATGGCGCGCGATCAAAAGGAGCATCTACAAAAAGTGCTGCGCCTCTTGCTCGAACCCTTCCGGCAAAGCGATGTGGATGAAGCCGTGGCCGCGCTCAAGAAACAGGGCGGCCTTGATAAATGTCACCTGAGTTTTTATCGCGCCGATGATTTGGGCAAAGACGAGATCTGGGACAACTGGCGTTTGGAAGGCCCCGCGTTCGTCTGGCATTGGCGCGGCGCACCGCACGTTCACGTGTGGGTGCATGTGGCCGATGACCCGATCGTGACGTTGAACGCCAAGAACCGTTCCGGCCCCATGCGCCAGTGAGTCGCCAAATTCCCGTTACGGCTTGAGCGCCTTGGCGACGGTCTCAGCGATGACTTTCGCACCGGCGGCGTTGGGATGGATCTTGTCGGGGAACAGCGCCGCTTTGCCGCTGAGTGCGGCGTAAAGGTCGATGCTCGGCAGTTTCATTTCCTTGGCGACCTGTTGCAGCGTGGTGATGACTTCGCCTTTCACGACGGTCTCGTTGATGCCCCATTTGGTTTCGTACACGGGCACCGG